>JANNOR010000234.1:0-6730 GCA_031399265.1 Cyanobacteria bacterium SOY_34_metabat_3 | reverse complement strand
GAGAGGAGCAATGAATTCAAGTATGAGCAGGTCAGCAGAGGATGTATCACACGTCGAAGCTCTCACTTTTCCCGAACTTCGCCTCCAGAAAGCGCCCGTTTGCAAGCATAGCTTGCGCGTCGTCTTCAGCCAATGTTAATTTCCGATGCAACCGGAATTGATATAACAACTACACCTTGATATCCAATGCCGGATACCCAATGCCCGCTGACTGCTACATCATCATGGTGAGGATGCCTTGCTGGCCGAGAATCATTTCCCTGAGCAAACTACAGATACCGACCCAAATAATCGGCGTAATGTCCACTCCGCCGATCGGCGCTACAATTTTTCTGGTTAGGACTAAAAAAGGTTCCGTCGGCCAAGCAATCAGACTCAACGGCAGTTTGCTGAGGTTCACGCCGGGATACCAAGTCAAAACGATCCGAAAAATAAATAGCAAATTCATCACCACTAGGACAGAGCCCAGAATCCAACTTGCAACGGTAATACCACTCATGAGTCTTATCTCGAAATCTTAAGTTTTGTTAAGTCTGCCATTCATAATTTTAACCGTTTCATAGGTGCGATCGAAAGTATAAAATTAAGAAAAATCTAATTGTTGTAACAAAGGCTTTGAATTTATGACTCCTTCACTCGCTAATTTTCTGTACAGCCTGCTGGTGGGCGTTGGCCTCCTAGTTATTCCCGGAACGATCGCCCTGATCTTCATCAGCCAAAAAGACAAAATCAAGCGCACCTAAAAAGCTTGCGGGTGTCTGAGTCCGGCGTGAAACTCAATTTTTGGCTACACGTCGGGCATTTCCCCGATAAGAGAAACCTCAGATGAGAGCAACTTAGAAGGCAAAACCTTCGGTTGACTCCAAAGCTGAGGTTTTTTCCCGTTAAACTCATTGTTATATGCTCGCTTACCTTGCTGAAACCCTGACCGGACGCTGCCCCAGAAAGCACTGTCGGGATAACAGACTTAATGATAGATGTAAAATCTAACTCGCTAACATAGGACAGACACAGGAGATAGGCTAATGGTCAATTTAGGATTGAACTGGAGCAGCCTGTTAGGGATCATCCTAGCAGTAGCAGGGGCAGGACTGTACTTTCTGCGATCGTGGCGTCCCAAACTAGCACGAGACCACGATATTTTTTTTGCAGCAGTTGGCTTGCTGTGCGGCGGTATTCTGTTATTTCAAGGATGGCGGCTTGACCCAATTCTGGCATTCGGTCAGTTTTTGCTCAGCGGTACCGCCATATTTTTTGCAACCGAAAGTATTAAGTTGCGGGGAGCAACCACAGCTCAAGCCAAAAGTCGCGCCCAATACGTAGATGAAGAACGACCCGTCAGCAACGCCTACGCTTACGACGGCTACGATTCGGAAATGGAACAGCTAGAACCAGAGGAAGACTACCCGCAGCGTCCCCGGATTAGAGGTAGCCAAGACAACCGTTCTTCCCGCGAAAGTTACGACGACGAACCCCGCCGCCGTCCCTCGAATCGCAACGGTAGTGCTAACAACTCCAAGCCAGAGTCGATCGACCGATCGACCTCCCGCAAACGTCCCGTCCGCCCAGAAAGCTCGCCCGCCCAAGGGTCTGACAATTGGGACGTTTCAGACAACCCCGAAGACCGATCGACTCGCAGCCGCAGCAGCCGTCCTCCCGATCGAGAAAACCGCAATTCTGACGCACCGCCGAGAACCAAAAAAACCCGTCCTGCGGAAGCATCCAGGTCTCGCCCTAGCAACCGTGACGTGGAAGCACCGCCGTCAGATTATGTCGAGTATCGACCAGTAGAATACCCGGAAGATCAACCGGATAGTTCTCCTAATTTCGACAAATAGGTAAATATAAGTAGGTGGGTGAAACTAAACATTTCTGGCACCAGCCACACAAAAAATTAAGTTGCGTTTATTGATACCCATCTACTTATTATCAGACATCATACTGTAAAAAAAAACTGCAAATTTCGACAGTTTAACCTCAGATAAATACAGGTAAATAGACATAAAAGGTAATTTTTATTAAAAGAATTTCTAAAAATTTAATATTAATTCAGTAAAATAACGGCTTTCTGGTTCGTAGTGAGGACTTTAGTCCTCATAAAACTATTAGGACTAAAGTCCTCACTACGAACCTATTTGCTCACACATAACACAACCTGCGGAACCAACCAAAAATACAAGAGTCTAAAATATCTAATCTAAAATCTAAAATCAGCAAAATGCCATTACTCGAAATAGGAGATCCGGCTCCTTGGTTTTCCATTCCTTCTACAAATAACCCCTTGTTTCATTTCTCGACGGTGGGCGGACGGCGAGTCGTGCTGTTTTTCTTTGCCAGCGCAGCTTTTGAACAAATCCAAGTTATCCTCAAAAGCTTTCAAGAGCTTTCAGCAGAATTCCAAAGCTTGCAAGTACCGCTGTTCGGAGTGAGCGTTGACCCAGCAGACAAAGAACAAAACAGACCGACAACAATTGCTCCGTCATTCATCTTTTTCTGGGACTTCGACAAAAAACTCAGCCAGCAGTACGGTGTTTGCCGAGATGTCGAACAAAATGGAGTTGCCGGAGTTCACTATGCACCCCAAACTTTTGTTCTCAACGAAAACCTTCAGGTAATTAACATTTTGCCGATGGGCGAACCGCACCAACACGCCCAGCAAGTATTCGATTTTCTCAAAACTTTGCCCCCAATTGAGGAAGCGCGGCCGATTATTACTCCCCACGCCCCCGTTTTGGTAATTCCTAATGTCTTGGACAAAGATTATTGTCGCAGTTTAATCGATATGTACAAAACTCACGGTGGCAGTCCCTCGGGCTTTATGAGGCAAGTAGACGGGAAAACTGTTGGCCTTCACGACGAGAATTTCAAGAAACGCCGAGATTTCTTTATTGAAGACACGAAGTTGCAGCAGCAATTGAATACGATCGTGCTGCGCCGAGTCAGGTCGGAAGTAGAAAAGGCTTTCCAGTTTACAATTACCAGGTTTGAACGGTATTTAATCGGTTGTTACGATGCCCAAAGCGGCGGTTATTTTCGGCCGCACCGCGACAATACGAGCCAAGCTACGCTGCACCGCAGGTTTGCGATGACGCTTAACTTGAATGCGGGGGAGTACACGGGGGGATTTTTGCGCTTCCCAGAGTACGCGCCGCACGGTTATAAAGGGGATTCTGGTACGGCGATTATTTTTTCGTGTTCTTTGCTGCACGAAGCGACTCCCGTAATTAGCGGCGAGCGTTTTGCTTTGCTGTCTTTTTTCTACGGTAATGAGGATGCTGTGCTGCGACAAGCTAATTTTAAGTATTTAGCTGACGCACCGGATTCTATAATTGCCGAAACTGCTGAGGTATAGTCGATCGCTGAGGATTTGGGTTTCGATCGACCAATTAAGACAAAACCGATCGCTCTCTCCCGCCTTAATTTTTCACTCCCGCCGTACAAGTCCTAAAATAATTGCAGAGGGTAGTTAGCAGTTAGCAACAAAACCTAATTCCTAGCTACCGATCGCTAAATACTAATCGATCGCCATGAATTTAAAGCTTCTAAGTTTAGCAGTATCGGGAATTTTAACGGTTGGGGTTGCAGGCAGCGCTGCTGCGGTTGTTACGGCATCTCCTGTGCGGCAATCAACAGATTTAACTGAATTTAAGTCGGTGCATCCCCAAGGTGCGATCGCCCAAAATGTCGAAGAACAAACCAATATTCGGGTCTACGAAAAGGCCAGTCCGGCGGTTGTTAGCGTCGATACGGGTAAATCTAACGGTAGCGGCACAATTATCAGCCCCGACGGCATGGTGCTAACGAACGCCCACGTTGTTTCCGCCGGCGGTACGGTCAATATCATTTTGTCAGACGGCAGAAAACTTGTCGCAGATGTCGTCGGATTCGGCGAAGAAGGCCTAGACTTAGCCGTGGTTAAGATTCGCAATCAAAACAACTTGCCCACAATTGCTTTAGCCCGTCCCGGTTCGATAAAAGTCGGACAACAAGCATTTGCGATCGGCAATCCATTCGGTCAATTTCAAGGTACTTTTACCGTCGGCATCGTCAGCCGGATCGACCCGCAGCGGGGCTTAATTCAAACCGACGCCGCCATCAATCCCGGCAATTCAGGAGGCCCGCTGCTCAATAGTTCAGGAGAATTAATCGGCGTCAATACTTCTATTTTTACTCGCGGTCAAGGCGGAGGCAATATCGGTATCGGTTTTGCAATTGCAGTAGATAAAGTGCCGGCTTTCCTAACTGCGGTGCGAGAAGGACGAGCTCCCCGCGTTGCTCAAAGACGATCGCCCTTTGGCAGCACACCACCTCAGAAAGTGGCGTTAAACGGGCCCGCCGTCAGCGGTAAACTCACCGACAAGTCTAGCGTTCTGCCAACCGACAACAGCTTTTTTGACCTCTACTCCTTTGAGGGAAAAGCAGGCCAGCAAATCACAATCGAAATGAAAAGTCAAGAAATTGACCCTTATTTAATTTTGCTCGGCCCCAACCAGCGCGAAATCGCTCAAGATGACGACGGGGCCGGCAGTAAAAACGCCCGAATTACAGTTAGGCTACCAGCAGACGGCACTTACACGTTAGTGGCAAATTCCTACGAAGCTAAGCAGTTGGGGGCTTATACGTTAGAACTGAAAGCGAGTGCTCCTACTTCAGCGAGTGCTCCTACTTCGCCGTCAAGGGCGATTTTGCAAGAAGAAGGCGCTTTAGTCGCAGGCGGCCCGGTATTGCCGTCTGACAAGAGTCTGTATCGCGAGTATACTTTTGAAGGTCGATCGGGTCAGTCTGTAGCCATTTCCCTCGAAAGTACAGATTTCGATGCCTATGTGGCTATCTTTGACCCGATCGGCCGATTAGTGGCAGAAAATGACGATGCGAGCAATTCGACTAAAAATGCGTTTCTGAGCGTTACATTGCCCGCTACGGGCCGCTATCGCGTAATTGTCAATGCTTATGATGCTTCTGGTCGGGGTCGTTATACTCTAACAGTTCGTTGAAAATGGTAATTGGGAATTGGGAATTGGGAATTGGGAATTGGGAATTGGGCATCGGGAATTGGGCATCGGGCATCTTCGCCCCCAAGCATTGGTAAATTAAAAAAGTTGAATTATTTTTTTTTGCTTCTTCCTTCTTCCTTCTTCCTTCTTCCTTCTTCCTTCTTCCTTCTTCCTTCTTCCTTCTTCCTTCGTTACAAATCGAGGTAATTCATGCGTCAAGTTACTAGATTTTGGGCGATCGCGCCAATAGCTTTGTTAGCTGCTTTTTGGGCAAAACCGACTGTATCCTCGCCTGTCTCGGATGCAGTTGCAGTCTCGAACAGTAGAAGTTCCAGCTTGATTTTGAAATCACCTGCTGTTTTAGCTCAAGAAAGTCCAAAGCCGTCACCATCTCCACAGCAGTCGCCAACTCCTGCACCGATTCCGACTACCGGGCCGTCTAAAGTAATCTTGGAACAAAAAGGAGAACTCAGCCCTGCAAAGTCTGCTGTACTGCCCTCGGACAGTAGTTTGTACGACGAGTATACCTTTGAAGGCACTCAGGGTCAAAAAGTAGTTGTCACCGTAGAAAGTACCGAATTTGATACTTATCTCGCTATTTTCAACTCCCAGGGCGAGCTACTTGCAGAAAATGATGATGCGACGCAGCAAAATTCCAATTCAGAACTTACTGTTACCTTATCTGCGAACGGTCGCTACCGCGTGATTGTGAATGCTTTCGAGCCGCCTCCAAAAGGTAAAGGCAAGTACAGTTTGACCGTCCGCGAAGCAACTGGAAATTAGTTTGAACGAAACTTCGGAGTCAGGACACGGCATTGCCGTGTCTTTATTAATATTAGGACGATCGCACTACAAGCAACTGCGATCGACTTTGGTAAATTCATATGTTTGTATGTAACGATAAGTTTCATAATCTTAGATATCTGAAATTTAAAAGTACCTTAAATCATGCAAATTACGATCGACCTTCCCGACAATCTAGCTCTGACTGAAGCCGATGTGCGACTCGAACTCGCGATCGTACTTTATCAGCAACACAGCCTCCGTCTCGATCGAGCCGCTCAACTCGCTGTAATTGCTGTGGACGACTTCTACCAACTATTAATCGACCGCAATATCGTCACCCCGCCTGCCGATCCCGATGACGAACCCGCCGAACTCATCCTCGCCAGCCTCCGTACATCCCTCCAGCAAATTAAAGAAGGCAAATTACACCCGATTTCCGAATTGTGGGATGACATTGATGAATGACGAGATACCCCACATCCAGCTTGTCTTTTCCGATGAGTTCAAAACACGACTTCGCACCCTCATTAAACGCTACCGCAGCATCCGCACCGACCTAAAACCCCTACTTGATGAACTCCTGTATGGTAACTTCATCGGCGACCAAATCCCCGGCACTGGCTACACCGTATTCAAAGTCCGCCTCAAAAACAGCGACATCCAAAAGGGCAAAAGTGGTGGCTACCGAGTGATCTATCAACTCAGGGGCGATACCTACATCTTACTCGTCGTTATCTACTCCAAGTCAGATCAAGATGACATCCCAGCTAATCAAATTCGAGACATTATCGATCGCCTTTGAAAAAACAACCAAATTCATAATAATGCTAGGCTCGCACTACGAGTAACTGCGATCGACTTTGGTAAATTCATGTGTTATCTGCAATTATAAGTTTGACGCTCTTGTATCTCTAATTTGTCGAGCTTAGTCATATCCCTTATTTTGGTCA
>JANNOR010000152.1:0-15677 GCA_031399265.1 Cyanobacteria bacterium SOY_34_metabat_3 | reverse complement strand
GCGCGGCCAATAATGCAAGTTGTGCGGGTATCAAAAGTGAATTCTTTGCCTTTGAGATTACCTGCGGTGATGGTGAGGGTAACTTTTGAACTCATATAAATTATAGATTTTGGATTATTAAATTATAGATTCTGGATGCTCCAAACTCGTGCTCTCAACCCGAAGATCGGGGCTAACTTCTTGCTCCCCCCCCTTACCAAGGGGGGGCTGGGGGGGGGTAAAAGAGTTAATGCAATAAACGATTAAATCTCATCCACATTTCTAACTCTTACTCCCCACCCTTAACAAACAGCTAACTCTTACTCCCACCCTTAACAAAGGGCTAACTTCTTGCTCCCCCCCCTTAGCAAGGGGGGGCTGGGGGGGGTAAAACACCCGATGTTCTCAGCGATTTAATCCCTTCCACAATCACCTCTAAAACCCCATCCAAATTATGATAAACATCATCATTAGTAAACCTCAAAAACTTAATCTTTGCCGACTCAATAAACTCTTGCCTTTCTGCATCATATTCTACAGCGCCATCCACAAAATGGCTGTCACCATCAACTTCCAGTGCTAACTTGATTTCTGGTGAATAAAAGTCGATCGCAAATGCTGCTACACTGTATTGTCTGCGAAATTTACAATTTTCAAGCTGTCTGTTTCTGATCCGTTTCCATAACTCCTTTTCAGCTTCCGTCATTTCTCTGCGAAGCTTCTGCCGCTTGAATTTTTCTGAGCTTCTGTTGTAGAGTTTTGTCATTTTTATATAGGATTTTATTGTTGGTTGCTGGTATCTTAACCCCCCCCAGCCCCCCCCTTGTAAGGGGGGGAGCAAGAGTTTGACTCGCAGTGCCAGGTATCCGAAACGTAGACTGGGCATGGCTTCGTGGTTTTGGGCTTTGTTATAAATCTTTATGAAATCCTGAAACGCTTAGATGTTACAGTCTACAAGTCTCGACGCGAGAGTCTTCCTCGAGAGAAGACCGATCCACTCCTCCCGATCCAACTTCCCCCACCCACGACGAGGCCACCGGGAGGTGAGTTTCACCCCCGGGAGGTGAGCTTCTGGTGCTTGCTCTGAAAAAGTGAGGTCTTTGTAGTACAGCCATTCGTTGTTATTTTTTCTCCAGCCTACCCGATCGCCAAACGCTTCCCATACTTTACTATCATATTCCCTAGTCCCCCCCAAACTTTGATAGATGCGCTTCTGCACGCTAAAGCCGAAGCGCCCATTGCTGTATTTTACCCAAAGTCGATCGATGGTACGCAAGTCCTCGCAGGGGAATTTTTCAATACTTTCTCTATCCAGGTATCTTTCTTTCTCCCTACCCGCCACCTCCAACATCACTCTCGCCGTTTCCTCATCGGCTTCTTGCCACTTTTTGGCCGCCAATAAATTCCGCAAGTCTATATAATCCATTCCTACGGCTGAAACCACCCGCGCAGTCTCAGCAGCTACTGGTTTTGGTATCAGCAAATCCAACCATTCCTGCACCGACTGCGGGCGATTTTGCGGTTCCAACTCCATCCCTTTCATAATCGCGGCATTTACTCTGTCGCTAATCTCAGAATTGAATTGCTTTGGCGGAGTTAAAGGAATATTTTGCTTCCTGAATTGCGAGGGAAAAGGCAACTCACCAGTCAACATGACATAAAGCGTTGCTGCTAGGGAATAAACATCTGTATAAGCACCAAGTTCTGCCCGTTTTTCTAATAATTCAATCGGTGCGTAACACTCTGTACCGGAATTACTATTTGTCCGCAATTTCCCCGGTGCTGTCACCTGTCGCGCTAAGCCAAAATCAATCAAAACTGCACCCCCGTTACTAAGAGAAGAAAAGCCAGTATTTTCTCTTACTCCCCCCCTTACCAAGGGGGGGCTGGGGGGGGTTCTTAACATAACATTTTGCGGTTTAACATCCAGGTGAGTAAGTCCCTGCTGGTGGACAAAACTCAGAGCAGTTCCGACTTGTTGAATAATTGGCAAAGCTTTCGCTTCGGACAAAATGCCATTATCTTCGAGATATTCAGCTAAGTTAGTGCCGTCGATTAATTCCATCACCATGCACCACAATTCGATATTTCCTGCCATTTCGGGAAATACTTCGTAAACTTGGACGACGTGGGGATGGCTGCATCGGGCTAAGGATAAAGCTTCGTTGACAAATTTGGTTTGTAATTCGCGAAAGTTTGGTTTACCTTGAACGTTAGCGTTTAGGGTTTTGATGGCGACTGTTTTATTTTCTTTGGGATTTTGGGCGGTAGGTGACACCGAATTCGCCGCCACCGAGGATGGCTTCGATGATGTATTTGCCGTTATGGATTTGTTGTCCGGGGGGCCAGTGCCTCATGGCGGGTTTGTGGGGGTGGAGAGGATGGTTTTGATTATAGCTGAGATGGGGGAATTTTGGTTGAGGCTTTGGGTGAAGTTGAGAAACCGGGTTTTTTCCGAGATTTTGGGTTGTGATTGGGTATTGTCGCAAAAACCCGGTTTCTTGAGGGTTTGGGTGAGGTGGATTTCAGCATATATCAAACCCGGAGATCCCCCCTAGCCCCCCTTAAGAAAGGGGGGGACTGGAAGCGTTTTTAAAGTCCCCCTTCTTAAGGGGGATTTAGGGGGATCTAGACTCGGAGCAAAACGAGATTTACATGGATTCCTATCTTAAGTGTAGGCCTCCATTGGCAGACAAGAACAGACAAAATTACGATCGCCAAAAGCATTATCTATCCTACCAACCGCAGGCCAAAACTTATGTTCGCGAGTCCAAGCTGTCGGATAAGCCGCTTCCGTGCGAGTATAAGGACGATTCCACTCATCAACCATCAGAGATTCTGCAGTATGCGGCGCATTTTTCAACACATTATTTTCCGCGTCAACATTGCCGTTTTCAATCTCCGCAATTTCGGCTCGAATCGCAATCATCGCATCGCAAAAACGGTCTAATTCCTGCTTCGATTCACTTTCCGTCGGTTCCACCATCACCGTACCGGCGACTGGCCAAGAAACCGTCGGCGCGTGATAACCGTAATCCATCAGGCGTTTGGCGATATCTTCGACTTCAATGCCTGCTGTTTTTTTGAGAAGTCGCAAATCCAAAATACACTCATGGGCGACTAAACCAGATTTCCCTTTGTACAAAACCGGATAGTAAGATTCTAACCGTTTTGCCATATAATTAGCATTCATAATTGCTACTTTTGTCGCCTCAGTTAAACCAACTCCTCCCATCATCCGAATGTACATCCAAGAAATAGTCAAAATGCTGGCACTTCCCCAAGGTGCGGCGGAAACAGCACCAACTGATTCTATCTTACTCCCCCCCTTAGCAAGGGGCTGCTCTATCTTGCTCCCCCCCTTAGCAAGGGGGGGTTGGGGGGGGTAAACTCTTAATCCTGCATCAGTAGAAGGCAAAAATTCCACCAAATGAGGCATCACCCCAATCGGTCCCATTCCTGGGCCACCGCCGCCGTGAGGAATGCAGAAAGTTTTGTGCAAATTCAAGTGACAAACATCAGCACCAAAATCACCGGGGCGGCACAAACCAACTTGAGCATTCATATTGGCGCCGTCCATATAAACTTGTCCGCCGCAGTTGTGGACAATCTCGCAAATCTCTTTAATTTCTGCTTCAAAAACGCCGTGGGTAGATGGATATGTCACCATCAAAGCAGCCAATTCATTTTTGTGCTTTTCGGCTTTTTTGTGCAAGTCGGAAACATCAATATTTCCCTGAGAATCGCAATCAACTGCAACTACTTTCATCCCCGCCATCACCGCGCTAGCCGGATTTGTGCCGTGGGCTGACTGGGGAATCAAACAAATATTCCGGTGAGATTCACCCCGATGTTCGTGGTATTGGCGGATTACTAGCAAACCCGCATATTCGCCTTGGGAACCTGCGTTTGGTTGCAAGGAAATTCCGGCAAAACCGGTGATTTCTGCCAGCCATTGTTCTAGTTGCACGAACATCATTTGATAGCCGCGAGTTTGATGGCTTGGTGCGAAGGGGTGAATCTTGCTAAATTCTGGCCAACTCACGGGTAGCATTTCGGCTGTGGCATTCAATTTCATGGTACAGGAACCCAAGGGAATCATCGATGTATTCAGCGCCAAATCCTTGGCTTCCAATCGGTGCATATAGCGCAAAAGTTCGGTTTCCGAGTGGTAGCTGTTGAAAACTGGATGGGTGAGATAGCTGCTGGTGCGATCGCAAAAAGCCGGATAAAGTAAGGATGAAGTAAAATCATCTGCATCTAGCGACATACTCACAAAAATGTCACCATCAGCATTGATAACATCTTTCTTGTCTGCAAAAATGGCCAACAACTTTTTTACGTCGTCCGCAGTTACAGTTTCATCCAGACTGATTCCCACGGTTTTTTCATCAAAAACCCGGAGATTTATCTGGTAGTTTTGAGCAGATTCTAAAACTTCCGATAATGGCTTCTTTCCCAACTCTACCCGCAGAGTATCGAAGAAAGGTTCATCACCAATTTTGTATCCGAGACTTTGCAAACCGGAAGCCAAAAGTGCAGTTAAATCCCGGACTTTTTCTGCAATTTCTTTGAGCCCTTCGGGGCCGTGATAAACAGCATACATACCCGCCATTACTGCTAGCAAAACTTGAGCAGTACAAATATTGCTAGTTGCTTTTTCGCGGCGGATGTGCTGTTCGCGAGTTTGCAATGCCAAGCGCAAAGCTGATTTGCCGTTAGCATCTTTGGAAACGCCAACAATTCGTCCCGGAACTTGTCGTTTAAACTCTTCTCGCGTGGCGAAATAAGCTGCGTGAGGCCCTCCGAATCCGAGGGGAATTCCGAAGCGCTGCGTGCTTCCTACGGCTATGTCAGCGCCGAATTCGCCTGGGGGTGTGAGCACGCAAAGGCTCAAAATGTCGGCGGCAACTGTGACTAATGCACCGACTTTGTGGGCTGATGCGATAAAATCGGTATAGTCGTAAATTGCGCCGTCTGTTGCAGGGTATTGTAGCAGGGCACCGAAGATTGTACGATCGAACTTAAAGCCTCGATGGTCGCCCACAATCACATCAATTCCCAGGGGCTTAGCGCGAGTTTGCACGACTTCAATAGTTTGAGGATGGCAATCTTGAGCCACAAAAAACGCTTTTCCCTTATTCTTAGAGACACCGTAACTTACGGTCATCGCTTCCGCCGCCGCTGTTCCTTCATCTAGCAAAGAAGCGTTGGCAATTTCCAAACCCGTGAGATCAACAATCATGGTTTGGAAATTTAGCAAAGCTTCCAAACGCCCTTGGGCAATTTCGGCTTGGTAGGGAGTGTAAGCTGTATACCAGCCGGGATTTTCGAGGATGTTCCGCCCGATGACCGGAGGAGTGATGCAGTCGTGATATCCTGTGCCGATGTACGATCGAAATACCTGATTTTTTGCAGCAATTTCGTGCAATTCGGCGACAGCCGCGTACTCGCTTTTGGCAGCAAGCAGTTCGAGAGGTTGCTGGATGCGAATCGCCGCCGGAATTGTCTTGTCAATCAAATCATCGAGGCTGTCAATGCCCAAAACATCGAGCATTTGCTGGATTTCCGTGGGTGTCGGGCCAATGTGGCGGCGCGCAAAACCATCGATGGGAGTCAGGTTTTGCTGCTGATTCGACTCAATTTTAGAACTGTAGAGTACCAAGGCGGATTCTCCTGAATAGACTTTTCTTCTTTGTTTGTAACATTTTGCTAAGGAAGAGGGGGAGAGTGGGGGAGTGGGAGAGATTCCGACACGGGTACACGGATGAATTTAACTGTGTCAAGACTTACGCCTCCCCATCTCCCTTACTCCCCATCTCCCGATCTCCCTTACTCCCCTTCCACCATTTGGCGATACTTCTCGGCGGATAAAGCATCGTCGGCTTCGCTGGGATTGTCAACGCGCACTTTCAGCAGCCACCCAGCGCCATAGGCATCTTCGGCCAAGTTTTCGGGAGACTCTACAATGGCATCATTGCGTTCTACGACAGTACCCGTAACGGGGGCTTTCAAGTCTTCAACGGCTTTCACTGACTCGACAGTACCAAAAGCTTCGCCCTTTTCCAGGGTTCCACCCACTTCGGGCAAATCTAGAAACACGATATCTCCGAGTTGGTCAACTGCAAAGGAACTGATGCCGATGGTGGCGATTTCACCTTCGAGTCGGATATATTCGTGAGTGTCTAGATATTTCAAGTCATCGGGGTATTGTAGTGCCATGTTTTTCTCGCAATAAACCAAGTATCAACTAAATCTTAGTTAACTATGGGCATTTAGTGATGGTAAACAGGAATAGAAAAAATATTAAACGCTTGCTTTTTTTACCTTTTGATAAGTTTGTGAATGTTGATAAGATTGGTCAAGTTCGTAGGCGCAAGCCGGGGCGTAGCGATCGCCTGTTTTGGTGATTCACGGCAAGGCTGATGAGGTGGTTCGTTTTTGGCATGGAGAACAGTTGTTTGCTGCGGCGAAGGAGCCAAAACTGAATTTTTGGGTTGATGCGGCAGGTCATAATGATTTGATGGATGTTGCAGGCGATCGGTATAGTGTCAACCTGCGAAGTGTAGATTTTAAATTTTGCTTCCTCAGAAAATCGCCTGATTCCGGGGAGTCCCTCACATAGTAGACCTCTTGCAAAAATCCTTTTTATCAATTAATGGGACGGGCTCTGGGGCCCATCCTAATTATTTTTGCAAGAGGTCTATTTTTGTTGTTCTCCAGTTTTTCCTAGTCGCCCTCGCGCAGTGGAAGACGCTACAACAACCATTGGATCAGCGGATGAACCAGGTAGCCGAGCGATAACGCCTCCCAGATCGCGCCGACGATGAACAGTGGGAGCGTGGACAGGCTCAGCCAACCGAGCTGTTGTAGCCCACGGACGTAACCCTGACGACGGTTCCGAGCACCGATCGTTGCGGGGCGAACCCAAGACCGACCGAGGATGTATGCGCCGAACATCAGGAGGGCGTAAGCCTGGAATTCGATGAGTGCCGTCAGCGAGTGCGGGATCAGTGCCACCGCCACAATCTTGGTAGTCGGAGCCATCGCTAAACCTAAAGTGAACGCCTTATACGCGAATATAGCGATGCCAGCGAAGGGAACGATCAGCGAAGGGATCACGATTGACAGCGCGCCGGTCGTGACGTTGACTCCCAGGATGGTCAGCGAGAACAGCCAAGGGTTATTGAGTAGCGATCGGACAAGATCCGTCGTTCCGTTATCTTCCAGGGTGGCCAACTGAGTTGCGCCTAGGTTGGGGAAGACCATCGCCGCTACCATCCCGGTGATGACTAAGCCATACACAATGGCGTTGATGATGAGATAGGCGCGAAAATTGTCGCGAACGATCTGGAAGGGTTTGCGAAGAAATTGCCGAAGCGGGTGTTTGGCACTGGGAGTAAGCAGTCGTTGTGGAGACTGTTCTTTTGTGGCGATCGTTTTGCGTGTCATGTTTTGAGCTTCCGATGTTTGGTGATGAATGCAGTGATGCTCAAGAGTGAGAACCGCCGCATCCGTGGTTATAAATCGTCTGCGATCGTTTCACTTACTTCACCTTTAGCCCCGTCCAGTGAGCAGCAAAAGCGCACATATCTGCCGTTTCCTCGATCGTCTTGTCAACAGGTTTGCCCGCTCCATGACCCGCGCGCGTCTCGATGCGAACGAGGTGCGGCTTGGAACCGATATCCGCCGCCTGGAGCGCAGCGACATATTTAAAGCTGTGACCCGGCACCACGCGATCGTCCGCATCGGCAGTGGTGGCAAGGATCGCGGGATATGCCGTGCCGGATTGGATATTGTGATAGGGCGAATAGTTGAAGAGGTTACGGAAATCCGCTTCCTGTGCCGGAGACCCAAATTCGTCTACCCACAATTTCCCGGCTGTGAACTTGTCGAAGCGGAGCATATCCATGTGACCGACCTGGGGCAGCGCGGCAGCGAACAAATCCGGTCGCTGATTGACCACCGCACCGATCAGGAGTCCGCCATTCGATGCGCCCTGAATCGCCAAGCCGTCTTGGGACGTGATGCCCTGCGCCTTCAGATACTCGCCCGCCGCGATGAAATCGTCGAAAACGTTCTGCTTGTTTTGACGACGACCCGCTTCGTGCCATGCCCTGCCATATTCGCCGCCGCCGCGAACATACGCGATCGCGAACACGCCGCCCTGTTCGACCCACGCCATCAGGAAGGGCGAGAACCCAGGGGGATCGATCAGTCCATATCCTCCATACGCATTGAGCAGGGTCGGTGCCGGACTGGTCACATCCTTGCGCCGGACGATAAACATCGGGACACGGGTGCCATCCTTCGACGTGTAGAAACGCTGTTCGATCGCAATCCGGTCGAGATCAAACGCCACCTTTGCCTCGCTCCAGACGCGCGACGTGTTGCTCGCGACATCGTATCGATAGATAGTGCCAGCCGCATTGAAGCTAGTGAAGCCGAACAAGGTTTCATTGTCGCTTTCTTTGCCCTCAAAGCCGATCGCAGTACCAATACCCGGCAGTTTCACAACGCCGTCAGCCTTACCGTCGAGGGTGTAGCGTCTGACCTCCGTTTTCACGTCAACCATATAGGACAGCAGCAACCGCCCGCCGACTAATGATGCGTCGCTCAGCACCGAGTCCTGCTCTGGTACCACATCCGCGATCGCCGGATCGGCGGCGGCGATGTCCATTGTCACCACCTTGAGGCGGGGCGCATCCTTGGTGGTCGTGAGGAAGAATTTCGTCCCCACATTGCCCACAACGCCCCATAAATAATCAAGCTTATTGACTAGCTTGCGTGGTTTCCAATCGGCGCTATTCAGGTCTACCACCGTCAGTAAGTTGGCAATTGATGAACCGGGCGTGGAATAGATCGCCAGGTAACGCCCGTCTTTGGTGATGCTTATTATGGACACCATGATCGGCTGGTCTGGGGTTGCAAATACCAGCCGATCCTTCGCCTGGGGCGTACCGATCGCGTGAAAGTAGACGGCATGATTTTCTACGTTTGCCTGGGACGCTGCGCCCTGCTTCGGCTCAGGAAAACGAGCGTAGAAAAAGCCAGACCCGTCCTTAGCCCACTCGATCGTGGTGAACCTCGCCCATTTGACCTCATCGCCCAGTATCTTGCCCGTGTTTACGTCCAGCACCCGAATGGTGCGCCAGTCCGTGCCCCCATCCTGCACCGCATAAGCCAGACGTGTGCCATCGTTGGATGCTGACCATTCGGCAAGCGCGATCGTCCCATCCTTTGCCCAGCTATTGGGATCGATCAGCACGCGCCCTGCACCATCCACGCTGTCTCGGACATAGAGCACCCGCTGATTCTGAACGCCGGAGTTACGCAAGTAGAAATATCGGCTGCCCTTTTTGACCGGAATCGTGAACTTCTCATAGTTGTACAACTGCTTCAGCCGAGCTTTGAAGATATCTCGACCAGGCAGTTTATTGAAATAAGCATTGGTGACTTTGTTCTGCGATTCGACCCAAGCAGCAACTTCCCGATCGCTGCGAACATCGTTTTCCAGCCAGCGATAGGGGTCGGCGATCGTCTGTCCGAAAAGCTTCAGGGCGACATCGCCTCGCTTGGTTTCGGGATAAGCGATTGTAGTAGGCATCATTGTTGTAGACATTGTTGTAGACTCCGTGCAGGCGGAGGCGAAATGGGTGGTAAAGAGCAGCGCGATCGCGAAAATGGCTGCGCGACGCATCGGTATCTTTTGAATCCTTGTTGTGAATGACATTGCTTTTTCCTTTGCTGTCTGCAATGGTTTGACTCCATTTGTGTGACAGCTTCTAGGGAAGAATGCCGTCTTTTTGTAATTACTTCTGGAGTGCTTGCTTGACTTCTTCCAGAGTCTTACAACGATTTATCAAATTCTTATGGTGAAGAGCGAGTTCGTTTAGTGTCGTAGTAAATGCATCACCAGGATTTGAGTGAGTGATTCGACATCTAATTGCCCCATCATCCCACCCGATCGCAACTCAGCGAACATCAGCATTCCAATCTGATGAAATTGCAAATCTGGCTGACCCAAACAAGGCACGAGGTCAAACCGTTTTGAGTCAATATCAGAGGCTTCAGCAACTTGTTGAATCAATTCTGGCTGCATCGGAATAATATAGAAGAGACGGCAGTGCCGTGTCCCTACAATTAATTGACACCAATAGCTCGATTGTCCAGGCAGATAATTACTTAAGGGCTGCTGTTGCCTCAATCTCAACTAATGTTTCTGGGGAGGCGAGTGAGGCAACACCGATGCCAGTAAGCGCGGGGCGTGAATCTGCCAGATATTGCACAAGAATTGGTGCAATATCCTCAAGGAATTCTCCAAATTCACCTCGAATGTAGATGCGAAGGTTCAGCAAATTCTCTACGGAGCTTCCCGCTGCATCCAGAACGATGGTTAGGTTGGTCAGCGCCTTCTTGAGTTGCCCCTCAACAGTATGGGATGAAACTTGGTGCTTCATGTCCCAGTCAACTTGACCAGAAATGT
This sequence comes from Cyanobacteria bacterium SOY_34_metabat_3, assembly GCA_031399265.1. Classification (GTDB taxonomy): domain Bacteria; phylum Cyanobacteriota; class Cyanobacteriia; order Cyanobacteriales; family Microcoleaceae; genus Microcoleus. Next base: position 5,212 of record JANNOR010000152.1, on the reverse strand, counting down.
AAACGGTACCTGTTGCAGTATCGACAACAGCGTGGGATAGTCCGTGCGGTTTGCCATCGTAGCGTTGTGGCGGATTAACAAGTTGCTTTCTCATGGTGTCTAAGTCCTTTGCTACACATATATCTGGAGTGTAGTCAGTTCCAAGGCTTAGTTTCTTTCAGATTCTTACGATCGTTTGTCAGATTCTTAGGTCGTTAGCGAATCTGCTTTGGTGTCATTCCAGTGAGGCGCTTGAACTGTTGTGTCAGATGGCTTTGACTAGAGAAGCCAACTTGTAGAGCGATATCTGCGATCGCTAAATCCGTTTTCGACAACATCACTTTCGCTCCTTCTACGCGCTGTTGAATCACGTACTGATGCGGCGAAATTCTCATTGCTTCCTTAAACAAACTCGCGAAGTAAGTCGGGCTGACATTGATGACGCTCGCCAGTTCAGCCAGTGACAAATCTCGATTCAGATGAGCGTGAATATAATCGATCGCCTCCTGCAACTGAATACGAGTTAAACTTCTGTTCTGTGATGCAATCGGTTGCGTGGCGGTAGAATAATGTCGCAGTAGATGAATCGCTAACACTTGGCTGAGTGATTCAACATACAACTGACCGATCGGTTCGCCGGACTTTAACTCATCTAGAAGCAGCATTGCAATCTGCTGAAGGTGGCGATCGGGTTTCGAGAAGCAGTTTACAAGATCGATGCGATCGCCATTGAGATTCGATGCTTCAGCAACCTGCGTGATTAATTCTGGCTTCAAGTAAATGTGTAGGATTGACTCACAGGTACTCTTTTCCTGACAGTGCCAGTAGCTCGGCTGCCCCGCTGGCGTAAAAATGCTGTCACCCGTTTGCACAATGGAGTCATGCACGCGATCGTCCCGTTTCTGGATCAAACGAGTCGGTTGCTCTCGCACCATCAACTGAATCCAGTGATTTGACAGGGCAGGAACTTCAGTCTCAATGAGATATGGAGCGTTTTGATAGTGGTGAACCAAAATTCCATTCCAGTCCTGCTGCTGGCTGGAAAACACCAGAGATCGATTGAGCTGTTGGTCAGGTGCGATCGCGCTAATCAGGGTGCTTGTCATGACGGTTGCCTTCACCGATAGGTTACAGGTCAGTCTGAAGAATGCCGCTTTTTGACTTTTTCAGCCTGTGGCGTAAACTTATCGTAGTCTGAATTCACTTTAGCAGGAATACACGGATCTTGCAGAGGATTGCCTATTCTCTCAAACAAAGCGTTTGTAAGGAAAACAACCCATAAAGAAGTGTGATAAAACAACGGGAACTGCTGTAATTTAATTCGGTCGGTTTGCCGATCGATAAAAGGGTTTTTTGACCACCGTCGCCGGATAGTTTTTGCCGCGAATTTCGACTTCTAATTGCTGACCTATTTTAGCTAATTTTGTGGGAACAACCGCGAGGGCGATTGCGCGATTCAAAGTTGGGGATAATGTACCGCTAGTAACTTCTCCTACTATTTCGCTTTCAAATATGACCGGATAGCCGTGGCGCGCAATGTGTCGCCCTGCCATTTCTAACCCTACCAATCTCTTTGAAACTCCACTCGCTTTCTGCTTTTCCAAAACCTCGCGCCCAATAAAATCGCCTTTGGTATCAAGGTGAACTACCCAACCTAATCCAGCTTCTAAAGGTGTAGTATTATAGTCAACGTCTTGACCGTACAATGCCATTGCGGCTTCTAAACGCAAGGTATCTCTCGCACCCAAACCGCAGGGCACGACGCCAGCAGCTAACAGTTTTTGCCACAGTTCTTTTCCCACTTCGGCAGCGACCATAATTTCAAACCCATCTTCGCCGGTGTAACCAGTTCTGGCAATGAAACTCGGCTGTCCCAACAAGTTTGTTTCTATGTGACCGAATGCCTTAATTGGTGACAGATTGTCTTCTACAAAAGCCTGGAGATAATTAACAGCTTCCGGCCCTTGAATTGCGATTAAAACTTGGTCTTCGGAGATGTCTGAAAAACAGATTTCGCTCAATTTTTCTAAGTGGGCGGCGATCCAGGCTTTGTCTGCGATGCGAGTGGCCGCGTTGACAATGATTACTGCACGTTCTTCGCTAGTGATAGCGTCTGGTTCTTGGCAGTAAAAGATAATGTCGTCTAAGATGCCGCCTTGGGCGTTTAGCAAGACTGTATATTGAGCTTGACCTGGTTGCAAACGGCTCAAGTCTGAGGGTACTAGGGGTTGAAATTTTTCTATTAGTTGTTTCCCTCTCAAACAGAATTTTCCCATGTGGGAAATGTCGAACATTCCTGCTTGCTGGCGTACTGCTTGGTGTTCGCTACTGATGCCTGCGTACTGCACCGCCATTTCCCACCCGGAAAAGGGTACCATCCGACCTTTGAGTTCTAATGATAGGTCGTACAGAGGCGATCGGGCAAGCTGGCTCGGCTTCTCTGGATTGCTGGGTTCAGTTGACTTTGCCACAGGTAGCCCCTTTTTTTTGAGATAGACTGTTTTGATTTTACGGGAAAATTGATTTTTCCGATGCCAAAGGCGCGATCGAACTTAAGGACGCGGCGCTAATGTTTCGATAAAAACTAGCATACGCCAGTGCCGTTTTCCTGCTCTAATTTTTATGGAGAATAGCGGGCTCGAACCGCTGACCCCTACAATGCCATTGTAGTGCTCTACCAACTGAGCTAATTCCCCTTTCTTTTCGCGCTCTCAATCATGCCTTAACATACCAATATTTGTCAAGCGTTTTTGTAAAATTAGTTTGGAGCCTTGAATTGGCAAGGCTTTCGGCTTTTTTTTCAAAAAACTTATCCTCACTTAAAGACAATTGTCAATCCCTGCGCGATTATTGGTACAGATGTTTGGATATTTCGGTTAAATGGCTCAAACAAGACCCCATGAGGAAGTAGACGACTACTAGGGCCGCTGCTGAGACCGCAACTAGAGTACCGGCTAGCATTAGTGAAAATTCGCGCAGCGCGATCGCCTCCTGCATCAAATGCAAAGACCAGGCGACTAGGGCAACGTCAATTATTAAAATAGAAACCAGCATAAGTTACGATTTGTAACAGCTCACCTATTGTAACAAAACTTTTCGCTCAGTGCAGATAAGCTCAGACCGATTTAACTATTGGTGTAAAACCCGCAGGGAGCAGCGGAAAGCTACTGAGAAGAAATGATAGCTTTTCTTAATAATTACAATATGCAAAGTAAATGAGAGCTAGGTCAGCTTTAGGTGGCGTTTTTGAACTCGAAGCGGGCGATTGACGATCGGGCTAGCTGCGATCGCGCTGGTTTGAGGCGGAAGGGTGCGATCGCGATTGTCGTCAAATCCTTACTTTCATAGCTTTAGCCTTTACCGACTTCTTTTAATTCTAAATTTGCCACTATTTGAGTAATCAGTAGACGATAAATATTGTTATCTAAATGTTCCTTATACCACTCGCAATTATCTCCACTAATAAATATTCTTCAATCGATCGTACTTTTCAATCAAAACAATCCGCGTCACAACCCCGGACAGCTTAGCAACCTCAACAAATATAGCGATCGCCACCGCAGTGAAAAACCCACAGACTAGCTTAACTGCGACTTTAGTTCAATACCCGATTCTGCCTTTAGAAAGACGCATCCAATCTACACATCTTGTTACATTTCAATCAAAGCATTCAACAGAAATTTTACCCATGAAAACTATTCCCGACCAAATTTCAGAAATCAAAGAAAAACTTCCCGATTTTACTCCTACCCCTCCCGGTTTAAAAGCCCAAGCATCCAGCCACGACCTCAAAGCCCGCTTGGATTGGGGTGAACCGGGACTGACAATCATCGACGCCCGCGATTTTGAAAGCTTCAACCAAAGCCGCATTACCGGCGCCGCACCGATGCCAATAGGCGAATTAGTCGATCGGGCAAAATCCAGCCTAGATCCAGTCCGCGACATCTACATATACAGCGAAACCGACGAACAAACCGCCGAAGCCGCCAATCTTCTCCGCGCAGCAGGCTTTAGAAAAGTAGCCGAACTAAAAGGCGGAATTAAAGCTTGGAAAGCCATCGACGGCCCGATGGACGGCGTTGTCGAACACGACACTCCCGGCCCCGACGCCTACAACGTTTTCTCTCGTTTGCAACACCACGCCCAAGTCCAGAAAATCAACAAATAATCTCAGATTGGCAGCAGGGTTCGCCCGCAAAATCTGACGCTAAATAAACCCGGTATCGCAAAAGTCACCGGGTTTCTCAATTAGAACTTCTACCAAATCCGTCTTAAATTTTCTGAGACTTCGATTGTGTACTAGCAGTTTTAACCGCCGACTTCGATCTTTATGGCATCTAAATATGCCTTAACTTCCCTCAAAATTTGCCGATTTCCATCAAAAGTAATCAGTTTAACTGCTTCCTCAAAAGAACTCCAAGCAGAATTTTGAACTTCCTCTACTTGCAAAACAACTTCCCTAGATTTTACAAAAGCCACAAAATAAGTAACAGTCTTTTCAATTGCCTCCCCTTCCTTAGCAAAGGAATAATGTTTCACAAAACTCGGATTTCCTTCCTGAACAAAGGAATAATGTTCCACAAAACTCGGATGCTCAAGCACTTCATAATTGCGGATGCCAGTTTCCTCTTCTAATTCCCGCTTCGCCGTTAAGAGTGCAGATTCCCCCGGATCTGCGTGACCTTTAGGAAATGCCCAATGTCCGGCTTGATGTTGAATCAACAAAAACAAAGTATCAGCTTCACTCAAAAAAATTGGCACAATTCCAAAAGCTTCATCTTTCATTTTTTTGCTATTTCCTATTACTAACTAATCCTAATCTTCTCTTAGTCCCTCTCTGCTGGGACTTCGTTTGTGTAGACGCGATTTCCAATCGCTGGAAATTTGTTTGTAGTTTAAACTGGTTTTACAATTTCCATCCCAAACGAGTCGGCTGTTCGTAAACCCGCTTCAAAGTATTAACATCTCTCGCAGAAATAGACCCCGGATTGCCCACATGAGAAGCATAAAGCGCATCAGTTTTCATCGAACTATGACCCCAAATTCCCAAAGCATGACCTAACTCATGCCGTGCTGTGGAGGTCAGGGAAAGTACATATTTTCCAACTTGCATCGGATTCAAATAAACCGAAAACCGATGAGATAGTACAGTTTTATCACTTTCCTGACTTGCATACACTTTATATGCAGCTTCTCCAGAGCGCGCTCCCTCCCCTTGTCGCAAAGGCGGAGC
>JANNOR010000126.1:0-24171 GCA_031399265.1 Cyanobacteria bacterium SOY_34_metabat_3 | reverse complement strand
TTTCATAAACTTGCCGGAAACAACGTGAAACGTCAGAATCCTCGACAGTTGCGGAACGTTCTGTACTAAAGTTGTAATAGTTCCCGGCGGCAATTTAGCAAAAGCATCGTCATTGGGTGCAAAAACGGTGAAAGGACCCGGACTTTTGAGCGCGTCTACCAAATTAGCCACTTGCACGGCTGTCACCAGGGTTTGGAAGCAACCAGCACCTACGGCAATATCAACAATATCAGGCATTCAGTTTTACCTTATCTCGTAAAATTTATCCATTAAGTATGGTAAACGAATTTGGTTATTGGTTATCGCTAGACTACTGCTGCCACATCAGATACCAAAATACTTGTTTCCAAATTTGCTGTTCCTGAATAGAATTTTTCTGCTTTGTTAACGCTAAAACTGCCGTACAAAATTGAGATTTCAAAAATGTCTGTATGGATTAAAGCTGCTTTTCGGTGCGCGTCTTCACCCAAATGAAAACCAATCAAATCAGCTTCTGGTTCTTGGATTTCCTCTTCATCATGTACTTCCCAGGTAATTAATCGACAGTCTTGAAAAACTAAAGAGTAAGGCGATCGATCGCCCGTAGGATCGTAGATACATTCCAGGACTACTTTATTTCCCCACAAAGAGACATTGACATTTGTCACGAGAGATGTGAGTCCACCTACTTTAAGCAATTCATAATCATCTGCCATATTAATTCCTCATTGCTACAAAACCGCTTGCGGTTGGGATACCAAGATATCTGTTGCTAAATCTGCTATTTCAGAATTTAGCTTTTCTTCCTTGTAAATGCTGAAACTGCCGTACAAAATTGAAATTTCAAAAATGTCTGTAGTAATCACCGCAGGTTTGCGGTGTTCCGGTTCACCCAAAGAAATTCCGAAAAATTCAGCTTCAAGTTCGCCAACTTCCTCTTCATCGTGTACAGTCCACCCGATATCGCGACAGTCCTTAAATGCCAGCACATAAGGCAATCTTTCTTCTGGATTGTAGACGCATTCGATCGATACCTCGTTTCCCCACGAAGATACCTTGACATTGGTAATTAAAGATGTAAAACCACCTAATCCAAGCAATTTATAGTCATCCTTCCAATCATTCATTTAATTTTTCTCCCGTATTGTGAGTACCTGGAATTAAATTACCAAATTCGTCTCGCGTTCGCAATAAATGACCATAAAAATCGAGACGGAAACCTTTGTTAATATTTCTGCCATCTGAGGCATATTTCGGTGCTGGTGTTCTAATCACTTCACCGTTAGGACGGATCGCGACTGTTGACTTATCCAGAAATTTATATGCAACATAGCCATCTCTAGTAATTTTGATTTCTGCACCCCGTCCGCACAAAAAGTCATCGACTTCTTGACGAGTCATTCCGGTCAAATCTCCAAATTCTGATGCAATTCCATTTCCTCCAACTCCTTGACTCGGCACGCAAGTCTCCTCACCAACCATTACTTTTTCTAGTTTAGCATAGTTGGAAAATGCGAAGAGGGAAGGCACAACACGGATTCTGACACGGATACACGGATTAACGATCGCAAAAATCAGGAACAAATCACAAATAATAAATCACAAATAATAAATTACAAAAAAAGAACATCGCATTTCCGAACATTTGCGATCGGTATTCTAAAATCATCGCAGCTACGAGTATCCGATCCAACCTGAACCGAGCAATTTTAGATTTTAGATTCTCATCTAAAATCTAAAATGCTAGGGTTGGTTAACTCCATCGTGAGTGCTGATAAAAAGCGTAGGTATCAAACAAAGCACCCACCAAACCAAAGGCTAGACCGATCGCCAAAAAACCCTGGAGGGGACAGCCGCTGCCGAAAGTAGCTAAGAACTGCAAAATCATCTCTTCTCCAGAACGACCAACTTCTTGGAGAGCAGGGACCAGGCCGATTAACGAAAAGCCAGTCAATCCCGCGCCGATTAACAATATGGGAGCGATAAAGCTCAACAGCCCAGTCAGCAGTACAGACCGCAGAAAATTAGGAAAGATGCTCATAGGAGTCAGTAAATTCAGCTAAACTGCCGAAAGGCGTACAAGTAAACTAAACTTGTCTTTTTCTACCATAGGCAGCGATCGCCCTTCGCGATCGATTCTGTCAAAAATCTTAAATGTTAGAGAAGAAACTTGTTTAAGATTTGTAGATAGATTTCATTTTTGCAGTTGTTCTACAATCGAAATTCCTTGAGCAACACTACACCATCGAGCCTCAGTTTGTGGAGTCAGCGCTTGTTTGCAGCAATTTTATTGGGCGGCCAAGTCATGCTGCACTTACTGACTCGCAAAATTAACCGCCGCAATACCCTCGACCAAATGGCAGCAGTTGGCCCGGAATCTCTGCTGATTGCTTTGCTGACTGCGGGTTTTGTCGGCATGGTATTTACGATTCAGGTAGCGAGGGAGTTTATTAACCTCGGTGCCGGCAATGTCGTAGGCGGTGTTTTGGCTTTGTCTTTGACTCGCGAACTCGGCCCCGTCTTAACAGCCGTAATCGTGACGGGACGGGTAGGTTCGGCTTTTGCGGCGGAAATTGGCACGATGCAGGTCACAGAGCAGATAGATGCCCTGCTGATGCTCCGAACAGACCCGATCGACTATCTAGTAATTCCCCGCGTCATCGCTTGCTGCTTGATGCTGCCAATTTTAACCATATTGTCCCTCGTCACCGGCATCGCGGGCGGACTGCTGATTGCGACGACAATGTACGGCGTCTCTCAAACCGTGTTTCTAGAATCAGTCCGCCATTTCCTGAGTTTGTGGGATATTTGCAGCGCGGCAATTAAGGCTTTTGTGTTCGGTGGTTTGATTGCTGTCATCGGTACTAGCTGGGGTTTGACGACTACTGGCGGGGCAAAAGGCGTCGGACAATCCACCACTACGGCGGTGGTGACTGCTTTGCTGGCTATTTTTGTGGTTAACTTTTTGATGACTTGGCTGATGTTTCAGGGTACGGGCTCTAGCGTACTCAAAGGCTTGTAAGCTAGGAAACGGTAAAATATAAAGTATTCACAAAATTCGTTTAACTTAAACCCATGACTATAACTGCTGATTCGACTGCGCCGACAAGTACGATCGAACTCGCCCCGAGTTTTGCGATTCCCATAGTCCTGTTACTGGCTGCGATACCGCTGCTGTTCGTGCAGAAGTGGGTGAGTTTGCCACTTTCGGTGTTCGGCTTGTTTCTGATGTACCAAGCCGCCACCATCCGGCTACAATTCACGCTAACCGATTTGGACATTTATCGATCGCAAAACTTAATCCGCAAGTTTCCTTTCCGAGAATGGCAAAATTGGCGGATATTTTGGCCTGCTGTGCCGATTTTGTTCTATTTCAAAGAAATTAACAGCATTCACTTTCTACCGGTTCTATTCGATCGTAAAATGCTACAGACTTGCTTAGAGCAGCGCTGTCCCCGTCAAGACTAAAAAAGTTGTTAATTTTAAATTCTTAACTTTTCCGTGTCCCACGCCGAACCAAATTTCCCATGAATCCAGACGAATTTCCAACCCAAGAACCGCAAGCACAACCAGCCGCTGATGGCGAACCAAATTCACCTGTGAATGAGATGGACAACCAACTACCATCTCAGACACGGGATTTGTCGATCGAACTTCAAAACCCTACCGCCCAACTACCGCCAGAAACAGACCCCTGGGGCGAGGAAGATGCCGAAATCGCCCAATTCGTAGACGAAGCAAGCGCCGCAGCCGAAATCCCGCCCGATCCCGACGATCGCGAATCCGAAAGTTCGATCGAGCAAAGTTCGCCAGAAACAGACTCCCAGCCAACAGAAACGGCAGAGCACATCCCAGAAAATGCTACCGAACAGTTGGCTTTGCGAGTCAAAGCATTGCAGCAGCAAGAACAAGATTTGACTGAAAGAATTGCCGCCTTGGAAGCCGACAAAGCCAAGGCTGTAGAAACGTTGGGCGAGACTCAAATGTCGATCGGGCGTTTGGTACAAGACGGCCTGATTCAGCTAGATAACCGTAAACAAGCGCTACAAATCGAAGTCGAAAAATTGGAACGGCGGCGCGATCGAATTCAAAAGGAAATGCGGACAACTTTTGCGGGAGTTTCCCAAGATTTAGCAATCCGAGTCCAAGGTTTCAAAGACTATCTAGTCGGGAGTTTGCAGGATTTGGCAGCCACCGCCGAACTCTTAGATTTGACACCGCCGGTACAAGAGACACCCAAGCAAATTGCGGCTGACGAGTCTCAATCCTCAGCAGCGGTAAATCCCAGATTTGCCGAACAGGGATTTCAAGAACAAGCCAAACAAATTCGCCGCATTCTCGATCAATACCGCACCCTCCCCGACTATTACGGCCCGCCTTGGCAACTCCGGCGCACCTTTGAACCCATCCACGCCGAACGAGTCTCTAATTGGTTTTTCACCCAAGGAGGAAGGGGCGCTTTGCGGACAATGGGTTCGCGGTTGCAAAATATCTTGATTACTTCGACAATTGTTTCTGTGCTCAGAAGCGTCTACGGCGGACGGGTGCGGACTTTGGTGCTCGCGAACAGCCCCGAACGTTTGGGAGAGTGGCGCCGGGGTTTGCAGGACTGTTTGGGCATTACTCGCAGCGATTTTGGCCCGGAACGTGGGATTATTATGTTCGAGTCTGCGGAGGCTTTGGCTCAAAAAGCCGATCGACTCGTGAAAGATGGAAAATTGCCGTTAATTGTGATTGACGAAACAGAAGATTTAATCAGTTTGTCAATGCTGCAATTTCCGCTGTGGTTAGCCTTTGCTTCCGATCCGCAAACTTTGACGACTGCTAAGGATTTTTAATCTCAAATCCCGGCAATTCCCGGCGAATAGAATTCGCGGCTATACAAACAAAGTCCGCCTACGCGGACTCAAGAAATTAAGATTTAAATCAACCGGAGCATTACCCTGAGCGTAGTCGAAGGATTTTCTTCCTTCTTCCTTCTTCCTTCTTCCTTCTTCCTTCTTCCGTACAACAAATCTCAAATCAAAATATGGCTAGCTGGATAATTTTAAATGGCGCATTGCTAATCTCCGCTTACCTACTCGGTTCGATTCCGACTGGATACGCCTTGGGTAAATGGATGCTGGGAATTGATATTCGGGAAGTCGGTTCCGGTTCGACTGGCGCGACTAATGTACTCAGGACTTTGGGGAAGTGGCCGGGGTTGGGAGTATTGCTGGTTGATGTGTTGAAGGGCGTAAGTGCGATCGTCCTAATCCGCTACATTTACTCTCTCGATTTTACCCAGCAGCTAGCAACCGCCGCCAATTTAGAAAATACAGCAACAATCATTCCTTGGATGGCAACTTTAGCAGGTTTCTCTGCTATTTTAGGCCACAGCAAATCAATCTGGCTGGGGTTTACCGGCGGCAAATCTGTCGCTACAAGTTTAGGAGTTTTACTTGGTTTGTATTGGCCCGTCGGTTTGGGAACTTTCGGAATTTTCGGGATAGTATTTGCAGTGTCTCGAATTGTCTCTTTGAGTTCAATTATGGGTGCAATTAGCGTAGCTGGATTGATGTTTGCGTTAAATCAGCCGCTAGCTTATGTATTGTTTGGCATTGCGGGCGGCGTATTTGTAATTGTGCGACATCGCAGCAACATTCAGCGGCTGTTAAATGGGACGGAACCGAGAATTGGGCAGAAATTGGAGACAGCAGCTAGCGATTGATCTCAATTCCAGTTGCACAGAGATGATAATATCTTACCCGTCATTTCCATAAACCGAATCATTAGACATCTCCATAAAAACCTGTAAAAGGCAGGCAAGATACCCGCCCCACAAGAGTTATTGGAGATGTCTATTGAACTTCTTGTAGAAGCTTCAGCACATCAGCTTCTTCCTCTATACTATTAGTTACCTGAAAAACCTTAAGTGCCTGCTGATAAACTTCAATCGCCTTATCGTTTTGAGACATGGAACAATAAGTATGACCAAGATTTTTTAATACCCAACCCTCTCGAACAAGCGTTCCTTCTGATTGAGAGATAGCAATCGCATTTTGGTAAGCTTCTACGGCTTTGTCGTACTGATTAAGGTTATTATAGGCTGTGCCAATGTTGTTCCACACCCAGATTTCCTGACCCTGATTTCCCATCTCTCTGAACAACCTGAGTCCTAGATGATAAAACTCAATGGCTCTGAGATATTGGTTTAGGACACAATGAATGGCACCAATATTTGTGAGTGCAGTAGCTTCAAAATCGCGATCGCCTGTCAATTGGGCATTTGCTAGGTGGGTATGCCATGTTTGCAATTCGGCTTGGTAATCATTACTTTGGTTCATGAAGGGTCTCCTCAATGTCGTCTGATAAGTAATTCATCGATATCTTTTCAACACGTGCATAGAAAACCTGTCAAGCAAAAGGTTTCCCAATGTACCTCTTCCTCTTGCATCCGGTTATAGGGCATAGTCTCCTTGAAAACATCCTGTCCATCTGTTTGAGAAGCTATTAAACGAGGACAGACTCTAACCTTCACCATTTCCCTTCTCGGTGCAAGAAGTGTAACACTCCTCTCACAGTTCACAATTCTCACTTGAGATTTTGTTGATCCAATATAAATCTCTACCAAATCAGGTAATTGATCTCCAAATTCCCACTCTACTTTGACTTGAGAGTATGCTTCTTCACCAAAACTTTCCTGTACGATGTCGTAGCTTTGGATGTACACCATAAGTTTCTCCTTCCTCGCTAATAATATCATCGGATGTCAACATCATTAAATAAATTACCCTCAAAGTCAATTCATAATATTCATTAATTGACTTCATAAAATTCATAGCCTTGAGTTCATAAAAGTCATATTTGTGAAAAATGGCAATGAGAAGTTAATATCCGTAGAGCTTTAATTTACGATGCGACTAAGATACTGACTTGAAAAATACTAATGCAGTAGGAAGCCAGTCGCGAAGGAATGCCTAAAATGAGATGCTTGTGTTGCATATTTTTTAGCGAACTATAAACCTGTACCCAGTATCTGGTAAAATCAACCTCAACGAGCGAATTAGTAAATATTGTAGAATGTCCAAAAGAGCCTTTCGACATCGTTTTTGTTCTCGTCAAGTATCCGACAGCCGCTGTGGCAGGTTTAAGGTGCGATTGAACTCGTTTTTTATTGATTCAATTAGTTTCTGTGCGTAATTCCTATCTAAGTATCGCGCTTAATAAAATCCCTAGAATTTTTCCGACATCGCTCAGATAATACTCGATCGCATCAATAGAAACAATCTTGCCCTCTAACTTCAAAAATCTCCACACAGTACCCGATGTCACGGCTCCATAAATAACCGGAATCTGATTTCCCTCTTCTTCATTAAATAACTGAGCGGCTAACATCTCGGCTGCACATTGCCCGAAACCAGCCTTAATATCTTCTTTTTTCGCTTCAACAAGAGTAATCACAGGAGCGCTGATAAACAGGCGTTCCGCTGACAAACTCATTAAAAAATCGCAGGTTCCATTCAATCCTTTTTCAGGAGCTACATTAAACTCGGAACCGGAAAATAAACCAATTTCATAATTTAATTGCCGCCTAACTTCAAGTAAAATTGGTGCGATAATCAGTTCAGAACGAGCTTTTTCGGTGTTGATGTCTACTGCTAATGCTGCGTTTTCTTTTAACGCTACTTTCAGGATTTCGCTAGATTCCACTTCTGATAGATCGGCAAATAAATCTTGATTTTCCTTGAGAGTTAAGTCAAATTGCTTGAGAAGTTCCTTTAGCTTGAATTCGCTATAAGCCATTTTAAATTTTTTGTTATTATTTGCCCAATTCTTGAGAACGCAAACAAGCTGCTTTGACTGCTTCAATGAGCGCCGATCGAAAACCGTTACTTTCTAATGTAGCAATTCCGGCGATCGTCGTACCGCCGGGACTTGTCACCCGATCTTTCAATTCTGCTGGGTGCATTCCCGTTTCTTGTAATAGTTTCGCTGTACCAAATACGGTTTGCAGCGCTAATTGAGAGGCGATCGCCCGTGGCAGACCTGCACAAACACCGCCATCTGTCAAGGCTTCGATCAAAATCGCCACATAACCAGGCCCGGAACCCGAAAGCCCAGTCACCGCATCCAGCATACTTTCGGGGACTTCGACCACTTCTCCCACAGCCTCAAAGATCCGCCTTACCAATTCTAAATGAGCAGGTTGCACGAGTTTCCCGGGGGCGATCGCGCTCATTCCGGCTCCTACCGTCGCCGGAGTATTCGGCATCACCCGCAGCACTGCCTGCCCCGGGAAAGCCTGTTCGAGCTTGCTCAGTGGCATTCCGGCCAAAATCGACACGATGACGGCTTCTGACTTCGGATTAGGGGTTTCTTGATTGTGGTCTTGTGGGCGATCGGCACTCACGGACAATTCCAAAGCTACCGTCTCAAACACTTGCGGTTTAATCGCCAAAAACAGCACTTCTGTAGCAGCAGCAACTTCTAGATTGCTGGCTGTTGTTCCGATCCCGTAGGTTTCCGTCAAAAATTGGCGGCGCTGAAGTTGCGGATCGCTCACCAATATTTCTGAAGGTAAATAAACTTTTTGGGCTATTAAGCGGGACAAGAGAGCTTCTCCCATTACCCCACCGCCGATCGTACCAAATTTAATCATAATTATTAGTTATTGGTTATTAGTTATTAGTTATTAGTTATTAGTTATTGGTGGTTAGTTCAGTATTGAACGCACACAATCTATCTGTAGGGTGCGCATTGCGCACCTTACCACTACCAATAGCAGACATCTTTTGACCTTAGTCCGATTGTTATTTTTCAACTGCCAACAGTCAACAGTCAACAGCCACCTGTCAACTGTCAACTGTCAACAGACTACTGAGCCATTTGAGCTTGTTCTGCCGGCCAGACTGTCGGTGCAGGAGCAGCAGCCGCAGGGCGGGGTCGTCCTTGGGCTGGCGGTACTTCGTGAACCACACCAGACTGAGTTCTCACCTGCACGCAGCTAGGTGTAAACAAGAAAATACTTTCGCCAATTCGCTCTTGATGACCGTCAAGGGCGTAAGTACCGCCCGCCACAAAGTCCACAGCTCTTTGCGCTTGGTCTGGATCCATCACCGTCAGGTTCAAAACCACAGATTTGCGTTCTTTGAGCGCTCGAATTGCTGCCGGCATCTCTTCAAAAGTGCGCGGCTCCATGACTACTACTTCCGAAATCCCATTCATAGCTCCAGGCATTCCAATCACGTTATTCATTACTGACCCTACTCCCCCGGTTGGTGCAACAACATCCGTACCTGTCGATCCTACTACTGACCGCTCGCGGATTCTGCTATTTTGGCGGCGTTCTTCTGCGGCTGCTGCTGCGGCTGCTGCTGCGTTTGGTTCTGGCTGTTGGTAGACGTTCTGAAAGCGATCGCCTTCGGTTTCATCGTACTCGTAATCGTATTCAGGCTCATTGTTGAAGCCTATAAAATCTTTCATCTTGGAAATAAGGTTCATGATTTACCCTCCATCACGACTTTGCTGCCCCGACTATACTCGCGTTGCGGGTTAGCCGCGGGTCGCTAACTACTCTATATTTAACCCAATTTGTGTCGATCGGAATATTTCCATTGCTTATCCGCTCCTAGAGCCGAATAAGGTTTGTCCGACGCGTACCATCGTAGCACCTGCTTGAATTGCCAAATGATAATCTCCCGACATCCCCATCGAGAGCTGCTGCATCTTAATATGGGGCAAATTTTGCTGTCTGATTTTGTCCGCAAGTTCGCGCGTGCTGTTAAACAATTCTAGGATTTGCGAATCATCTAATCCTAGCGGAGGTATTGTCATCAAACCTTGAATTTTGATATGCTGACATTTGTTGAGTTCTGGGAGGTCGGCAAGCAGTTCTGGGACGCTCCAGCCGTATTTGTCCGGGTCTGGTAACATTTTGACTTGCAGGCAGACTTGGGGAGAGCAAGACATTTCTCCCGCCAAGCGCGAAAGCCGAGCCGCGAGTTTTAAATTGTCGAGAGAGTGAATCCACTGGAAATGCTTTAGGGCCAAGGCGACTTTGTTGGCTTGCAAGTGACCGATCAAGTGCCAGTTGATATCCGGTAAATCTTGGAGTTGGCTTTGTTTTTCGGCAGTCTCTTGAACCTTGCTCTCGCCAAAATCCCGGATGCCGGCTTCGTATGCTTCGCGCATCGCATCAGTCGGTACCTGTTTGCTAACGGCAATTAACCGCACTGATTCGGGCAACTGTTGGCGGATGCTGTTAATTCGAGAGGCAATGGTCATAGGTGCTCAACGCTCTTGACTGGAGGGAAGGAAAATTAATACAGTTATTAATTACCAAGTTACCAATTACCGATCGCCAATTACCGATTTTCGCTATTGAAACGTGCGCTTGTGAATCGCCTGCAATTGGTCGTACTCCTGATATTGACCGCTGCGACGCAGGGTTCGCAGGCGAATTTCGACCATGAGGCGAGCGTCGGAGCGACTGATTGGTTCAAATCTCAGGCCGCCAGGGCCGTTTGTCACTAAAAAAAATAGGCGCTGGGCGTACAGGGTGGTAAATAATTCTTGGCTGTCTTCAACCTGGGATACCCTGAAGAGGAGACCAAAGTTTGGATGATTCAGGTAAGTTTCAGTAGTCATTCACGCTCACAATCGATCGATTTTAGGTTAAAGATTTAGATTTTAGATTTTAGTTAGTTCTTCTGGCGGTACGGAGTTGTTGTCAGACGGCGTGCACAGGGCGATCGCCGTAGCCATACAATAGTCTCCGTCGTGGCTGAGGCTCAATTGCCACTGGCAATTTCCCCAAACGGAGGCTTGTGCTGCTGCCGTTCCGTGCAGTTGCACGTTTGGAACACCGCGCGAGTCGCGCTGAACTTCTACATCTGCATATCGTATTCCCCGCCATCCCGTGCCTAGTGCTTTGACAACAGCTTCTTTGGCTGCCCAGCGCCCGGCTAGTTGGTTGCAGGAAACTCGGCTCATTTTACCTTTAATGCTGCTGTGTTGAGAATTTTGTTGCCCGCAATCTCTCTGTTCGGCGGGCGTGTAAATTTTTTCGAGGAAGCGATCGCCAAACCGGTCTAACGCGGCTTTAATGCGGGGAACGTATACGATATCTGTCCCGAGATAGATGTTCAAAGTTTGGACTCTCTAAATATTTCTCTCCATTACTCTAGCAGGACTGTGGAACCAACCATGTCCATCTCTTCAATCTAAAATTTATAGGACTGACTTAGTATCGACGCTTTTGTTGGGATCTGAGATTCTGCGTTTCACTATCCTTAAATGTCATTGTCAACTGTCAACTGTCAACTGTCAACTGTTTAACTATCCCAACCCCAAACTAAGCGGGCGCTCCAAAGCACGATCAAACAAGCTATGGCTATCCAGTCTCGGATTTTGAATTGCAACTGGTGCCATTCTACGCGGTGTCGATCGGGACTGGTGAAGCCGCGAACTTTCATAGCGCTGGCTATTTGTTCAGCTCGCAGGAGCAAGTTTTCTAACAGCCGCTCGGCTATCATCAACCAAACTTGAGCGGCGCGCCGAAATCCGAGTTTTTTCCAGTTGATGGCTCTGGTACTGACCGATCGCACTAAATTTTGTATTTCCTCCAATACTAGAGGCATAAACCGCAAAGATAAAGTTAATGTTAATGCTATTTCGGTAATAGGCCAGTTCAAGCGACGCAGAGGCTGCATTAAGTTTTCGATCGCGCTGGTGATTTCTTCGCTGGCTGTGGTAAGCAGATAGAGGTTAGTGCTATAAATTACTGTGAAAAATAGGGTGCTGACATTGATAGCTAAATCTAGGGATTTGCGGGTGATTTTAATCGGGCCGCCTTTAAATAAAACGTAACTGTATTTTGTGGGTTGGGGAAGTTGATTTGGGGCTGGGGATTTGGGATTTTTGGTTGGGGAGTTCGAGCCTAAATTAAAGGGTTGATACCAGGGTTTTTTGGGTGATGGTTCGGGAAGGGTTGCTGGTTGTTGCAAAAAGGTTAATTCGTCGGCGGGGATGCGGGGCTGGTGTTCTGAAGGAAGTGCGTCGGGGGCGATCGCGCTGAGGCAAAATACTAAAACGCAGAATAGCAGCAGCAGTCCCATTTGCTGTTTCCACACGCGGAAGGGAATCGCTGCTGTGAGTGTCAGGATGATTAACATTCCAACTAGCATCAACCGCCAGATGGGATTGGCAAGGATTGGCGCAATCAGAAATGTCATTAACCAAGCTAACTTGACGCGGGAGTCGAGACGGTGGAGCCAGGTAACGGGTTGTTCAAGGTAAAGTCCTATGGGGAGCGATCGGAGTAAATCCATTTTTTAGGTTTGAGATTTGAGATTTTTAATAAAACTAATTTATTGAACCGCTTTCGAGGCGATGGAAAAGGAGGAAGAGAAGATAAGGAAGAGAACAGAAAAAAACGCAATTTGCTTGGGTGGTTAAATTGCGTTTTTTTTGAATCTCAAGTTTAAATTTACTTGACGCGCAGCGCTCTATTTGTGCTGCTTTGTTCAGATTCGCGAACTTTTTTGCCTCTCCAAAGTAGGCGCATTGGTGTGCCGGTAAAGCCTAGGTGTTTGCGGAATTGGCTTTCCATGTAGCGGCGGTAATTTTCGGTGAAGCGTTTGGGATCGTTGACGAATAGGGCGATTGTCGGCGGCTGCGATCGCACTTGAGTACCGTAATAGATTTTGCCTTGTTTTCCTTGGCGGGTAACTGGGGCTGAGTGCCAGCTTGTGGCTTCTTCTATTACTTCGTTAATCACGGCGGTAGCGACGCGGCGTTTGTGTTCGTCGTCGGCTTTGTCTACTAATTCAATGATTTTTTCAACTCGCTGTCCACTCACGGCGCTGACGAAAATCATTTCTGCCCAGTCTAGGAAATAAAGTCGGGTTCTGACTTCTCTTTCGTAGTCGTAGATGGTGTCGGAGTCTTTTTCTACGGCATCCCATTTATTGACAACTATGATGCAGGCTCGACCTTCTTGGCTGATGCGATCGGCTAATTTTTGGTCTTGATCTGTAACGCCGTCAATTGCGTCAATTACTAACAGTATGACGTTGGCGCGGCGGATGGCTTTGAATGCGCGGTTGATGCCGAAAAATTCTGCACCGTATTCGACGTTTTTCTTTTTGCGAATTCCGGCTGTGTCAATCAGGCGGTAGGTTTGACCGTTGCGTTCTACTAAGGTGTCGATCGCATCGCGGGTAGTGCCGGAAATCGGGCTAACTATGGCGCGGTTTTCTCCGAGAAATGCGTTTAACAAACTCGATTTGCCGACGTTGGGACGACCGATAATTGCTACTTTAATTTCATCAACTTCCGGTAGTGCTTCTGTGGGAAGGTGAGTGATTAATTTGTCGAGCAATTCACCGGTGCCGTTACCGTGAATCCCGGAAATTGGGTAAGGTTCTCCCATTCCCAATTGCCAAAAGTCTGCTGCTTGGGTAAGCCCTGTATTTTCCGATTCGCACTTGTTGACGGCGAGAATGATCGGGACTTTTTGTAATCTCAGCCAAGATGCGATCGACTCGTCGCCACCTGTGAGTCCGACTTGTCCGTCTACTACAAAAATGGCTGCGCTCGCTTCTGCCAGCGCGGCCAGTGCTTGTTCGCGAATTAAAGGCAGAAATTCGGTGTCGTCGTCGAATACTAGCCCGCCGGTGTCTACGACTTGATATTCGCGATCGGCCCAGTATGCTGGTCTGTACGTGCGATCGCGCGTGATTCCCGGTTCGTCGTGGACGATCGCGTCTTGGCTGTTGGCTAAACGGTTGACGATCGTCGATTTGCCTACATTGGGGCGTCCAATAATAGCAACTATAGGTAGAGGCATAAAAGTAGCAGCAATTAGGCTGCGCCGTAATTTTGAGCTTTAGTCTTGTATTGTATGCTAATTTGACCGAAATTTTATAGATCAACCCTCTGTTTCTGCATTCTGATGCTGTAGGCGGTGTTATGCCGATCGCCCGTTCAAACATCCAACCGCAAAAAATCACCACAGCCAAAGCATCTGCATTCCCAGCCCAACCCTGAGAACTAGAAATAAAACTTAAAAAACAACCTAAATTTTCTCATTTTTCCTAATTCTTTGATGATTGTGAAGCTGGGATATCGAATTTTAGCGATCGGCTATTATTGAAAATAAGCGGGAGTTTAGTTTTTGACGGAAGCTTAAAACGGCAGCTTAAAAATGGAAACTAAATTTTCCTCAAAACTCAACAGATTAGGTGGTGTAATATGGCTGTTTTGCAACTAGAAGACGGTAGAACATATACGGATATCAAGGCGATCGCAAATCAACTGGCAGTTTTAAATATTGAGATCGATCGCCTACCAACGAACGCAAATCCTGCGGTTCAACAACTGCTAGTCCAAGACATTCTCAATGTAACCGAAAAACAGCAGATCCTCGCAGCATTTAAAACCGAGTTTGCCTACTTCAAGCGTGCCAGCGGATGTCAGTGGTGCGACTTAAAAGTGCTGCACGCCGGTTCGCAGCAGATTTACGCGCTGATGACTCAAAGCGATCGCACTCACACCCATGCAGATGCAGAAGTTCTTCATATTTTAGCGGGTGAATGTGTTTTTGGGTTTGTGTATGCTAACGGCTCTCAGGTACAATTAATGTTACAAGCTGAAGAATACATTAAAGTACCGCCAAATACCGAACATTGGTTTTATCTAACTCCGCTGCTGTACTTAAAAGCTGTACAGTATTACACCACCGCTCAAGGCTGGGTTCCTCAGTATACTAATAGGAAGTTGAAAATTAAAAACTAAATCATTCGGCGATTGAAATCGCGTCTACACAAACCATGTCCGCCTCCGCGGACTAAGAAATAAAGATCGAACTCGACGATTAAAATCGCGTCTACACAAACGATGTCCGCCTCCGCGGACTAAGAAATAAAGATCGAACTCGGCGATTGAAATCGCGTCTACACAAACGATGTCCGCCTCCGCGGACTAAGAAATAAAGCGATTGAAATCGCTCCTATACAAATCATGCCCTAACAAGCGAGGGTGTAAAGAAAACAACCTAAATTTAACCGCGCATTCTTCAACCCGCGGAGGCGAGTTTGGTTTGTATAGACGCGGTTTCAACCGCCTGGTATTGTAATTGGGTTGGCGCGGCAATTTCAATCTCTTCGCAGCGCTGCAAAAGCGCTTCTATTTCCTGAGCAAGCAAGATTACTTCCGGCCAAGAAGAACCGTTGATTAAATCTTGGGCGTGAGCTAATTTGTTTCTCAATCCTTCTGCTGACTTCAAAAAACGCTCCCCGTAGCGTTTGGATTTGAGCCCAAGCCGATCGACTATTTCGGCATTCGTCAAGATTAAATCTCGCTTGTCGCAGAATTGCAGGTAATCGATCAAGTCAATTGCTTCATTTCGCGATCGCCCCAATTCCCAAAGGTGTTTTGCTGCTAAAATACGATCGCCTTTAAGCCACTTTTGCCAAGAATCGTGCGGAAAGTAGAGGCGCACGATCCGCAATAAATTCATTTCGAGAAGCGTCACCAATCCAAACAGCAGCATCCGCACGGGTGCTTTTTGCAAATCGCCGCAGGTGACAATCCCGTTGATGCGGTTGCTTTCCAATACAAACAATCTCGGTTTTTCTCGCAGCAGCGGCAGCACTTCCATCAAAGGAGTCGAAGCGGCGATTAATTCAGAGGGGTGAAAAATTTGCTGGTAATCGCTGCACTTACCTGTAATTAAGTGCGATCGTTGTACATAGCCGCAAACCGTCCCGTTTTCTTCGATCCCCAACACGTCGAAGTCGCGGGCTTCCATCCACGATCGCAATTTGGCTGCATCTTCACAAGCGGGAACAGATTTCAGCGGTTCCGCCAGATATTTAACTGTAATGCTATCTTTGAATAAATCCCGCAAATCGACGGAACTTGATTTTAAATGTTTCATCGATTTTTTATTTCAACTTGCACAAAAATAGATAATTGTCGATCGCATCCTCAACCGGATGATTTCCCTCTTTTCCAGGATTAGCTTCTTCAAACCATTGATGCCAGATACTTTTAGCCTCCTCTTTGAACAGCTTAGCAATTGTTTCCCAATCAGCACCCGAATCGAGATTACTTAAGAAGTTCATCGCTTCGTTAGCAACCTGAGTTTTTTCCCATCCTTTTTTTTCGTCAAACAATTCTAAGTATTGTTTATCAAAGTATTTTGCCAACACCATAGCAAATTTTAGCTTCGAGGTTTTGAGTTCCTCACATACTCTCGCAATATTGTAAAAATTTTGAGCAATTAATCTGGTAAATCCTAAATAAATTGAACCTTTGAGTGACATAAAAAACATCTTCAACGCTTCTGTAAAAGAGCCATCAATAAGCAAAAGTCTTTCACCTCTGGCGATGTTCACTTCTGCTAGAATTGCTTCCTGATAACTAAACACATCTGTTGGCTTCATTTCTGCTTTAATGATATTTTCTGTAAGATTGGCTAATTTTTCAGCTCGATCGCCATCTCCTAACCTACAGTAGACGCGACTGGCGTTGGCGAGCAAATGAGCAGCTTTCAGTCTCAAACCAATTTTTGAGGAACAGTATGCCGCCATCAAGAAATTTTCAGCAGCAGTGTCTAGCTTTTGGACACTTTCTAATTCTGAGCAAAAATCCAATCTAGCCGATCGGGCGAAAATTTCTGATGCACATAAATATACATCAAAATCAAAACGTCCTGGATAACTGCCGTACTTTAAATTTCCTTCTTTGATGTATGTTTTCAGTTCATCCAAACAATTATTAATATTATAGCTGGACGAGGGAGATTGCCATTGCTTCTGTTCTATAAAAGAGCGATCGCCCGACAAAAATCTGTGCAACATTTCTTCGAGCCTGTACATAATAACAACAGGTTTATATTCAGATATTTGACTGTTGTCATTCAATGCCACCCCAACTTCTGACAAATATTCTGCTGCTTCTGTCATGTTGATTTGAATGTGAGCTGAACGCGCTAAAATTAAATTAGCCATACACAATTGACGCTCTAAATCGCTTGCATAAAAATCTTTAAAAATTGGATGAGCTTTTAAATAGGTTTTTTGGATTTCTTGAATTTGCTCGATCGCTTTTTTTAAGTAACTTTTAACAGACCGATTTTTCAAACGGCGATCGATCTGAAAAACATAACCACTGGTCAATTTTTGACAATAAGTTAAACTATTTTCTATTTCTGCTATTGCTTGGCAAACTTCATAATAACTTTTACAAAGTTCATCTTCAATCAGATTTTCACACAACCAACTCCTGGCTGCTGAGACAACTGATTGCAGAACGCTTGTAATTGTATCTAAATCGATCCATACTCCCTGATAAAATTTGTCATCTTGATTGTTTTTGCCTTCATCCTTTAATGTAGCGGAGGCTTTAACCAGCCTAGCTGTAACTTCTTTTCTACCTAATGGCTGCGAAGCAATATCTACAAGTTTAAGATTCGAGCGGTATCCCATGCCCCTGGCAACAGCAGTTAGCATATTGTCATAGTAAGTCCCAGATGAGCAATATTGCCAGCATATATTTTGATTTGTTTTGCCAAAATTACAGGTAACAGATACTTCGATCGCTGTGTCAGAAATTTCGGGATATAAGTCACCTCTCAAGTACCTTTCTGCTTTGATTCCTGCATTTTTTAACAATTGCTTTGTACCTAAATCATCAGTATCTTCATCCAAAGAAAATGTCAGTGTTTTGAATTGGCACTCTGTGACTCTAATTTTTCTTAAAAGTTTATTCATGTTAGCAGTAGTCTTCTCGTGCTCTAAAATGCACAAAAATAGCTCGAAAAGTTCAGCTTTATTAAATTCTGATTTACCTAATGCTATGAGTTTAATGATTGCCTCTTTCAGATCCTGTAGCATTTTCAGACTAGGTTTTTCATAGTGAACGCGATCGTTCCACCACTGCTGAACAATAATGTCTATATTTTCTAAAGATGCGTAACCATCAATGATTGGTTTTTCGTCAGGAATTGAAACATGATAATATCTGGCTGCGATTTCATTTTCAATAGCTTCTGTGATTTTAATAAAGTCGGTAAATTCTGTGAAGGGCAAATTACAAAGCCGAGAAGCAATTCGTTGTAATTGTTGGTGTCTGCTGGGTTCTACTTCCAGAATCATATTTGTTGAACTTGGTAAGAATCCAGCAGCTTTTAGTAAGCTATTTGAGCCTGCTTCCCGCAACTGTTCGCGGTTGGACTTGGCTTCATCTGAAATGTTTTTACGCTCAATTTGTTCTGGGGCAGTCAGAAAATCCCACAGACGCATCAAATGAGACCTGCGAATTGGCAATTTATGGCTGGATTTGTTCATAAATGATACTAGGGGCTGACGGCTGATGCCGAGACCTTCTGCTAGTTCTACGTTGGTAGCATCTAAATCGCTTTTATAGCGATCGAATTCTTGACGCAGTTGCTGCCAATAGCGATTTTCTTCCTCTTCATATTTTTCTAAGCTGTGATTTGGGCCGGTCATAGTTACCTACACTCTATTTTGCTTTGAAAGTTACAGCACTTTGGGTTTTTGAGGGGCGGTGCCAATACCTCCTACCCTGATTTCAGGTTTCTGACCTGTACTTGATGCTGCTCCGGGAATCGATTGTACTGCATTTATACACAAATAGGCAGGAGTTTCTGGCTGTTTGTTGCCCTCTCGAAGACTTTGACGCTGGGATCATTGGACTGTTCCCCGAGGTACTAATAGTGCTTGTTTAATATTTAGACACTATTGGTGGCGATCGCCCTTGCGAAATTCCCTAATTTGCCAGCTTCCCGGCACGGAGGGGATGTTCGAGAATGATGATAAAACCGGCTTTTAAGCTAAATATCGACACTGAGGGCGATCGTCCTTATATTTATCCTTGCTTAAAATCACCACATAAATTGTCTAGTTTATAGACATTGGAAATAAATCATACAATAGCACTTGACAGTCACCAGGTTAAAATAGGACAATATAAAAAACCACCTCGGTCTGGTGCATACCAAAACAGAGGTGGCAAAAGTTAAATTAACTTACTGCCATGATACAACTGAAGTCGCCAAATTTAGCTGCAAGAGTTCTCGCTCCTTTTGCACAAATGCTGAACAGGATTGCTTTTGGGCAAACCATTTCTGGGCCACAGCCCGTTTCAGAGGTTGATGGAACTCAGAATTTGGAGAAACAAGCGATCGTCGAT
Source organism: Cyanobacteria bacterium SOY_34_metabat_3 (assembly GCA_031399265.1). Taxonomy (GTDB): domain Bacteria; phylum Cyanobacteriota; class Cyanobacteriia; order Cyanobacteriales; family Microcoleaceae; genus Microcoleus. The sequence goes on along the minus strand of JANNOR010000126.1, from coordinate 4,992 downwards.
GAAGAAATCCCACCCTATGGCGTTGGTCGCGTTCGTTTTCAGGCCAGTTGGTGGCCCGCACGGTGCGATCGAGCAATAACTCTGATTCGCGGTGAAATCGTTTTTGTGATTGGTATCGACAATATTACTCTGCTAGTCGAACCACGGTAACGATCGTAAAATGCTGTTAATCTCATCTCGGGGCAATTCCTTAATTGCCCCTACATTATTATTGAGTGATTTATTTATTCGCCAATTCTGGGCAATAATGGTTTGCTGCAAGGGTGGTGATAATATCGGCATCGGCAAGAAAACTTTCTTTGACAGTGGGATTCTCGATACTCGCAGCTTGTCCGATCGCCCTCAATTTAACTTCCGGCAGAGAAACTCCAGATTTTGCTTCCGCACACATCCTTTTAGCAGCAGCAATTTTTTGGCCGGGGGTTCTTTGAATTGTTTGCAGTAAATTGTCTGTGGCTTCTGGGGAATAGCTTTTTGCTAAGCGTTTGTAGTCTTCGATAAATTTACCATCGTTTCCTGTAAGTTGAATCGCCGACTCTAGGGGCGAACACAATAGGTTGAGGTTAATCACTACTCCGGCTGAGTTGACGAGAAAACATCCTTCGCGTTCTTGGGCGATCGCGCTTTCGTTGCTGCTGGGTAAAAATTGTATAATAACAGCCGACATAATAGCAGTTAAACACAAGCGATGTATCATGCTACTGAACTCCTTTTTTGTTGTTTTTTACGGTTAAAAAGTCGGATTAGATCCCCGAGCGCAAACGCAGGTACGATCGCAAACGCAGGGTGCTTATGGGCGCACATTACGAATACAAACGTTGTAAAAATTGACTTTTTGCATAAGTCCTATTAACCAAGGGTTTCGTTGTCAACAGACGATTTGACTAACAGCAGACATCCGCCTTGGGTGATTGGCGCATGAGTGGAACCGGGAAGCGATCGAATATAATCGCCTTGATTGCAAACTTCTCCTTCCACAACTAAATCTCCTTCTAACATGAATATTTCCTCTACTCCGCCGTGTCGGTGCAGGGGAAATTGAATTCCCGGTTCCAGCCGAAGCAAACAGGTAATTTCGCGCTTTTCTTTGTCAGTAAATAACCTACCAATCGAGATACCGGGAACTCCAAAGGATTTCCATTTGACATCGGGGGATTTGCGGATAAAATGCGGCGGATTACTATTGGGAGATGGCTCGGAAACTGGTTCCGAACTAACTTCCTGGGCGGCAGTTGGCTCAAGTTCGGCGATGCGCTGGAAGAGGCGGTTTTTGAGGTCGGGGGCGACAGCAACTAAAGGAGTTGTGTAGGCGATCGCGGCAATTGTAGTTTCAACAGCAGTTAATTCACTTTCAAGCTCTGGAGACTCTTGCAATTTCTTTTGTAGTGCGCGACTTTCTAACTCGTCAAGAATGTCGAGAGCCTGAAGGGCTGCAAGGAGATTAAATTCCTCGTTTGGCGTTACTTCCATCTGTTTTTTGGGATTAATTTTAATCCATCTAGAACAATTTTAGATTAGAGATTTTCGATTGGTGAGAAGATATCGCCCTCAACATGAAATATGGGAATTGCAAACAAGTTAAAGTTGATTTTTCGGGAATCTAAAGTATTTCGCTCAAAGCTAGCCGCAATTTAGAAATACCCAACCTAATTCTCGTTTTGACCGTACCAGTCGGGATGCCGGTTTTGGTGGCGATCGCAGTGCAGGTCAAGCCTTGGTAGTACGCTAGTTGAATCGCCTGTCGCTGTTCTACCGGCAGTTGTTCTAGCGCTGTTTTGACTTGTTCGCTCAGCTCTTTGAACATAGCATCTTCGATCGGTTCTGGAATAATCGCGGAGCTGGGTATTTTTGCCTCTTCCAGACAAGCTTGAGTCGCCCGGAATGTTCGCTGCAAAACTCGGAGCCGATCGATCGCCCGACTGCGCGTAAGCATGAACAACCAGGTATCTACTCGACTGCGAGAAACATCGTAACTTGCTGCTTTTTGCCAAATTTGGGAAAAAACATCGAGTACCACTTCTTCAGCTTCTTCTACCGAACCCAGAATTTTGTAAGCAAGAGCATAACTGGCGCCACCATAGCGATCGTACAGTTTAGCTAATGCTGTTTGGTCTTTCTGGGCAATCTGCACCAAGAGCAGCGATTCACAGCTTAACTTGTCACCTGTCATTTCAGTGTACCGAAAAAAAGTTTTTTTGACTGCACAGATCCAAAATTAAAAATTCAGCGTATATAACTACAGAACCAGAACATAATTGTAAGTTTGAAGTTGGGTATACAAGTTATAGTATGCCTTTTCTGGCTAACTTTGCAGTGCTTTGAATTGTCCAAATTTCAAAGCGTATTAGACCTCTGGCACAATTATTGTCGAACCAGCCCGAAAGCCTGTTCAAGAGTGTCTTTTGGGGAGATGTCTATTGTAGTTTATCACCCGATCGGAGCGATTTTACACAATTTATTTTTTTAGCACAGATCCAAAATCATCAAATCTGCGTATACCAAGCAGAGAAGGTTCAGTGACAGCAAAAAAGGTCGATCGGGTAACTTGACCTGACATTTGTCTAAAAAATCTCCTACCAATACAGGTGCTAACCGTGAAACTCACTAAAAAAATTCGTCGAACCATACTAGCGGTTGAATTAGCTCTAATTGCCGTACTAACTCCAGGAATAATAGCAGCATCCGACCACGACGACGGCGAAGTAGATATCAAAGGTCGCGCTGTCAATTTAACTGACCTGTACGTATATCGCGAAAAAGACCAAAACTCCGGTGCTGCGGACGGGGATTTAGTATTAACCATGAATTCAAATCCCAGGTCAGTAGCCCGCTATCAATATTATTTCAGCACTACAGCCCTCTACCAATTTCACATCACGCAAGTCGGTGATGTCAATTCTACCCCTACCGGAAAGGCAGATATTATCCTAAGATTTGCCTTTAGTCCGCCTAACAGTAGAGGTATGCAAGCAGTAGCTATCACCGTGGTTCGCGGCGGCTCGGAGACAGTTACTAAAACTACAGTTAATAACAGCCTAATTGCCAGCACTCCGCTGAATTCTAATGCTGTTTTGAATACAGTACCTGTGGGCGGTTCTAACTTAACTGTATTTGCAGGTTTGCGGGAAGATCCGTTTTTCTTTGATGTAGAACAATTTTTCCGGGTTCGCGCTGGAGCTTTGGGAACTGGAGCAAAAGTAGGTTTTAAAGAACCAAATCAAGCTATCGATTTTGCTAAAGGTTACAACGTCAATACAATTGCGGTGCGGGTTCCAAAAGCATTTTTGCAAGCGGGAACTGGGGCAAATACTTTTGATGTTTGGTCAACAGTTTCCATCAGGGATGGTGCTGGCGGTTTCAAACAATTCGAGCGTTTGGCGAGACCTGCAATTAATGAGGGTTTGATAGTTACTCCCGCGTTTATGGAAGCATTTAATACTATTCCTCCGAGATTGGATTTGAGTGCTGCGGCGGCTCCCGTGCGGCAGGAAGCTGTTGCTACTCTGAATGCTGTCGATCTTTTGGACAATCGGGATAATGTCGATCCAAATGCGATCGCCGGAGCGTTTTTGCCGGATGTCATGCGGATCGATACTACCAAAGCAAGCGGCTATGCTAGCGCTACAAATTCCCAAGGAAGTTTGATTGGAGGGCGGATGCTTCTCGATGATGTTATTGATATCACTCTCGGAGCTTTGGTAGGTTCTCCGGTTGGCGATAACGTTTCTTATAACGGAACTCCGGGAAATCCGGCTCAGGGACACAAGCCTTTACAACCGAGTTTCCCTTATTTGGCTTTGCCGAATTAGTTTAGTCATGGAGGCAGAAACCGGGGTTTTTAACGAAATATTGGATTTTAACCTTTAATATTGGTGAAAACCCCGGTTTCTTTGATATTTAGGTATAAAAATTAAATTTTTTAACCGCTGATGAACGCTGATGTATGAAGACAAAAATAGGACAAGGGATTAAATCGGATGTTTTTTGGTGGTGGCTGCTAATCTTGGTTCCTATTGTCGGAATTGGCGTAGTTAATTTGCCGCCTCATTTGCGTTTAATCTCAGATATTTTTGCTGAGAAAAGTCCGAGAAATCTTGATGCTAAGTACCGCTACCATTTTTCGGAAGTTTTGAGAAATAATCCCAGTCAAAAGGAAGCACTTCAGCAAGAAATTGCTTTTTACCAAAAGCGGCTGGCTGTTGATTCAAGAAGCGGTTTGAACCGGGCTGCATTGGCTGGGGTTTATTTGAAAATGGCTCGCGCTACTGGGGAGGGCGGTTGGTTTTTGTTGGCCGAACAAGCGGCGAATCGATCGATCGCCCATTTGCCTTTTGACAACAATGGTGCGCTGTTAGTTTTGGCTCGAATTGCGGAAGCTAGACATGATTTTCCGACTGCTTTGCGCTTTGCTAAACAGGTGGGTTTTGATAATGAAGATGCGATCGCCCTTACAGTTACTTCTCACTTAGCAATGGGTAAAGTGAGCGAGGCAAATGCAGCCGCAGAAGCCTTAGTTAACAAGCTTCCCAACTTGGGTTCTCTCACTTTGAGAGCGCTAGTGAGAGAAGCCCAGGGCCGAGATGCTGAGGTTTTGCAGGATTACAAGCAAGCAATGGCGCTGGAGGAACCGGGAGAGGTTGCGGGTTCGGCGCGGGCTCGATCGCTCTTGGGTCGATTTTACGCGCGCCGCGGGCAGTTTGTGCAGGCGAAAGCGCTGTTTTTGGAAAGTTTGCGGTTGCTTCCCCGCTACCCGCTGGCGCTGATTTATCTGGCGGATTTAGAAGTGCGATCTGGCAATTACCAAGAAGCCCAACGCTATTACAGCAAGGTTTATGCCTATTCTGGCGGGGCTGCGACGGTGTTCGATCGCACTGTCGATCGCGGTATGGCTAGGGTGAAGCAGTTGCAGGGAGAGGCGATCGCCTCGGAGAAACTGCGCGACAAAGCAGAAGCTGGGCTGCGACAGGAACAAGTTTCTGGCGGTTTTGGACA
>JANNOR010000109.1:0-5718 GCA_031399265.1 Cyanobacteria bacterium SOY_34_metabat_3 | reverse complement strand
TGCGACGGTTTTCACCAACCACCACTAAAATGGTTGACACGATAATTGCTGTCGCTCTTGACTTGATGAATCCGAAACATCTTAAAAACTGGTTTACTAATTGCTGCTACTGTACCTCATAACACCCGGAAGTGCTGTATTTGTTAGTTGCTACTCATGCCTCATGCCCCATGCCCAATTACCAATTAAAAAAAATATGCTGCAAGTTTCTGATTTGAATGTTTACTACGGCGAAAGTCACATTTTGCGCGGTGTGGATTTAAGTGTATCGGCGGGGCAAATGGTTTGTTTGATTGGCCGCAATGGTGTTGGCAAAACTACTATGCTAAAAACTTTGATGGGGTTGTTACAACCCCGCAGCGGTACTATTAGTTTTGGTGGTGAGTCTATTGTTTCTAAGTTGACTCACCAGCGGGCTAAAATGGGCATTGGTTATGTTCCTCAAGGGCGCGAAATTATTCCACGATTGACTGTTAAAGAAAATCTCTTGTTAGGTTTGGAGGCGAAACCAACTAAGACGAAAAATCCTGAAGTTTCTGAGGAAATTTTTGATTTATTTCCGGTTTTGAAGACTATGCTCGATCGCCTGGGGGGTGATTTGAGCGGGGGACAACAGCAGCAGTTAGCGATTGCTAGGGCTTTGATGGGCGATCCGAAGTTGCTGATTTTGGATGAACCAACGGAGGGGATTCAACCGTCGATTATTTTAGACATTGAGGCTGCTGTGCGCCGGGTGGTTGCGACTCGGGGAATTTCGGTTTTGTTGGTGGAGCAACATTTGCATTTTGTGCGGCAAGCTGACTGGTATTATGCTATGCAAAAGGGCGGGATTGTGGCTTCTGGAAGCACTAGCGAGTTGAGTGATGAGGTGATTAAGCGGTTTTTGGCTGTTTGAAGGAAGAAGGAAGAAGGAAGAAGGAAGAAGGAAGCAAGAAACGAGGAAAAGGGAAACTATAGGCCAATAAGCACTAAAGTCCTTACTACAAACTACTTTTTCCCTTCTTCCTTTGGCTATATTATTGATTTTTTCGGCCGTCGGGCATTGTGGTGCCGGCCATGCTGGCTCGATCGATACTTGCGCCATCGATATTGGCATTGCGGAGGTTCGCATTTGACAGATTGGCATCTCGGAGATCGGAAAATCGCAAGTCTGCACCGTCTAGATTTGTCCCGGTTAGGTTGGCTTTTCGGAGGTTGCTGTTACTGATTCGGGCTCCGATTAGTTCGACTCCGCTTAAGTCTGTGCGAGCTAGATTGGTGTTGACAAAATCTGATATCTCGAACCGACTACCGCTGAGGTTGGCATCTGAGAAGTCTGCTCCTGTGACGATCGCATTTTTTAAGCGAATGTTAACTAATTTTACGCCTCGAAGGTCGCAACGGGGGCAGGTTTGGGTGAGCAAGAGGATTTCGACGTTGGCATTAATTACGTCAATTTCCTGCTGGGAGACTTTTTCGGCAAATTCTGGGGAGACGTAGCCGAGTTTTTTGGGATCGTCTGCTTTTGGTTGGGGTGTTTGGATTGGCGGTGTTTGAATTTGGCGTTGGGGTGTTGTTGGTTGGGGTGTTTGCGGTTCGGGTGTTGGTGTTTGGGGTGTTGGTGTTTGCCCGATCGCACTTAGTTGTAGTCCCACCTTTGGCAATTCGACAGTGGCGGCAAAAATTAGTAGGGCGATCGACAATATTGTGATTTTTTTCATAGATAGATAACTTCTTGTTTGCAAGAATACCATTTACAGCAAATTCTATGTAAAGATGGTACACTCAATCGAGCATATTAAGCCAAAAATAAAACATTCTTGATTTAAGCCAAAAGTGTTACAGAAGGAAGAAGAAAGAATCGCAATGGTTTCAGCGATTAAGAATGCGATGCACGCTCCCCCTTCGGCGGATAAACTCTGTCAAAGTATCCTAAACGTCTTGGCAGTTGCGATATTAGGTAAAGGTAAATAGAGCCAAATTGAGATAAAAAACTTCGGAACCGTCAGGTACACGAATTAACTTTTCTATTACCGGAGGTAGTTGCTGTTGACGATATAATTCGGGAATTTCACAGAAGCTTTCTTCGGGAATTTCCAAAATTTTTGGCATATCAGGAATGGGAATTCCCAACCGATCGCCCTCATTGAAGGTGCAAACAATTAGGTAGTTGCAGTCAGCAATACTCCGACTGCTGGGAAATATTTTTGATAAATTAATCAGGGTAATCAGTTCTTCTTGATGCCTCACTAAACTTTGACCGCTGTCTAAAAATCCGTAGGGTTCAAAGTCTTTGACAACGCGCTGCACTCTTTCAATAGGAACCGCATAGTGAACGTTCCCTAGTTCAAAGGAAACAAGTTTTCGAGGAGGCGTTCTGATAGTGCCTGTTTTTTTGCTGCGAAAGCGACGATTGTAATTGGCGTGAGTCATCGGATTAGAGATTTGGGATTCGCGATTTTGGATTGAAGATTTGGGATTTTAGATCGATTCTGGCTGCGCCGGAATGATATAGAGGACACGGCACTGCCGTTTCTTGCGCCGTGATTAATCGTAGGGAAAGGGCACTGCCGTGTCCTGATTTCGGGTAATATTAATTCGGATGCAACCGGAATTCATATTACGACTTACGACTATTTTAGATTATTTAATGTTTGAGTAGTTTGGGGATAGCTTCTAAAAGTTGGGCTTCGCTATAAGGTTTGGTGAAATATTGATTTGCGCCTAATTCCATTGCCATTTGCCGATGCTTTTCACCGCTGCGAGATGTCAGCATGGCTACGGGAATCTTCGCAAACCGCTGAGTCGATCGCATCGATCGCAATAACTCAAATCCGTCCATCCGTGGCATTTCAATATCCACAATCGCCAAACTGCAATCGAGACCGTTTTGCAGCTTTTCTAGGGCATCCATGCCGTCTTTAGCCTGCACCACTCGGTAGCGAGCCCGAGTCAGCATCAGAGACAGCAATTGCCGAATTGTATAGGAATCATCTACTACCAAAATCTGCGGTGCCTGAGTCGAAGTTGGTGCTAAATGCGCTACTCGATCGGACACAGGGACGATCGAACTATTGGTCAAAGGTTGACCCACTAAATCGTCTACATCCAAAATTGTCACAACTTTGCCATCCCCCAAAATCGTACTCCCCAAAACCCCGCGAGGCTTGGATAGAGGCGGTGGCAGGGGTTTTACCACAATTTCCTGCTGACCGATCAAGCGTTCCACAGCTACCGCCAGCATTCCTTCGCTAGAAGCCAAAACTAAGACGGGAATGTGATCCTGGGTCAAAGGATCGGGAGAGGGCGCGTCCGGCCCCAAAACGCTGTATTCGAGCAAATCTTGGAGTCGTACCAACCGAATAAATTCGTCCCGCCACCACAACATCGGCTGATTGCCGGCGGTGTGCACTTCCGAGGCTTTAATGTGGAGAATTTCTTCGACTGCATCTAGCGGGACTGCTATTTTATTACGATCGGTCTTCACCATCAAAGCCTCAGTAATTGATAGCAGCAGCGGCAGTTTGATGATAAAACTCGTACCTTTTCCCAGGCGAGAATCTACCTTCACAGTCCCCCGTACAGTCCGCAAATTTGTGCGCACCACGTCCAGTCCGACTCCGCGCCCCGAAAGGTCGCTTACCCCTTCTGCGGTACTGAAACCAGGCCAAAACAGAAAATCATAGAGTTCAGAAATGGAAAATTCTTGGGCTTGTTCCTCGGTGGCTAAACCTTTGTTCACAACTTTGTGGCGGATGATTTCCGGGTCAATGCCTTTGCCGTCATCGGCGACAGTAATAATAGTTTGGCCGCCTTGGTGGCGGGCTTCAATTTCTATTTGACCGCTGGCTGGCTTGCCGCTGGCTTGCCGAACTTCTGGCATTTCGATGCCGTGATCGAAAGCGTTTCTCACTAAGTGTACTAAGGGGTCGCGCAAAGCGTCGAGCAAACTTTCGTCAATTTTGGTATCGCGTCCCACTAGCAGCAGGTTGACATCTTTATCGTATGTGAGGCACATATCCCGCAGCGCCCTCGGTAAGTGATCGACGGCGCGGCTGAAACTCACGACTCGCAACTGCATGACACGGCTGCGCAGTTGTTCGGTAATGCGGCGCAGTTGGTCGGTACTGCGCTCGAATTTCATCGCTAAAATGTCTAATTTGGTGGCGGATTGAGAAATTGTTTCCGCTGTTTCGATGACTTCTGTGGCGGTCGAGTGGAACTCTGTATAACGATCCATCTCTAAGATATCAAAGTGAGTATGGGCGATCGAGGATTTGGTGTGACCAATAATTGGGAATTCTGTTTCTACTTCTGCAAGTTTTCGCAATCCCGAATTGCCGTTTGGGCCTCTGAAATCTGCAAAACTCAGTCTGTCGTATTCTTCTCGCAACTGGCCGCCGAATTGGTTCAAATCTACGATGCTGCGGCGGATACGCTTGACTTCGCCCCGCAGTTCGGATTCTTGCAGTTCCAAATTTGTGCGGTTGATGACTAATTCTCCGACGAGATTCACTAATTCTGTCAAGCGTTCTAAGTCTACGCGGATGGTTGGTCTTTGTGGGTTGGGGACTGGGGATTGAGTAGGGGCGGTGGATGGTGCGTGCCCGCCCTGATTTTTGAGTTGTGGTTGGCTTTCTTCCTTAGTGGCGGGGGAGATTTGGGGAAGTTCGTTAGCGCAGCCCTCGAAGAGGATCGCCCTTCCTTCCAGTAGCTGTGCTCGTGCGGTTTGCAAGTTTTGGGCGATCGACCAACCCTCGGATTGCAATCTTTCTAGAGTCAAGTCTGGAGAGTCGATCAAATCTCTGAGGGGTTCGGCGACTTTCCCAAAATCGGGCAATTGCAACATTCCAGCTAAGCCGGAGAGTTGGTAATAAACCTGATTCAGGGCGGTGACGGTTTTGGGCAAATCTGCCTCGTCAGCTTGGGAAAGCTCGGTTTCTAGGCGATTGAAGATTGGCGGCAATTCATGTTCAAAAATCAGTTTTAGGGTTTCCGGGGCTGCCGATCGGCTGACTGTGGGAATTGGCGGCAGTTCTGGCTTGCCGTACTTGGCCTCGAACTCGGCGTGAATTTGGGCGATCGCCTCCAAGTTTTCTGTTTGATCGGGAGTGGTGACATCCGAGTGTTGAATTGCTTCGCCCGCAATTCTTTTGAGAATATCCACCCCTTGCAGCAAAACACTCACAGTCGTCGGTTCCAGGGCCGACAAGTCAGTGCGATCGCGCAAAATGACAAAACAGTCCTCCAGCGTATGAGCCGCCGCCGACACGTTTTGAAAGCCCAACATCGAGCCTGCACCTTTAATCGAGTGAGCCGCCCGAAACATTTCTTTAACTGCCGCCTGTCGCTCTGTCAATCCGACAGCTTCCATCGCCAACAAATTCGTCTCCATCGATTGGAGAAACTCTTGGGTTTCGGCCGTAAAAGCATCTATTAATTCATTTAAATCATCATCATTCATATTAAATTTGTTCACTGTTAACTGTTGACTGTTATCTGTTGACTGTTATCTGTTGTTATATGATGTCCGATTAATTGACCGTAATTCTTGTAGGGGCGGGTTCACCGAATAGCAGGGGTTTGAAGCCCCTGCTTTTAGTGTAGGTTGGGTTGATGGGAGATCGAAACCAAAGCTTGGCTATAGCAACAAACCAAACAAAGAAAACTAATAGATAAAAATATCATTTGTACTTTAATGATTAGGGGTTAAACCGTATGTGTATTAGCCCAAAGTCT
>JANNOR010000037.1:0-4524 GCA_031399265.1 Cyanobacteria bacterium SOY_34_metabat_3 | reverse complement strand
GTCCGGCTACGAAAGGCATTATATATGCCTGCGCTGGTGGCGATGCGTTGTCATCCTTTGCTGAAAGCCATGAGTGAGCGATTATGAGGTCGTGGCAAGGTCACAATGCAGGTGATTGGCGCTCTGATCAGGAAATTGGTGCATTTGGCTTTTGGGATTTTAAAGTCCCAAAAGCCTTTCGACCCCAATTATTTACTCGCTACCCCTTGACAGATCAAGACAGTATCTACGGCAAATATTTAATTGTGTTTTGGACTATTTGGTTTCGTCCAAATTTCGCGACTCCAACCAAATAGGAATTGCAATCCAAGCAACTGCTAAAAGTAAGGCAAATACCGCAAATTGAGCGGCCCAAGCTACCAATTTTTCTAAAGACACGACTTGTCCTAGAAAGTAGGATAAACTTACCATGACAGAGGCCCAACTGGCGGCACCTAGAATGTTGAATAGCGAAAATTTCCAAAAGGGCATTTCGGCTATTCCTGCTAGGGGGCTGGCAAAAATTCGCAGGAGTGCGATGAAACGGCCCAAAAATACGGCTTTAGCTGCATTTTGGCTAAACTTTTCTTTCAAGTCAAACAGTTGTTCTTCTCGAAAGCGGAAGATTTTCCCGAGTTTTAGCAGCAGCGGCCAACCGCCGTATCTGCCGATCGCATAACCGAAATTTCCGCCCACTGTCGCACCGCCGATCGCACTTGCGAGCACAAACCAGTAATTCAGTTCCCCGCTACCGGCTAAAAACCCGCCAGCAATCGTAATCGTCTCACCTGGGAGAGGAATTCCCAGATTTTCAAGTAAAATTCCGAGAAATATTGCCCAATAACCGTAATCATGGGCAAATTGCTGAATAGTCTCTAGCGATAAAAACTCAAAAGACATTGGATGCTGCCTTCGTAAACTTTTGCAAAGCTGAATACTTTTATATATTGGCTCGATTCAGCCAATAGTGCAATCTTTCGCAGTGATGAAGAACACAGCAGAGCCGCGATCGCGCGCGCCACCAAAAATTAGGTTTAGTGAAATAATCAGTTAATCAAAAATTGTAGCGCTTGTATCCTACTCGATCGCCAGTCAGTCATCCTACTAAGTCTATCACACTCTCCCGATCGCCTCCTGAAACTTTAGCTGAAATTACGCTGTTTCTCAACAGAACCAGCAACTAAATTTACCTATTCATACTTAACAATACGGAGGCTAACACTTATGGTAGATCCCAACTTCCACCAACACATCGTCCTCCAACCTCACAACTGCCTCGACTCCCAAGCCGGCAGTCTCCTGCAACAACAGCTAGCAGAAATTTTGCCCGATCGCCACCAACTCTGGGTAATAGACATGGCCGACGTAGATTTCATCGACAGTTCCGGGATCTGCGCCTTAGTAGGCGGGCTCAACGCCGCCCGCCACCGTGGATGTCGCCTCGTGATCTGCAACCTCTCAGCCACAGTCAGGCTAATTTTTGAAATTACTCAACTCGACCAACTATTTGAAATTTTCGATAGTTTGGAGCAAATTATCTCCGCTGAAACTCCCGCTTTAGTTGCTTGAGCGAGAGACTTCACTAGAAAGATAAAGAAGTGATTTGCATATCATAAATCGGCTTATTTGTCAAGCAATACCAATGACAGAGGAATAAATCCGGCACTTGAACGCCGACAGAAGCGATCGCGGGTGCGGCTGGAAAAGGCCAAAGCCGATCGAAACCAATACTGTCCCCCACAAACCCGAACTGCATCAAATAAGTCGCCGGCGGCGCATTTAAAAGCTCCAGCAAGCCGAAAGCCAACTCGTACAACTGCTGCCGCCAAACATCCGACAAATGCAGCGGTTGAGAGTAACTCAACTCGCCAGACAACTCAATCGCCTCAGCATACAGCGGCCCCTTTGCCGTCAACACCACAGGCAGCCAGAAATTGCCATCGCCGACGGCAACCTGCAACTTTTCTTGCACTCGATCGCGCGCCGCCGACACATTGCCGCAAAATTCATACAGATCCCGACGCCCAAAAACCAGATCCGACGGCACATCCAGCGTCAAAGGACAAACGATCGCCCCACGATGCGCACCAGAATTGAACTCGGAAACCCCACAGATATCGACTTCAGTTAAAGGATCGCTTTGGGCGATCGCCTTGGAGAGACTAACTGCCAAATCCGGCTCGTCGCCCGCCAAAATCAACACCCTAGACATTGCCAAAACTCGGCATTTGAATACCCCGATCGTCATCAGGATCGACGCTCGGCAGATCCAGCCCCTTAGCCTTGCGATTCCGCACCGCCAGACGGTAAGTCACGCTTTGCAATTCTGTGTGCAACTGGCGGTTTTCCTTTTGCAGTTGATCCAACTTTTCCTTAATCGGCTCGATCCGCTCGGCAAACTTCTGGCGGTAAACCCCAGGCAATTCCTGAACCACCTGTTCCAGCATCCGAGAGCGATCGGTCAATTCTTGCACTGACTGCCGCAGTTGGTAAACCTCTGTATCCCGATCGGCGATTTGTTCCTGATAAAAACCCACCTGTTCTTCCACAGCTTGCAGTTGTTCGCGCATCGCCTGCATTTGAGCAAGGTGGCGATCGGAAACTTCCGGCGCGGGCACAAAACTCGTATTTCCCTTGACCAGCCTGAAAAGTTCTTGAGACAACTGCTGCACCAATTGGTCGCGCATTTGCAGCTCTTCGGTGAGACGGGATACTTCTGATTGCAGTTCTTTTGAGCTTACAAGTTTAGTTTGATTCACAATGACTCTCAGCTTTTCCTATGTAGTTTGTTTCTCTTTAAAAATATCTTTCCCTTACCGCAGAGGCAAGAAGCAATTTAAAAGTTTTGAACCTGCACCGGCTTCTTCGGTCGATCGGCTTCTTCGGTCAACGGTAAAGCCAATTTTAACTCACATAGCCGCATCAAGGTCAACACCTTAGCTTCTGGCTGCAGACTCAGCTAAAATCCTCGGTTTTTTGTCAATAAACCCAATTTATACGCTTTTTATGAGAATCGTCCCAGAGAGCGGGTCGTTCCCGATCGCAGCCGACAGCACTTTGCCAGCTTCGTCTAAATTGCTGCCAAAACAGATAATTCCGTCTTCGTGGCCGGCCATCGCTAGGATTTGGCGATCGGCCAAATTCTCCTCCTCAAAAAGTCTAAACATTTCTAAGGCCATTTGAGGAGTGCCGTAAGGTACTTCTTTTCTAGTAGTAGGAATCTCAAACAGCAGTTTCTGCCACAGTTGCGGATTGTGGACGTGAATTATTCCGCCCACATCCTCTCTGTGAAGGTACAGGGCCGCATGAGTCAAGGACTCCGACGAAGCTGGTACGGGGCCCCGGCAGCCGAGGAAATTTTGTTCTAAGTTAAATTCGGTAACAGTAGAATATGATTCAGGCCCCAGAGTCTGCAAGTGTGCCGTCTGGGTGCCCGAAATCACGAACTGACAAGAATTGCCGAGCCTGACGCTGACATTTCCGAATCCGATGCCATTTTCGTAGACGCCAATTAGTCCCCAAGAGTGAAGCCTTTCGCGCCAGTCCATCAAATCCGCTATGTTCTCGGCAGCTACAGGGTCTGCCTCTTGCCAATCACAGCGGTACTTAACGACTCCTTCATCCATTAATTTTCTTTTTCGATCGCGTACACGACAGACAAGTCCGGCCCACCAACTCCACCGAAAGTCACAGCTTTTTTTGCCTGCGACCCTTGTGCAGAGAGTGTGCGAGTCCCTCAAACAGTCTACATTCCAGTGTCGCCGTAATTGGCGATCGACATCAGCAAAAAGTAAACTATGAAAGAAGAACCAATTATGCCAAATATCATGGTTTAACCTCAACAGGTGATTGCAAAATTTGAATATGAAAACGCACGCCTTCAGGCTGACACTTTCATTTCAGGCTTTGGCCCGATCGAGTCTCTTAGGTGAAACTACATAAAATCCCTAAACAAGTTATTGTTCGAGAATACAGCAGTTGTACTGAGGTGACTTACCCCCTAAGAAATATTTAACGATAAAATAAGGTGTTTGTCGGGAAGCTCAGGTAAAAGCAACCGTAGATTTACTGATATCTTACAATTATAGCGAGCAGAACACACAAAAAAAAAATTAGCCAAATTTCCCAAAAGGCAAGCCGATCGAGCACTAGGAAAGTCTGATCGGCTAAGTTTTTCTGTGGATGGCGATGGCGCGCAGCCTTTTAAATATGGAAGTGATACAGGATACTGCCGTCATCCTTAATTTCGCAATTGGCATTAAAGACTTCAGCTTGTTCGTTCAAAAAACGCCCAGCGACTTCCGGCGACAGCCGAGTCTCCATCGCAAACCGCACCAGAGTGATTTCGCCGCTGCCTTCTTTGATCAGTCGGTACAAAGCACTTTGGAGTCGATCGCTCTCTTCTCGTTGAAAAGCTGTTTTGTGCTGCCAATCCGCCACCGAAGGAATCAAACCGCGGCTGACCAAAATCGCCAACAGCAGCCCAACTCCCAAAATCAGAGGCACTGTGGGATCGCTCGTGGGCGTCGCCACAATTTGCGGCAC
>JANNOR010000030.1:0-7744 GCA_031399265.1 Cyanobacteria bacterium SOY_34_metabat_3 | reverse complement strand
CAATCCAGCGGTTTATTCAGCAGCGTTAAATTAACAGGAGTTGGAGAAGGCGGAAATATTCGCGTCACAACTCGATCGCTATCAGTGACAAATGGTGGTGTTATTGTTACCAGAACAGAAGGGCAGGGGCGAGCTGGAAATATCACAGTCAATGCTGCTGATTTCGTGACAGTTGATGGGGTAGGTTCAGATAATTCGTCCAGTGCTTTGCTAGCTCCAACAGAACCAGGGGCGGGGGGTAGAGGTGGGGATATTACGGTTAATACTAATTTTTTTAGAGTCTCAAATGCAGCGGTTGTTAACTCCCAAACTCAGAACGAGTATGATGGCGGAAACATCGCGATTAATGCTAATGTTTTTGAGGCGACAGGGGGCGGACAGGCGATCGCCACAACTCGCAGCAGCGGTCAAGCTGGTAATTTGACAGTCAATGCTGCCGATCGAATTATTCTATCTGGGAGCGATCGCAATTTTAGCGATCGAGCCTCGCTATTCAATACCAACATCGTCGGTAACAATGAAGGTGCTGCTAGCGGACTATTTGCCAGTACCGGGAAAGATTCCACAGGTACAGGCGGCAATTTAAATATCAGAACCGGGCAGTTAATTATCCGAGATAGCGCCCAAGTTACTGTCAGTGCCGACGGCAAAGGAGCGGCCGGAAACTTGAGAATTATCGCCGATTCAATTCGTTTAGATAGCGGCGCAATTAAAGCCACAACTCAAGCCGGAAATTTTGGCAATATCACTGTGCAAACAAGAGATTTGCAACTGCGCCGCAACAGTCAAATTACTACTAATGCGTCTGGAAGTGCGACAGGCGGTAATATTAATATCGAAGCTGGGACTGTAGCTGCTTTAGAAAATAGCGACATCCGCGCCAATGCGATCCGAGGCCGGGGCGGAAATATTATCATTAATACACAAGGTATTTTTCGCTCTTTTGACAGCAATATTGACGCTAGTTCAGAATTAGGAATTGACGGCAATGTTGAACTCAAAACTCCCGATATTGACCCGGTAAAAGGGTTGAATCAGCCTGAAACTCCCGGAGTTCCGCCGCAGCCGGCGCGAGGCTGTCAAACTAGCGGCCAAAGAGCAAGTCGGTTTGTGATTACCGGGCGCGGTGGTTTGCCGCCTAGTCCCAGCGATCGAGCCAGCAGCAGCGGCGAGGATAATTTTGATGCCGCCCAGGAGTTGGTTGAGGCTCAAGGCTGGATAATTAATGCTAAAGGTGAGGTGGAATTAGTGGCGAATTCGCCGGTAGTTGTGCCTTACAGCCCGGGGGCGGTGCCGCCTATTTGTAATTGAGAGTCTTCTCTTCAAGCTTTAAGTCAATGAGGACTTTATACTAAATCCGAATTAAAAACCCCGTTTATTTCTTAGTCCGCGGAGGCGGACTTCGTTTTTGTAGTAGCGGTTTCAACCGCCGAATCATACAGGCGTACCGAGAATTACCCACTGCATCAACTCTTGCCATTCTGGAGACTTAGCTAATAAATCTACATCCAATTCATAGTCCGCATCCTGCGAAAATTCGGCGAAACATTCGGCCCAATTAATTACTGTTTCCACAGGCAAATAAGGCGTATAATTCCAAGAACGCTGCAAAAATTGTACCATTTCAAGCGAATGACCGGTGCGGTGCAAATACCAAGCAATCCAAACTAAGGTACTGTACTTGATTTGCTTTTCCAGCAAACGTATTTTATCCGGCAATTCGGGCCGCGCAAAAAAATTGTCCATGACTGCGGCGAGAGATTTAGCCTGCGGCAAACCTTTATACATCGCACTTTGTTCGTGCTGGCGGTAGCAAACCGTTACTTGGCGCAGCCATTCTGTTTCGCATCCCATTAAAGCTAAACGCAGCGCTAAATCTGTATCTTCGGCTGGTGGAAATCTAGGGTCAAATCCGCCGGCGCGCTCTAACCAATGGCGGCGAAACATCATCGCGCTGGGTAATACTGGTTTCCACCTGAGCCACATTTCTAAGTCTAATTTAGGGACGTTTTGCCACGGTTTGACATCTTTTATGGGTTCGCCTGTACTGTTTACTAAACGCCAGCCGCTGTGGACTATTCCTATATTTGGTTGGGCTACAAATACAGCGATTTGTGCGGCTAATTTGTCTGGAAAAAAGTAGTCATCTGCATCGAGAAAGGCGATAAATTCTCCTCGCGCTAACTTGATGCCGTGATTTCGGGCGATCGACACTCCTTGATTTTGTTGGTAAATGTATCGAATTCGATCGCCGTATTGCTCTAAAACTAATCTGGTGTCATCTTTGGAACCGTCGTCTACTACAATAATTTCCCAGTCTGTATAGGTTTGGCGCAGTACGCTGTCTACTGCTTCACCGATGTAATCCGCACAGTTATAAGCCGGAATTACTACGCTCACCTGCGGAGTGCGATCGATCGCAACATTAGTCATAATTAATTATTTTAAATTCCAGAGCGTCTTAATTTTACAATAAATGTAGGGTGCGCCAGGAACTGACGCACCCGGGAAGGGGTTCTTGTGTTCATTAATTTCGGTTCAAGAATTTGCCAAGGCAAGTTGCTGCGAATTCAGTAAATCGTGGCGGCGAATTGCCGCATGATTGCGATCGCCTTTTACCTTCAAATACTTCTCAGCTACTTGCAAAACCTGTTCGGGATTCGGCGGCTTCCTCAAAAAATCGGAAGCACCTGTAAGTTTAGCTCGCGTGCGGTCAATTATACTATCTTGACCAGTCAAAAACACGATCGGAGTTTCCCGAAAAGCCGATGTTTTTCGCAAAAAGTTGCACAAAGCAAAGCCGTTTGTCTTCGGCATCACCACATCCATAAAAATTAAAGCAGGCTTCTGTTTGGAGATGATGCCCACTCCCTGCATCGGGTCTTGAATTTTTAGGACTCGATACCCCGCCGGCAATAAAATTTGCTCCAAAAATTCGCATACTGTCGGACTGTCGTCGATACAAGCAATCAAAGGGCGACCCGGCCGGGCGATCGCCGCAGCAAGGCGCCACTGTTCTATGGGCGACGGCAAATCTGGTACTGTTCGGAAATTTACTAAACCCTGGTTGATGTAATTAACTAAAGCGCGAGTTGCCACTGTCACGCACTGCTTTTTCTTAAATGCAATATCCCAAAGAGTATTTTCGCCGTTAAATACGTTAGCTAATGCGATCAAAGAATCAGAACTAAATCGATTTTTCTGCAACTCGGCCGACGCTTTTAAAAGCGGTGCTTGTTCTGGATCTACAACCCACAAACCCATTGCTTTCCACTTCTGCCAAATTTGTTCTGTAGAACACAGAATTTGCTCTACTTCCGTTAAAGACACCAGCAAAGAAGAGATTATTTTAGGAAAATATTTTTCAGACGGACGCCACTCCCGGCGCAAACCCGATTGACCGATCAGAGCAAAGAACACTTCGGAAACGCTGGAGAGGACGATCGCCCTAGCTTGTTCCAAATTCATTTCGCTGGCTGCTATCCCTTGCTCTATCAGTTGATATTCCCACAGTTCCCCAGCATCGAGGTCTCTGAGATCCACTTGAAAGTTGCGACAGTGTTGCCCGATCCCTCTGTACCAGCGCCTCGCTCTGTGCGCTCCCCCTGTCGCATAAACCAAACTACCCCGAAAAAAGTAAAGTTGCCACTGTTGTTCCCCTTGCTCTAGCAGCAGTTTCCCCGTTGCTTGTTTCTGGCTCAGCACGGCCAGAGTATGGGACAACATTTTGTACCCGATTGCGGTATCAGACATATTCACTCGCATCCCCTGTACTCTGTTTTTACTATTATATAGCTCCCCAGTTGTGGAATAAAACAGTAATATTACTGATTTTTGCTAAATAAAAATAATTAATGCTACAACTTTAACCCCATGAGGTAGTAGACCTCTGGGGAGTTTGAGCCATGAGGATGCAGCACCTATTTACACTATTAACTAATAACTAAAATCCTGCTTCTCACTAATATCGTTTCCGGTTGCATCGATATTGTTCAAATGTCCAAACTGTCAACTGTGAACAATCATGAAGAGTGCAACCGGATTTGATATACTAATTCTCCTCGCTCTCTTTGGGAGGTACGGGATCGTAACCCCCAGGATGAAAAGGATGACAGCGCAAAATCCGCTTAACTGCGATCGATCCGCCCCCGGCTACCCCAAATCTTTCTATGGCTTCGATCGCGTATTGCGAACAAGTTGGGTGAAACCTACAGGCGTTAGGCAAATAAGGAGAAATTCCGATTTTGTAGCCTCGGATTAATCCGATCAGCAATACTTTCACAATTTTGACCTCAGCGCTTGATTAGATTAATCGCAAAATCTTGTCCCATGCCGCTATAAGCTAGGTGAATCCACAGCATCCCCAGCGGTTCTAGCAATCGAGCTTGTTTCAAATCTCCCGCATCAATCACTTCAAATCCGATGTCTTGGGCGACATTAGTGACAATTTTCTTCGCCTCTACATCGTCTCCGCAAATAAAAGTAGTTGCTGTTTGCGAGCCGAACTGCAAATCTTCAAAACAGCTTGCACCAATGTTGTTAAAAGCTTTAACAATCAGCGCGAATGGTGCCCATTGAGCAATTTCTTCGGCGGCGGAAGTAGTGTGACCGATCGTCAATCCGGCAGCAAGTCCAGCGGGAGTCATTTCGAGCGGATTCGTAGCGTCAATAATAATTTTGCCAGTCAAATTTCCCGCAGAGGCGATCGCCTCTTGGGTGGCATTCCAAGGCGTAGCTAATATCAAAACTTCTCCGTGACTTGCAGCTTCCCGAACGCTAGCTGCTAGTGCTTTTCCTCCTGTAGAATCTACAGCAGCCTGCACTTTAGAACTCTGCGGATCTCTGACGCCAAATACAATTTGATGACCTTTTTTAGTTAAGATGCGTCCCAGAGTTCCGCCAACATTTCCTGCGCCAATTATACCTATTTTCATTTTTACCTCTTTGATAGCTAAAACACAATTTGAGGAGACAAGATGGTATTTGTCTCTGAGTTTGCTACTTGACCGATACCTAAAAAATTACCATCTCGATCGTAAACTTGCAAGGGATAGGGAGTTTGGGATGTAGGGCTGTATGGATTTTGCCTGCTTTCTTCCTCAGAGGCGATCGGCGTTTCGGGAATCGGGAGGCGCTGTCCTTGAAACCAGCGTTTGGTATATTCAGGAGAAAGGACGATCGCCCCTAAATGCCCCAAAACCGCTGATGGCAAAATCGGGCAGAATTTATCCTCCTGCAATTGCAGTTCCAATTCTTCAAAACTGAGACTTTGGTCGATCGAGAAACCGCTGCTTTCGGTACGAGTCAAAGTAGCCAAAGTACCGCCTGCATTCAGCATAGCGCCCAAATCCCGCGCGATCGCCCGAATGTAAGTGCCGGCCCCGCAGGCGATCGCCAAATCCAATTCAGGAAAATCCCCCGATCGCCAATCCAATATTTCCAGCCGAAAAACCTCGATATTCCTAGCAGCCACTTCCACTATTTCGCCTTTTCTAGCCAACTCGTAAAGGCGTTTTCCTCCCACCTGAACCGCACTGAAACTAGGAGGAAATTGCTCGATTTTTCCGATAAACTTCGGCAGTGCAGATTGCACTTTTTCTGAACTTAAATTCGGCACCGGTTGAGAGTAGAGAATTTCTCCTTCCAAATCGTCCGTAGCGGTAGTTAAGCCAAACCGAATCGTACCTTCATAAGCTTTATTGTGTTGGAGAAATTGCAGCAGTCTGGTTGCTCTGCCTAGGGCGATCGGCAAAACGCCAGTCACAGTCGGATCGAGAGTTCCTCCGTGTCCGACTCGCTTGAGTTTCAATAGCCGGCGCACTCGCCCCACACAGTCGTGAGATGTCATGCCCGCAGGTTTGTTCAGATTCAGAAAACCATCAATAGTCATTAGTCAGTTGTTAGTTGTCAGTGGTTATTGGTTATTGGTTATTGGTTAGTTTTCATACCAAATCCTGCTTAAATAACCCTCTATATCTTAGTCTGCGGAGGCAGACTTCGTTCCTGTAGGATCGGTTTCAACCGCCGAGTCCCATAAAATGGTCAACCAACTCAGATTTGATATTAGTCAACAGTCAACCGTCAACCGTTAACAGTCAACAGTCAACAGTCAACCGTTAACAATTCCCAATTAAAAAATAAAGTCAGCCGCACTAATAGCAGAAGGAGCAACTCCGAAGATACTAGCGAGAGTTTCGTTGGTGCTTGTAAGCTGAATAATTGTGCTCGGGGAAGTTCCCGCGCTGGCGGAAATCGTGAGTTGATTAAAAGTGAGGCCGGCAGTCAAGCGAATGCGATCGGTACCATCAACAAAATCTGCAATCACATCCCCATCGGACGATCGCCCGATCGCAAAAGTATCATTTCCGGCGCCGCCAGTTAAAGTATCTCGGCCGCGATCGCCCGACAAACAGTCATCGCCGATGCCGCCAAACAGCGAGTCATCGCCCGCCCCCCCAAAAAAGGTGTCATTTCCCGCGCCTCCCAACAAAGTATCGCTGTCTTGGTTGCCAAACAGCAAATCGTTGCCATCGTCGCCCAGCATCGAGTCAGAACCTTTGCCGCCGTAAAAAGTATCGTCGCCCGCGCCGCCCAAAACGCTATCGCGCCCTGCACCGCCAAACAGCAAATCGTTGTCAGCGTCGCCTAGGATTGAGTCGTCGCCGTCGCCCCCGTAGATGGTGTCGTTTCCCCCCAAACCGAAAATGCTGTCAGGCCCGCCCAAACCGAATATCAAGTCAGCGCCCCCAGTACCGCTGATGGAGTCGGGGCCGCTGGTGCCTCTCCGGCCGCTAGCTGCGCCTCCGGGACTGGTACCCCCGCCGGGAGTTGGGGTTGGGGTGGTGATTCTGGGAATTGGCTGTGATGGTGCTGCTGGTGGCATGATTGTGAAGATGCGTAAAAATTTGCACTTCTAACTTAGCTTAAAAGCGCAAGTCAAAAGCTCGCCAACCGCCGAGATCGGAAATATCGATCGCCCAAAAATGCTAATTCCTAAAGTTCGATGAGTGTTCGATATCGGTGTTGAGGTCGATCGGCTGCAACTTCTGCGTCGGAATTAATATAACCGGAAATCAGGACACGGCACTGCCGTGTCCCTACAATTAATCGAGGTAGGGAAACGGCACTGCCGTGTCCTCTATGTCATTCCGGCGCAGCCGGAATAGATATCAAATCCCCGCAGTAAAAACCTTTTTTCCCAAACAAAAAGCGCCCCTATTTCTAGGAGCGCTTTTCGTTTATCTAAGGTTAAAAATTAACCGTTGATGGAAGGAGCAACCAAAGCCACGGGAGTTGTTTCACCAGCGGCCAAGTCGAGCGGGAAGTTGTGAGCGTTGCGCTCGTGCATGACTTCCATACCCAAGTTAGCGCGGTTGATGACATCAGCCCAGGTATTGATGACGCGACCTTGCGAGTCGATAATCGATTGGTTGAAGTTGAAACCGTTCAAGTTAAACGCCATTGTGGAAATACCCAATGCGGTAAACCAAATGCCGACAACTGGCCATGCGCCTAACAAGAAGTGCAAGGAACGGCTGTTGTTGAATGAAGCGTATTGGAAAATCAAACGACCGAAGTAGCCGTGGGCTGCAACGATGTTGTAGGTTTCTTCTTCTTGACCGAATTTGTAACCGTAGTTTTGCGATTCGGTTTCGGTTGTTTCACGAACCAAAGAAGATGTAACTAAAGAACCGTGCATGGCGGAGAACAAAGAACCACCGAAGACACCGGCTACTCCCAACAT
>JANNOR010000020.1:0-17248 GCA_031399265.1 Cyanobacteria bacterium SOY_34_metabat_3 | reverse complement strand
TCAAATTCAGCTCGCTCTAATTCTAATTCGTAAGTCTCAAAGTTTTCATCGTCAAAATAAACCTCAGTCGCCCTGTCTAACAAAGACAACTGAATTTTCAACCGTTCTGCTAACCTAGTTGTGATCGGAGATTTCACCACTCCTTTGGTTTTGACAAAATAATCAACCAGCCAATTGTCAATATCAGAACCGCCTAAATTTTGTCCGCTTTTAGCCAAAACACGGGCAATTTTTGGCTTCTGTCCAGAACTTTCAGCCAGCAATTTTTCGCCCCATTTCAAAATAAAACCCAGCGGCTTTTTGCCAGCGTTAGTGTCGAGCCGCACTAAGGAAAGGTCGAGGGTTCCGCCGCCGAAATCAATTACTAACAGATTTTCGCGATCGGCTAAACCGTAACCCAAAGCCGCCGCCGTGGGTTCATCCAACATCCGCACCTGTTCTACTTCCAAAGATTGAGAAACTTTGCCCAGCCAGTTGCGGTAAGCTTCAAAACTATCTACCGGTACAGTAAAAATCAAAGAATCTACCGACAATGGCAGTTCGCGAATTGAACTCACAATTTGGCTCAAATACCATTCACCTACTCGTTCAAAATCAACAATTTGCCCGTCCAATTCCGGCACGAAACCCTGAACGGAAGCACCGATTCCCCGCTTGAAATTGCGGAAAAACCGAGAATCTCCACTCAAATCAAGACCTTTGTCGCGGACTTGCTGGCCCAGTATGACTTTACTTTGAGCCGCGTCCTCAACGTAGAGCAAACTGGGAATTAGGGGCGGATTTTGAGCCGAGATTGCCGATAATCCCGGTAATTTCAAAGTTTCGGGCTGCGAAGTCGCTGGATTCCACCGAGCGACGACAGTATTGCTAGTTCCAAAATCAATTGCGATCGCCATTGGGCTAAAACACACAGCTACTAGGAATTAGAGCATAGTATGGTATTTGGAGCCGTAAATGCAAACAGCGGCCAGAAACTGGACTTCGACACTTCGGCGGAGTCGATCGATCCCGGGAACCGCGTACCCGAAGAAAGCAGTTTTTTTGCCAGAATATTTCGCCACACCCGGCAGAAACGGCAAAAAAACCGGCGGTGAAGGTTTATGCGTGCACAACACAATTTGCTGAACTTTGTTGCGGTAATTACTGAGACAGAAGTTGCGGCTGCATATACTCGATCGAAAAGTGGCAGTTGCTTTTGGTAGCTCTTTCAGGCGATCGTCTTCTATTAACAAATTTAAAACTCCCCCTGTTCATGGAATTTATAGCGGTGAAACTATATGTCAGACATCTCCCATGTTTGTTGTAGAACAGGCATCCTGCCCGTTCTTGACCGAGGCGGGGAAGTGCGGGGAACAGCGGTGAAAAAATCCGGTTTGCGATCAAATTTGCCCTTACAGGAGTGTGATTGGGGCGATCGCCCTACTGGTATTTGAGAAAACCACCATCTCTGAATTCTGACCAAATACGATATTTCGTCAAGCAATACTGACAGTACAGTTAACAAAAAATCACAGCATTCTATCGGTGTTTAGATTTGTCGGATCGATCGGGAAATCAACATTCTCAAAGTAAAAATTTCCCTCTTTGAGGTGGCAGTATAAAATTTTCCCAGCAGTCGATCGTCAATAAATCAGAATATTGTTATCCATGCTACCGTTGCCCCACAGCCTCATGTTGGGTGTTTTTCGGTTTCCCGTACATCCCCTGTGTATTGGATAGATAAATCCTGTTATGTTAGACAGGAAGTGTTGTTTAGCTTGGTGTTTTCCAGGAAAAGCTGCTGTTTGAGCAGGGATCTATCTTCAGGAGGAACTTTCGCCCCGATGAAAAATTCTCTCTACAGGAACTGTTTTGCGCTCGGATCAATCGTTATTATCAATTCAATCAGTGAAGTTGTTGCAGATTGGTAGTGGGGTGTTGCGAACAGTCACTCTTGTTGGATTCTATGTACACACCAGGAAAGCGGTAATTTATATTCACCCGCCCCTCTTTCCTGTCTGTCTCTAACAAAGCGCGCTTGTAGCAGCGCCGTAAGCGAGTCAGAGTCTTCAGCGGGACTTAAAAATGAAAATCACGTTTGTTCTTCCTACTTTGTGCCTGACTGGTGGAATACGAGTAGTATCTATTTTCGCAGAACGTTTGAGAAAGCGAGGACACGAAGTGTTCGTCATCTCTGTACCGCACTCTCAACCAAGTATGCGCCAGCAAGTCAAGTCGCTGCTGCGGGGACGGGGTTGGATTTCCACACCTGAAGATGAACCCTCATTTTTCGATAACTTAGGTGTAAAACAAAAAATTACCGATCGCTACCGCCCAGTAGAGGACAAAGATGTACCTGACGCTGACGTAGTAGTTGCCACTTGGTGGGAAACCGCCGAGTGGGTAGCAAAACTCTCGAACAGCAAAGGAGCAAAAGCTTATTTTCTCCAGCACCACGAAATTTTTGACTATCTACCTCAAGGTAGAGTAGAAGCAACCTGGATGCTGCCGCTACACAAAATTACCGTCTCTCAGTGGTTAGTTGACCTAGCTCGGACTAAATACGGCGATCGCCAAGTTTCCTTAGCTCCTCCGAGTGTGGACACCAAGCAATTTTACGCCTGTCCCCGCCACAAACAATCGGTTCCGACAATTGGCATGATGTACTCTACAATCCACTGGAAAGGAACCGACATCGCCCTCAAAGCTTTTTCCCTAGCTGCTGCAAATATCCCCAACCTGCGTCTGGTTGCCTTCGGTTCAGATGCCCCATCCCCAGAATTGCCCCTGCCTGCCAATGCCGAGTATGTAATTCAACCCGACCAAGACAAAATCAAAGACTACTACAGCAAATGCGATGCGTGGCTGCTGGCGAGCCGCTCTGAAGGCTTCGGCTTGCCAATTATCGAAGCGATGGCGTGTCGCACTCCCGTCATCAGTACCCCAGCAGGCGCTGCTCCTGAAATTTTGAGCGGCGGTACTGGGATACTTGTAAGACCAGAAGATGCCGAAGAAATGGCAAAAGCCATAAAGTGTATCTGTCAGTTGCCCAATGCCCAGTGGCAAGCCATGTCCGAAGCCGCCTATGCCAAGGTGAATAATTATACTTGGGAAGATGCCACGGAGCATTTTGAAGCGGGATTGAAAGTTGCTGTAGACAAATCTAAACAGCGCGACGTTAAGATAGCTTCCTTTTCTCCCTACGATGCGGCCCAATCTGGGGAGCATCACAAAGTTAAGGTATGCTAACTGCTGAAATTTGAAATTTTGCGCTACCCTTGTCAAGCAGCGCGGGATGATCGGCAGGAACTCAATCTCTTTTGGCGGGGTGCTTCTGCCAAAACTAACATCGCCACTGTCCTTTTTTATACCTAGGAGTCTCGATACAAATACTGACCGCAAGCAGAGCGAATACTGGTTTAAAGTTAGCGCCGGCAAAAATCTGAATTCTAGTGCAACGAAGGTTTTAAGGCTAGCGCCGTTACAAGTTACACTTGTAAGAGTGCTCAAACGTCTCCCGATTTATAATTTGGAAAAGTCCCTGACGACAAAGTAAGGTCGGCTCGACTATCAAGTTAAGATCGCCAAAGCATAAAATTTCGCACCCTCGACAAGAGCCAAAAATAGACTCATAAGTGCGAAGTAACTGTGATGGAGAAGTTTTATAAACCAGTATCAATCTACCCTACCCATTCATGAAAATTACTTTTGTCCTTCCCACCCTTGGTATTTCAGGTGGTATGAGAGTATTATCAATCTACACAGAACTTCTCCAAAAGCGAGGACATAAAATACTCATCGTCTCTACACCTCAGCGACAACCGACTTGGATCGAACAATTGAGATCGCTGCTGAGGGGCAGGGGTTGGGAACCCGATGCTGAGAAAGAACCGTCTCACTTTGACAAGGTGAATGTCGAACGCCGACTTATCAAAACTCACGGTCTAATTACCGACGCTGACGTACCTGATGCTGATATTATTATGGCTACTTGGTGGGAAACTGCCGAGTCGGTGGCAAAACTCTCGAACAGCAAAGGAGCCAAAGTATATTTTCTCCAACACTACGAGGCTTTTGACTACGTACCAAAAGGTCGAGTAGAGGCAACTTGGCGGCTGCCAATGCACAAAATTGCTGTGGCTCAGTGGCTGGCAGACATAGCTCGGAATGAATACGGCGATTTGTCTGTATCTCTTGTCCCTCCCACGGTAGATACTAAACAGTTTTACGATCCCGAGTCGCGATCGAAGAAGCAACAAAGCAAGCAGTCAGTTCCCACAGTCGGACTATACTACTCTACAACTGCTTGGAAAGGCTGCGATATTGCCCTGAAAGCTTTCTGTATAGCCGCTAAAAAAATTCCCAACCTTCGCTTAGTTGCCTTTGGTTCTGGCGAAACTCCTCCTCCCTCTTTGCCACTGCCGATCGGCACTGAGTATATAATGTCACCTACTCAAGACCAACTAAGAGAATCCTACAGCAGATGCGACGCTTGGTTGTTTCCTAGCCGCTCCGAAGGCTTCGGCTTGCCAATTATCGAAGCGATGGCTTGCGGCACTCCAGTCATCGGTACTCCCGCTGGTGCGGCTCCCGAACTTCTGGCTGGCGGGGCTGGAATACTTGTCAAGCCTGAAGACCCAGAGGATATGGCACGAGCGATCGAGCAGATTTGTCAGTTGTCTGATGCCGAATGGCGGGCCATGTCTGAGAAGGCTTTGGATGCGGTGATTAATTATACCTGGGAGGATGCAACGGATCTCTTCGAGGCTGCACTGTACGCGGCTGTGGAACGTCAGCCAGAATTAACGGGCAAGGCGTAGAATTCAGGTTGACTTGACATATCGGGGGAAAAGGCGATCGTTTAAGCGAGAATGTCGATCGGGCAAATTGAGTTGTCTTTCTACAATTTTACTGCCAGTAAAACCTATGGTTGCATTAATCCCAGTTGCGATGTTCGGCTTGATTCCGCTCGTCTTTTACCTGTTTGCGAGGTTTCCGTCTCAGCGGGCGGTAATTATCAGTTTTGTGGTAGCGTGGCTGTTTTTGCCGCAAGCGGAGTATCCCATCCCCATATTACCGCCGTATACCAAAATATCGGCAGCTTGCTACGGCATTTTGCTGGCTACTATTTTTTACGATACAGCGCGCATCACAACTTTTAAGCCCGGTTGGCTGGACGTGCCAATGGTAATTTGGTGTTTGTGTCCAATTGTTTCACAAGTTACTAACGGCGGCAGCCCAATTTCTCCGACTTTCCTCCAAATCATTACTTGGGGTGTGCCTTATTTTTTAGGACGCTTATATGTGGGTAACTTAGACGGGCTGCGACAATTGGCGATCGGGATTTTTGCAGGTGGGTTAGCCTACATTCCTTTTACTTTAATTGAAGGGGTTCGGGGTCCAATTCTTCACCAAATAGTTTACGGTGTCAATGCCTTTGAGGACTGGGGTCAAGCAAGACGTATGGGGGGGTGGAGACCGGTAGTATTTATGCAGCACGGTTTGATGGTGGGCGTGTGGATGATGACCGCCGCCTTAATCGGAATTTGGCTCTGGCAAAGTGGAACGATCAAAAAGTTTCAGGGCCAGAACATCAAGACTCTAGCAATTGTATTAACTATCGCTTTTTTCCTGTGCCGTTCTACTGGCGCTTACAGTTTATTTGGAATCGCGTTAATCATATTATTCTCTGCTAAGTGGTTTCGCACATCTTTGCCTCTACTATTCATAATTGGATATGTAGTATTTTATCTGTACGTATCTGCATCGGGTCAATTTTCGAGCGACGATGCGATGGGCTTCATCACTCAATTATTTGGCGAAGAACGATCGGCGTCTCTGAAGTTTAGATTTGACATGGAAGAGATATTGGGGGAAAAAGCGCGGCAAAACTTTCTTTTTGGCTGGGGGGATTCCGGTGGAAACCGCGTGTACAACCAGTACGGTAAAGATATCTCAATTACTGACAGTTTGTGGATTATTGCATTTGGTATCTATGGTTCTGTCGGTTTAGTTAGTTTATTTTCTTCATTGTTACTTCCTGTTGTCGTCTTTTGCGTGAAGTATCCAGCCAGAACCTGGTCTCACCCCAAAGTAGCGCCTGCTGCGGCCTTGGGAGTAGCCTTAACTATGTACGTGTTTGACTGTGTTTTGAACGCTATGAACAACCCGATTTTTGCGCTCATTGCTGGGGGAATATCGGGTCTGGTCTTAAAAGCTCCTGAAAGTCTTAAGACCAAGAAAACCAATTCGCGGCCAAGAAAACAATCCCTGGTTCACCAAAAATCAGGATAATTTTCAGTCAGGCGATCGCCTTCGATCGCTCAAAGCTTGAAAATATCTTACATTCGCTGGATACAAAAACTCACAAATCTAACACCTTTGCATCCGAGGGCATCCGCGCTTCACCATCAAGCGTAAAGTCTGCTTCGATCGGTCGCCAAAGCATCAGCGCAACCGATAAGTTTTTCGACTCGCAGTCAACACTCATGTACGACTGCAACCGGAATCGATCTCAATTCTAGTTTGGAAGTTGCACTATCTTTCTGAGTTGCTCAAAATTAGTGTGTTTTTTTTTACACTCATTAATCTACAATGCTTCAACTATTAGCACGGAATTGTGTTTAGATTAAAACTGTGTTGCGATTTGTAAAAAAAATGGCTTGATACACTTTGTTCCTTAAAAAACCTGATTCTTTACACAATCTTTAAAAATTTTGACTAGACAGTTATGGTCTACGGGGATATACTTAAGAAAGTATATTCACGCCCCCGCTCAGATGAAGTGAAAACACAAGGCTGTAGTGTGGGTGAGAGTTTGAGTTGTAGTTTAAGATGAAGGCTGGAAGGGAACGACAGATGAAAACAGTTAATGTATTGAATGTCTCCATAGATAACTTCTCAATAACAGAGTTGTTTGAAAAACTAGACTGCGAAGGCGGTGTTGTATTTACGCCCAATGTAGACCACTTGATTAAGTTGCAGTATGACCGCGACTTTTATGAAGCTTACAATAAATCTAGTTATAGAGTTTGCGACAGTCAAATCTTGATGTATGCCTCAAAGTTTTTAGGGACTCCTATCAAGGAAAAAATTTCTGGTTCGGACTTGTTCCCAGCATTTTATAGATATCATGAAAATAGCGAGAATATTAAAATATTTTTACTAGGAGCTGCGGTCGGTATTGCAAAGCAAGCCCAGGAAAAAATCAACGAAAAAATGGGTAGAGAAATAGTTGTTGAAGCACTTTCTCCTTCTTTTGGCTTTGAAAAAAATGAGGAGGAGTGTGAAGCAATAATCGAGGCGATTAACCAATCAGGAGCTACAGTTTTGGCGATTGGAGTGGGAGCGCCCAAGCAAGAGAAGTGGTTGGTTAAATACAGAAGCCAGTTAACACACGTGAAAATTTTCTTAGCTATAGGTGCAACTATTGATTTTGAAGCGGGTTGCAAAGCAAGATCTCCAAAATGGATGAGCGAGGTTGGCATAGAATGGTTGTACCGATTGTTAAGCGAACCGAGAAGGTTATGGAAAAGATATCTGATCGAAGGTTTGCCTTTTTTTAGATTAATCTTAGAACAAAAATTAGGGTTTTATAAAATGCCTTTTGTTGACAGCAAAAACACGAAGCTAGAATGGGAAGGCGGTTCCTAAAGACTGGAGCGACAAATCTATGATGTGAATTAAGTTGAGTATGATATCTGGTGTTTGAATTGAAGGTAAGACGGATGCAAGCTGTAGATAGCCCGATCGCACTTGCTCCCCAAAAATGTCCATTCTTGCTTTCAATTCCGGCTAAAATCGGAATGAAACCTTTTTTGGCAATCCCTAATTAGGGATTTAAATTATGAATCTGCCTTCTTTCTTGTGGTTGTGGAAAATAGCGGCTTGGTCAATGGGTGCATCGCTTTTGGCTTACCTGTTGCTGGCGGTTAGTGGAACTTGGATGTTTGGGCTTCGCAAGACTAAAAAACCGCGCCCAAAATGGCTGCGTCCCCTTCATATAGCTGTTGGTGCTGGGATGGCGACAATGGTGGTTTTACTGCTGGGAATTGGCGTAGTTGGCACTCTGGGAGAGTATGGCAAGTTGGGTCATTCGGTTCATTTACCTGTTGGGTTGGCCGTGGTTACTTTAGTGTTGGTTTCTGTTGGGAGTGGTCTGCAAATAGGGTCTAAACATCCTTGGGCGCGTCGCCTTCACATCAGCACTAATTTTGCTTTGTTTGCGGGATTTGTGACTGTATTGCTCACAGGATGGACGATCGTACAAAAGTATCTACCCACAGTTTAACGTTGGTAATGAGGACTAAATTACTCAGTATTTGTAGATTCCGTAGGGTGCGTCGTCCTCTCACAATCTCCCGCCATATCTCGAAAATCTCGCAGCGACGCACCCTACAAGAGATTTAGTATAAAGTCTAAAATATGTTGAGCGGTAATCTGTGGTTTTTCTAAGTGGGGAACGTGCCCGCAATCTTCTATCCAAATTAGTTCAGAATTGGCGATCGCACTTTTGAACTTTTCGGCATCGGCTGTTCCCAAAATTCGATCTTGTTTCCCCCACAAAATCAGCGTTTGCTGCTGAATCTGCGATAACTTTTCCCCAAAACCACAGTAACCACCACTTTTGGTAAAGGCAATTAAAGCTTGATTCCAGTTGGACATTTCTAAGTGCAAAGCGGCGCAAGTTTGGGCATCTACAGAAGCCAGAGTTTTATCGAAATAAGCATTGACGCTAATTTTTTGACGGATTTTAGGGTTTCGCAAAAAGGAAGTTGCCAAATATCCTAAAGGCGGAATTAAAAATTTACCTTTATTAGAAGTGATGGCAAAACCTGCACTGTCTATTAATACCAATTTTTTGACTGCTTCGGGATAAGCCAGAGTGAAATCAATGGCTGCTGCACCTCCCATTGATGCACCAACTAATATTACAGGCTGCGAAATAAGCGTTTTCCAAAAATAGTAAAGGTGACTTCCAATCGCCGTTGCGCTGAATGGTAAACCCGCCACTCTTTCTGTAAATCCAAAACCCAGTAAATCGACAGCCCAAGTTTCATTTGTTTGGGCCAGTAGCGGTAACAGGCGGCGGTATTCAAACACGGAACTGTCGAAGCCGTGAACTAGCAAAATAGGTGTGTTTCCAGTGCCTTGATGCACGTAGGTTGTGGCAATTGGTTGCTGGCTGAGATTTGTTGTAATTGGTGCTTGTTGAATGCTTTGGGCTAAAGCTATTGATGTGGATTCGGTTAATTTGCCGATCGACTTTGGCAGAAAACTAGCTGGCATAATTTTTGATAAATTGTTAATCGGTACGGGCGCGAGCGAGTTAAGTCTATATGCTCGATCGCTATTTTAGGGCTTGGGGGCGATCGCAGCCTTAAAATGGGATCGCAATTTAGTATCGCTACGGAGCAACAAGGGCTGACTCTAGTGGCGAATGGTAAAAATATTTGAGAATAGTTACTAATAACAGCTTTTTCATATAAAATGCTTAAGTGCAGTAAATGTGATGTCTACAAAGTTTAACCACAAATTAGCATCTGACTCAAGATAGATTTCAACTCTTGAGTGCAAAAAAGCCATTAAATTTCCGAGCGCGACGAATGCCCCTATCTGAAATATCAAAAGGAAATAAGTAAACCGAAGCCCAGACTTTAGCGATGCCTGCGCCTAGCTGCCGATCGTATTGAGAATTTATCTCAAGTCTATCGTGCGAGTAATGTCAAACAACTTGTTCCTAAAA
Organism: Cyanobacteria bacterium SOY_34_metabat_3; assembly: GCA_031399265.1. Lineage (GTDB taxonomy): Bacteria > Cyanobacteriota > Cyanobacteriia > Cyanobacteriales > Microcoleaceae > Microcoleus. The sequence continues at coordinate 7,524 of JANNOR010000020.1, read as the reverse complement.
TCGATCGACTGTGAGAAGAGCAATGAACCAAAACCAAAAATACAGCGAACAGGGACAAGAGTCAAACCCCAAGTCTTTCGGGGATTTCACCTTTTACGGCGAGACACCAGAAGCCTCTGAAACCGAAGACAGCAGCACAGCAAATCAGCCTGCTGTGGGCGAAGGTAAGTCATTCCCCCTAGCAATGGCCAGCATCGGCGAGAAATTGCAGATTGTCAAACTCAAGGGTTCAGAAGGCACGGTGCGCCGTCTGATTGTATGGGATTAGTCCCCGGCATCGAAGTTCAAATCATCAGCAATTCTGGCGGTTCTGTAATTGTGGCGATCGGCGACAACCGTATCGGTTTGGGGGCTGGTATGGCACAGAAAATTCTGTGTACGAATCTTGTCTAAGGAAGTTATCAAAAAATTGCATCTACAGTAATCTTATTTGATTTGTGACAAAGATTTTCTTTTTTTGACCGCAGAGGGCGCAGAGGAAGAGTAGAGAGAGATATTCGTACATTTTTAAAGGGTTGCTACGTTCAGAAATTTAATTTGTTCAAATTTAGATTGCATTCAAACAACTGATAAACGAGAAAAAAAAACTAGGGGATTTGGCTGTCGGTAGCACAGGTAAAGTTATTGGCTATGAGAAAACAGCCCGCGCCTATAAGGGCAAATTGTTAGCGATGGGGCTGACACCGGGAACTGAATTTACTATCACCCGCTATACACCTTTGGGAGATCCCATCGAAATCCTGGTGCGGGGTTTTAAACTCAGTTTACGCAAAGATGAAGCTAAAACTCTATTTGTAGAAGAAGTGAAATAATGACTAAGCAAATTATTGGATTGGTTGGTAATCCTAACTGTGGCAAAACTACTTTGTTTAATTCTCTGACTGGTGCTAACCAGCGAGTAGGTAATTGGCCTGGAGTCACTGTCGAACGTAAAGAGGGAAAATACACTCACGACGGTTTAGGAATTACTATCGTTGATTTACCGGGAGTTTATTCCCTTGATGCGGAAGATGGAGACACCGGACTCGATGAATTGGTGGCGCGAGATTATTTGCTATCTGGCGAAGCTGACGTAATTATTAATATTGTAGATGCTTCTAACTTAGAGCGCAATTTGTATCTCACTACCCAAATTTTGGAGATGCACGTGCCGACAATTTTGGCGCTGAATATGATGGATGTTGTCAAAGAACGGGATTTCAAAATTGATATTAACAAACTTGCAGAACGCCTCGGCTGTACGGTAGTGCCGATGAGTGCTTCTTCCAATGATGGAGTGCCTTTGCTGCGGGATGCGATTAATCGGGCGCTGGCTAAGCCGATCGTACCATCTGCCTATGTCGCTTATCCGGCTGCGATCGAAGATGCGATCGCCCAACTCATCCCGCACATCGAAAAACACAGCCCAAATCGCAACGTAGATGCCCGCTGGACAGCCCTGAAACTCCTAGAATACCAGGATGAAGTCGCCCCGGAACTCGCCAGTACAGAACTCGAAAAAATCGTTGTTCCCCACCGCCGCCGAGTCCACGAAACCCTCGATGACGACCTCGATATTATCATCGCTGACAGCCGCTATACCTTCATCCGCAACTTAACCCAAGGCGTGGCGGAATGTTCTAGGGAAATCAAAACCAGCACTTCTGATAAAATCGATCAAATTGTTCTAAACCGCTTCGCAGGCATTCCCGTATTCCTAGCGGTAATGTACCTAATGTTTACGATTTCGATTAACGTCGGTGGCGTATTTATCGACTTCTTTGACATCGCCTTGGGCACAATCTTTGTCGATGGTTTCGCTAAACTTTTAGAAAGCATCAGCGCGCCCGGATGGTTGATTGGACTGCTAGCAAAAGGTGCTGGCGGTGGTATCCAAACCACATCTACATTTATTCCACAAATTGGGATGATGTTCTTATGTTTGTCTGTTTTAGAAGACTCCGGCTACATGGCGCGGGCTGCCTTCGTGATGGACAGATTGATGCGATTTGTCGGACTTCCGGGTAAATCCTTTGTGCCGATGATGGTGGGTTTTGGCTGCAATATCCCCGGAATTATGGCGACGCGGACTTTGGAAAATAAGCGCGATCGTACAATGACGATTATGATGAATCCATTCATGTCTTGTAGCGCCAGATTAGCAGTTTACGCCCTATTTTGCGGTGCATTCTTCCAAGTTGGCGGTCAAAACATGGTACTAGGACTTTACCTACTAGGAATTTTAGCCGCTGTTCTCACCGGATTAATCCTCAAAAATACCATCCTGCAAGGAGAAGCCGCACCCTTTGTGATGGAACTGCCACCGTACCACATTCCCAAGCTCAAAGGAGTGCTGCTGCGGACTTGGGACAGATTGAAAGCGTTTATTGCAAAGGCCGGAATTGCGATCGTCATCATGGTGATTATACTAGGAACCATGAGCTCAGTTGGCACCGATGGTTCCTTCGGCAAAGACAACAGCAAAGACTCAATTCTTAGCGCCGTCGGCCGCGCGGCAACACCTGTATTTACACCAATGGGAATCACCCAAGAAAACTGGCCAGCCACCGTCGGTTTACTAACAGGAGTATTTGCCAAAGAAGTTATGGTTGGAACTTTAGATTCCTTATACACTCAACTAGCAGACGAACAAAAAGCAGCAAGTGGAGAACCGGAGAAAGAAGAAGAATTTAGCTTCTGGGGAAATATCGGCAAAGCATTTTTCAGCATACCAGAGAATCTCACAAAACTTCCAGGTCAACTTTTCGATCCCCTCGGCTTGAGTTCAACCAATATTACAGATCAAAAAACAGCAGCAGAAGATCAAGGTATTTCTGAGCGATGGGCTTGACTCTTGCGGCATTAAAACTGGCTGGCGGAAAACGAGCAAAACGACGAGAAGCAATCAGTAGTTAGTTGACGGTTGACGGTTAACAGTTGACTGTTGACGGTTAAAAATCAAAAAAAGGAGAAAAGCCATGATTTTAAGCGATATCCAGAAATTTATTGCTGACAACAAAAGAGCCTCTATTGGGGATCTAAAAATTCACTTCCGCATGGATGGTGATGCTTTGCGGGGAATGTTAAATCGCCTAATTCGGAAAGGGCGAATCAGTAAAATGGCAGAAGCAAAAAAGTTCGGTGGATGCGGCAGTTGCGCAGAAGATGCTACCGAGATTTATGTATGGGTAAATCCTGGTCACTCGGTGTCAGAAGAAGAGCGCAAATCTATAATTTCAAATCTAAAATCGGTTGGCGACTGTGTAGAGATAGCCAAAAATTAAGTATTTCTTCCCCGACTTGTTCTGGATAGAAGTGATGGAAAAAATGCCTACCGTCTTTACATTCCCAAAGTCGATCGCCTTTTTTCAGCAACTTCAGCCAGCGGCGCATCAGAATAGGAGATACTACAAAGTCTGTTTTGCTACTGCATAACAACAAAGGTACTTCCACTCTCTCATCGGATACATTAAGCGTGCTAAATAACGAGTGAGGAGAGGGGGAAAGTGCTAAATCCTCTTCAAAGTACGATACAAATCTTTCACTAATATACTGATTTTGTTCTCCCAACATATCGCCAACCATTTGGGTTAAAACTTGTTCGCGACTCCAGGTAAAAGCCGAAAGATGTGTATAGTAATGAGCTTGCCAATTAATATTAGATGGCAAGCCGACAGCTAAGAGTCCCAAAGAGCTTACTTTGTGAGGATAGCGCCGCGCATACATTAAACCAATTAGTCCGCTCGTACTGTGACCGATTAGATGAATTGGGCGATCGCGAAATTTTAAATAGTGATGCAGTAGCTCAACAGCGACATCTAAAGAACAACCTTCGTCTTCCGTTTGTTCGTATTCCCATATTTGGATTGGTACTGACTGATTTAAGTAGTGAAGCAAAGAGCGGTCGAATAATTGCAAAGTCGGACTGGCACTCAGCCACAGCACATCATCTGAAGTGAATATCATCAATTTTTAGTTGGCAATTGAACTATAGAAGAAGGAAGAAGGAAGAAACAAATTAGGAGACGGCAGTGCCGTCTCCCTACCCAAAATAATGTTGTAGGGACACGACATTGCCGTCTCCTCTATATCATAACAAGTGCAACCGGAATTAATATAACTGGTTCCTAGGCAGAGCCTGGGAACCAGTACAAGTAATCCTAGATCCCAAATTCTTTCTTGAGTTGAGACACCCAAGATTTGATCCGCGCTTCCGTCATGTCAGATTGGTTATCTTCATCGATCGCCAAACCCAAGAATTTACCATCAACCACGGCTTTAGATTCATTGAAATCATAGCCGTCTACCGGCCAATAGCCGACTGTTTCCCCGCCCTGTTCCGTGATTTTCTCTGCCAAAATCCCCATTGCATCCATAAAATTATCCGGGTAGCCTTCTTGGTCGCCAGTTCCCAAATAAGCTACTTTCTTGCCGCTAAAATCAATATTTTCGATGTCTGGCAAAAATCCTTCCCAGTCGCTTTGCAGTTCGCCGATGTTCCAGGTAGGACAAGCGATAATCAAGCATTCGTATTCCGCAAAATCATCGCTGTCAGCGCCGCCGATGTCGTGCAAAGTCACGATACTACCGCCAAATTCATCCCGAATCATGTCAGCAACAGACTCAGTTTTACCAGTTGTGGTTCCGTAGAAAAGACCAATTGATTTCGACATTGTTACTCCAAAGGTAAAAGTTTACTGGGTTTAAGATTTATTTTTTTTGCGTCAAAATTTGGCATTTCCTGTCTGCAATTGAGACAAAAGCAGTAGACGCGATTGTGGCGCACCTGAGAAATCAGGGAATCAAGACAGCAAGGACACTGTTTTTTCATCCGCTTAAAGTTGAAAATTCATTAACCAAGCTGACTCGCTCATCTCGGGGTCTGCTTCGCAGTTAATCAGTAAAAGATTCAGCGTGGTTTCTACTTTTAGGGTGCGCGGAATGCCGGCGGGTATAAACACAAATACTCCCGGTTGTAAAGTAACTGTCCGATCGCCCACAGCGAGATTTCCCAGCCCTTCTAAGACGGTTATCGTCACATCTTGAGAATTATCCAGGTCGGGTATTTCTGAATTTGGGTACAAATTCATCAGTTTTTGGCTCGAAGACGGTTGTGTGTCGCAGGGGCGATCGGCAAACAAGGACACCATTGCTGCTGTTGCTGTCACGGTGATTGACCTCCAGGTACTGTTAACTTCCGATTACTATTGCGATTTATAATCAATAAGCTACCATATAATTTATAAAAATTGTTAAAAAGATAACATTAAGTTTTGTTACAAAAGGCTGTGTATCGGGGTTTACAAGCAGCGGTTACAGCCGGAATTTGAGAGGGGGCGGTAATTTGGGGCAAAAAAACTGCGGGGGCGATCGACCTCACCGCAGAATACTTGCTAGTAATTTTCAGTACGGGCAATTCATGAGTACGGGCAATTCGTGAATTGCCCCTACATTGAAACCTACCGATGGATTTAAATCAGATTAATTGGAAACCATTCGGTAGGGGCAATTCATGAATTGCCCTCTAATTCTTCGCTCTAATTCTTCGCCCCCACTCTAATTCTTCGCCCCCACCCCAACATACATAATCGAAGTATCCTCATTAATTTGGATTTTAAACAACCCAGATTTTTTGTAATCAACATAATTACCGAAATTCGAGGTTAATGTTTGAGATGCTTGTTTCATCACACCCGAATCTGGAAATAGCTGCTTTCCGCCCGTAAAATTTCCCCAAAAACCATTCATCTGAGCTAAAAGAGCACCAATTTCGCCAAACATATCAAAACCTTTAATTTCGATATTACCAAAACCAGTATCGCCCATCACCACAGACAGTTCCTCCGGCGTAATAAACTTGTCCCAATCGTGAACGCCCTTCCTAATTTCCCCCAAGATATTTTCCATCAGCCCAATCATCACAACTTGCGACGAAAAAGTTCGATTAATCGTATCAAAAAAGAACAATCCCCCAGGCTTCAAAATTCTGTGAACTTCCGACACAACTTGTTTATAGTCGGCGACGTGTTCTAGAACATCAACACAAATTACCACATCAAAGGTATTGTCATCGTAGGGCATATTTTCTGCCAAACCCTGTCTATAATCAATTTCAAAACCACTGATCGCTGCATGATTTTTAGCTGCTTGAACGCACTTTTGGGATTGGTCTATTCCCGAAACAATTGCGCCTCTCTCAGCCATAAACTCGCAGGAAAAACCACCGCCACAACCGACATCTAAGGTTTTCAATCCCTGCCAATTTGTTGCGTGTCTATCGAAAAACTCAAATCTTGGTTTATTGAGATGGTAAAGAGCATAGATTTTAGATTTTTCGTCCCACCAATTATCGGCGTTTTCGTCGTAGAATTCTAAATCATTTTTTACTTCAGTTTTTACCATGTTTTTTTCCTACTTATAATGATTTACATCGCCAGAATTTATTATAATACTTTTGCCATGAATTTTAACCAGATGAATCGCGTTTCTATTATTATTCCCACCCTCAACGAAGCGGGTTGTCTCGAACGTACTATCCGTCAACTCAGTATTCTCAATCCTCCTGCTTGGGAGGTGTTGGTGGTAGATGGCGGTAGTCAAGACGAGACAGTTGCGATCGCCCTTACCTCCAAAACCCGCCTTATTTCCAGCACTACAGCCGGACGTTCCGTACAAATGAATCTCGGTGCACAAACCGTGACAGGTGACATTCTGTGCTTTCTCCACGCCGATACTTTAGTCCCAGATGACATTGTAGCCGTCATCCAAAAAACATTGTGCGATCGCAAAATTGTCGGTGGCGGATTTATCTCGCTCATGGCTGGTTCGCAGCAAACAAGATGGGGTTTTTCGCTGCACAATTACCTAAAAACTTACTACGCGCCGCTGTTATTTCGACCTCATCTATTTTTGAAAGGATTCCGGTTGCTATTTGGAGATCAAGTAATTTTTTGCCGCCGTACAGACTTTTTAGAATGCGATGGTTTTGATCCAAAACTGCCGATTATGGAGGAAGCAGATTTGTGTTTGAAGTTAGTAAGACGAGGTAGGATTAAGTTGGTAAATAGGATTGTCGAAAGTAGCGATCGGCGAGTTGCGAATTGGGGCGAAGTCAAAGCAATTACTATCTATCTTACTATTGGTTTTTTATGGGGTTTTGGCGTTTCAGCGAGGTATCTCAAACAGTTTTATGAAGATATCCGCTGAAACCTAAAACCCGATTAGATTCCCAAAATATACGGGCTGTATTTCTTTGGCAAAACTTTCTGCAACAGGTAAATAATCGCCGCACAAACCAACAAAGTCCCCGTAACTAAAAAGCCGAGCTTCAGCAGCGGATCTACGGGAGCGATAAACTTATAATACACTAACAGCATATATTTCACTACTGTCGAGTCCAGGAGATATATCGGGAATGAATAAGCAGCCAATATTTTGACTAACCCAGATAGTCTAGTGGGAAGTGCGATACTCTTAGAAAATGCCAGGATCGACAAGACGAACAAAATTGCGTAGGCTTGAGAAGATAGTTTGAAAAACGATCGC
>JANNOR010000317.1:0-10351 GCA_031399265.1 Cyanobacteria bacterium SOY_34_metabat_3 | reverse complement strand
TCTCGATCTCTGATTGGGATGTTGTTTTAGACTCGACCTCGCAGCATCTGAGCCATTTCGTTCGGGAATGGCGAGTTCTCGACACAAAGTTCTTCAGTAATCCGACCTTCTTGATAAAGACCGTAGAGCGACTGATTCATCGTCGTCATGCCTTCATAAGTATCTTTGATCATGATTTGATTGATTTCCTCATTCTGCCCCTTGAGAATGTATTCTTTAACCACGTCGGTATTGATCATAACGTCGTGGAAAGCCGCGCGCTTGCCGTCTGTGGTTTTACACAAAAGTTGAGCAATAATTGCGACTAGAGATTCAGAAATAGAAACTCGGATGGCTTCCTGTTCTTCGGGCCCGAACATATCCAGAATCCGGTTTAGGGTTTTGATTGCACTGTTGGTGTGCAGGGTTCCTGCAACTAAGTGACCAGTTTGAGAAGCTTTGAGGGCGATTTCCACGGTCTCTCTGTCCCGGATTTCTCCTACTAAGATCATGTCTGGATCTTGACGCAGAGCGCCTTTGAGAGCATTCATAAACTTGAGTGTGTGTCTGCCAACTTCCCGGTGCTTGATCAAAGATTTTTTGCTTTCATGTACGAATTCCACCGGGTCTTCGATCGTGATGATGTTGTAAGCTTTAGTCTTGTTGATGTAATCGATCATCGCCGCGAGGGTGGTAGACTTGCCCGAACCGGTCGGCCCCGTCACCAAAATCAGCCCTTTGTGGTAGCCGGATATTTTCTTAAATACTTCCGGCAGGTTCAATTCCTCCAATGTCATTATTTTGGCAGGAATTAGCCGCAGTACCATGCCGGGGCCGGCTAAGGAGTCCATGCAGCTGATCCGAATGCGGACGAAGCCGAAGTCGAAAGCGCCGTCAAAGTCTAGGTTTTTTTGGAAAATTTCAATTTCTTCATCGCTCATGCACTCGCGCAGCCAGCCAAAAAATGTATCTAAATCCGTTGGCGGATACCCGATGTCGGCAATCTCGCCCCGGTTGCGGAAGCGGGGGAATTCGTTTACTCCGAGGTGAAGATCGGATACTCCTTCTTCTTTGGCTCGGATTACTAGGTCTTTTAAAGTCGGGTTTTCGCCACTGCTGGGGCTCGTGTTTTTAGGTGTGGCAAAAGACTGGGTTGCGGATGCAGCAGGCGGTTGTGAGGCGGGCGCTGGCGGTGCGGGCGCTGGTGCTGGCGGTGCCGGCGGCATTCCTGCTGCTCTGGGAATGCCTGGAGCTGGAGGGCGGGGCAGCCCTGGGGGCGGGGGAGCGCCCGGTAGGGGTGGACGTGGAGCTGGCGGATGCTGTTGTGTCATATGCGCTACCTGAAGTTGGTGAGAAGGCTGACTCGAACAGATGATTTGTGGCAGTTAGACAATGCCGATCGCCCGAAGTGCGTCTTTAGCACAAAAGCTTAACTGTTCAGATCAGTTTATCCCAAAACATGGTTACACTACCGCACCAGTAAGGAAATATTCTGCCTGTTGCAGGATGCGAGCAAAATCGATCTAGGATTTAATATAGATTTTCCGCATTTTGGGGTAATATTTTTAACCGCAAGAGTTTTCCGCCAGAAAAAAGTATAAACTGATACCTCGTTGGACTATTAAGGACGTAAACGGATGAATTCTGTCGATCGGGCTTTTACTTCAGCTTTGGACTTGGCGAAGTCGATCCGCACTCTGGAAGTGTCGCCTCTAGAAATTGTCAATCTGTACTTGGAACGGATCGATCGATTAAACCCCAAGCTTGGTAGTTATTTTACAGTAACGGCCGATCGGGCGATCGACCTGGCTAAATCTCAAACCGAACAACTAGCCGGCTTAAACAAGTCACAAGAATTACCGCCTTTTTTCGGAGTGCCGATCGCGATTAAAGACTTGACACCAGTTGCCGGCGTCCACTGTACCTACGGCACCCAGGCTTTGGTGAATAACATATCTAACTACAGCGAGTCAGTGGTATGGCGGATCGAAGCAGCGGGATTTAACATTCTGGGCAAAACAGCCACCTCTCAAATTGGCTCATTACCTTACAGCGAACCCCCTGGTTTCCGGCGATCGCGCAATCCCTGGAATTTAGAATATACGCCCGGAGGTTCCAGCGGCGGCTCAGCGGCGGCTGTAGCGGCGGGTTTATGCGCGATCGCCCAAGGTTCAGACGGCGGCGGTTCGATCCGAGGCCCAGCTTCCTGCTGCGGTTTAGTGGGCATTAAACCCTCGCGGGGGCGAGTTTCCTGGGCACCAGTCGGAGATTACCTCAGCGGCATTTCCACAAACGGCCCTCTAGCCCGCACTGTCGCTGACGCAGCGGCACTTTTGGATGTAATGTCAGGCTACACAACAGGCGATCCCTACTGTCTACCAGACCCAAATCCGACCTTTTTAGAGGCTTCCTACCAAAAGTTGGGCAAGCTGCGAATTGCTTTTTCTACCAATATTGTCCCTGTGGGCGAAGCTTCGGCTATTTGTCAGCAAGCGGTACTCGAAACCGTCAAGTTACTGACAGATTTGGGCCACGATATCGAACCTGGATGCCCTGATTTTACAGGTTTGATCGAACCGTTTACGGCAATTTGGCAGTCTGGCGCGGCCGCAAGCGGCATTCCCAGCGCTGCTTTGGAACCGATGAATCGCTGGTTGCTGGAAAAAACGATCGACGCTGGGGAATATTTGCGGGCGGTGAATCAAATGCAGGTTATTTCGCGGCGAATTGTGGGATTCTTTGAGAATTTTGACGTGTTAGTTTTGCCAACTTATATGCACTCGCCAATTCGCATCGGCGAGTGGGCGGATTTGAGCTGTGAAGAAACTTTGCAGCGAATTATTCATTGGGTTGCTCCTTGTCCGCCGTTTAATGCTAGCGGTTTGCCTGCGATCGCACTTCCGGCAATTTTAGACGATAACGGTTTACCCGTGGGAATTCAAATTATCGGGCGGCCTGCGGCAGAAGCAACTTTAATTGCTTTAGCTGCGCAGATAGAAGCGGCAAAACCTTTCCCGGTTTTAGATTTTCCATAGACATTAGTAAACCTATAGTACGGACACGGCACTGCCTTTCGGAGTGTCAACTTAAGCCTGAAATCCTTGATAAATATCGCTTTTATTCGAGTCCAGATCCCCCTAAATCCCCCTTAAAAAGGGGGACTTTGAAAAGACTCCTGTCCCCCCCTTCTTAAGGGGGGCTAGGGGGGATCTAGATTTAATAGTCAAACAGCAATCTCTGACTGGATTTGACCTTAAGTTGACATCTATGGACACTGCCGTCTCCTCTATCATGTCTGAGTGCAACGGGAATTGATATTATTGGTTAGATCAGGTACATCATTGAAGTTGAAAAGCTTGACAATCAAGGGATTAAGTTCACCTCAACAGGGTAATAAATGCTGTATGTATTTTACAGATGATCTACTTAAATATACCTAAAGTTCTTGCCGATCGCACTCCTGCCAATTAATTTCTCGGTATTTTGTAGAATTTTGAGAAGATAGTGATATCCAGTCTAGATCGGGAAAAGATGAGTATTAGACCAAATTTCAGATGGTTTTCATCAGTGGCGAGTGTTTGCAGTGCGATCGCGATCGGCACTTTCAGCGGCGTGACATCCCCTGCAAAAGCTGCGGAAACGGTTGTTGTCCGCAAAGGTATTTTAGAATCGTCAATATCCGTTGCAGATTTGCGCGAACTTGCAAAAACTGGTAAAGTCCCCGAAAAACTGCAAGCTTACGCCAATTTGCTATCCTCAGAACAGCGCAGTCAAGTCTTGGGAGCACTACAAGCGAAAATTCCCTTAAATGTAGTCGGTTTGAGCAACTTGCTAAATACCGGCATCGGTACTGCGATTTTGACTGATTTGACGACAGTCATACCCAGGCGCGACGGTGCGGGTGTCGAAGCGCTGCGAGCGGCTTTGGTGCTGGGGGCGAACGCGCCGGAAGGCTTATCGGTATTGAGTTTTATTGAATCTTATCCGAGCACGCGGGTAGTCGTGGATCTCGATCGAGCTTTCTCCGTTTTGGGAAATTTAAACGCTGGTTTTTGGCAAACTCAGCGGTTTATGGCGGCGATCGCACCTCAGTTAGCAGCAGCTAAACCCGCCGTGAACCTGTCTTTCGACCCGAGCCAGCCCGGCCCTAATTCGGTGCGGGTACTAAAGCTAGATTTGAACGACAGCGCCCGCAATCGGCGCATTCCGGTGGATGTCTACTGGTCGAAAGCTGCGACTGCCGACAAACCGACGATCGTCTTTTCTCACGGTTTGGGTTCTGTCCGCACGGATTTGCGCTATTTAGCCGAGCATTTAGCATCTCACGGTTATGTGGTAGCAGCTTTAGAACATCCGGGAAGCAACGAGACGAACACCAATGCTGCGATCGCGGGTAAATCTCGGTTGTTAGCTCCTCAAGAGTTTTTAAACCGTCCCAAAGACATCAGTTTTGTGCTCGATGAATTGGCAAAATTGAACCAAACTGATGATAACTTGCAGGGGAAAATCGCGATCGACCGATCGATAATTATTGGCTATTCCTTCGGCGGTGCCACAGCCTTGTCCTTGGCCGGCGCCGAATTGCAATTGAGCGGGCTAAAAAAGCGGTGTCAGGCGGATTTGATTGGGTTTAGCTTGGGCGAAGGGATTCAGTGCACGGCGGCTGGATTGCCCGAAGAACGGTATCAATTGCGGGATGCCCGGATTAAAAGGGCGATCGTCATGAATCCGGTGACATCATTACTATTTGGAGAAACTGGTTTAAGTCAAATTCAAATTCCCACATTAATAGTAGCAAGTTCTGCCGACAAAACAACTCCCGCCTTAGTCGAACAAATTGCCGGCTTCCCAAAAATTCCATCTCCCAAATGGCTAGTCGGCTTTGTAGGAGGAACCCACTTAAGCGTCAAAGATCCGAGTACAACTTTAGACCAAGTTCGCAGACCGAGCACAGTAATTACCGGCGACGAACTTGTCGGCGACCAAGCTGCAAGCATACGCAATTATATTAAAGCTATAAGTCTGGCAACGGCCGCTCAACAGACGGCCGAAGCTGACAAATATGCCATTTTTCTAACGCCAGAATACGCGCAGTTTGCTTCCACCAACGCAATCCCGGTGCGCCTGGTAACAGAGATTTCTCCTGAAACTAATGCAGTCGTACAGACTTTTATTCAAGGAAATAAGTAGTTAGTAGTTAGTAGTTAGAGGCGGAGGAGAAAGAGGAGACGGCACTGCCGTGTCCCTACAATTGATCGTGGTAGGGACACGGCACTGCCGTCTCCTCTATATTATTCCGGCTGCGCCGGAGTTGATATTATTTGCGCTTACCTACTTAACAGCCTTTGCTTTTGCCTTTCTTTTTGTATGCACGCCCGTTTCGCCCTTGGGTCTATTTTTCTTGAGCTGTGGCTGATATTTTCTGTCCGTGTGAGGGCAAAATATAAGAAAGCGCTTTCACCGAATAGCAGAGGTTTGAAGCCCCTGCCTTTAGGCAGATTGTTATAAGAACGGAGTTTAAATCTCCGTTTTTATCACTTCGCTGTCAACTGTCAACTGTCAACTGTCAACTGTTTAACAACTCAACTCCCAAACTGCGATGTTTAAAAAGAATGTTATTCCACTGTTGCTGCTGTTTGTAGCGCTGTTTACCCTTTACGGTGACAGTTTAACTTTTTTGCCCAAACCTGTAAGAGATACCAGCGTGGCCAGTCGAAAGTTCTTCGTCGGGTTGTGGCCAAGCTGGGTGAAGCCGAAAGATTCAAACAAGCAAAGGGATAAGGAGATTGAGAACTTGGACAAAAACCCTACTCCTAGTCGATAGTTTTGAGCTGTATCGGAAGGAAGAAAGAAGAAGGAAGAAGGAAGAAGGAAGAAGGAAGAAAATAGGAATTATGCAGAACGTCTGTGCGTAAGGTGCGCAGTACGCACTACATTTTAAATTCCCAGCGGTAAGGTGCGCAGTGCGCACCCTACATAGATTCTGCGTCTAAAATCGATTAAGCCTGCTTTTTCAACCAGCTAAACATAGCTCGCAAATCTTTGCCCACTTCTTCAATAGGATGCTCTGCTTCCTGACGGCGCATGGCAATAAATCCCGGTTTGCCAGCTTGATTTTCGAGCACGAATTCCCGAGCAAATTGACCGGATTGAATTTCGCTAAGAATTTTGCGCATTTCGGCGCGGGTTTGATCCGTGACGATGCGGGGGCCGCGTGTTAAATCGCCGTATTCTGCGGTATTGGAGATGCTGTCGCGCATTTTGGCGAGGCCTCCTTCTACTATTAAGTCAACGATAAGTTTAACTTCGTGCATACATTCAAAATAAGCTAATTCCGGTTGGTATCCGGCGTCAACTAAAGTTTCAAATCCAGCTTTAATTAAGGCAGTTAAACCGCCGCACAAAACTACTTGTTCGCCAAAAAGATCGGTTTCTGTTTCTTCGCGGAAAGTGGTTTCGAGGATGCCGGCTCTGGTGCCACCGATACCTTTAGCATAGGCCATTGCCCGATCGCGCGCTTGACCGGAAGCATCTTGATATACTGCAAACAAACTCGGAACGCCTTCCCCTTGTTCGTAAGTCCGCCGCACCAAGTGTCCGGGGCCTTTGGGGGCTACCATTACTACGTCTACGTTGGCTGGGGGGACAACTTGGCCGAAGTGAATGTTAAAACCATGAGCAAATGCTAAAACATTTCCTTCAGAAAGGTTAGGTTCGATTTGTTCTTTGTAAATAGTTTTTTGAACTTCATCGGGTAATAAAATCATGATGAAGTCAGCGGCGGCGGCTGCTTTGTCTACCGGGTGAACTGTTAAACCCGCGTCGGTTGCTTTGGCGGCAGATTTGCTACCGGGATACAAACCGACAATGACATTCATGCCGCTGTCTTTGAGGTTGAGGGCGTGGGCGTGCCCTTGGGAACCGTAGCCGATGATAGCAATCGTTTTGTTGGCTAAGAGGTCTAGGTTAGCGTCGGTGTCGTAATACATACGGGCCATAGTGCTTGTCTCCTGAGATGCAAATTGGGTGATTGACTGCAAAACTCTCATTTTATCAAAGTAGGGTGATTTTTTTGCATAATTTTACAGATTAAGATTTTGGTGGGGGAAAACAAAGGGTGAGATCCCTGAATTTAGCAGGGTTGGTCGCGGAGTCAAATATAATTGTCAATAGCGTGCTGTAATTTAAAAAAAACCAACTAACTTTTTTAAGATGAAAATAAAAGCAATACATCATGTGGCGATTATTTGCTCGGATTACGCAGCATCGAAGAATTTTTATGTAGAAGTATTGGGATGTTCCATCATCAAAGAAACTTTCCGAAGCGAGAGGAATTCTTACAAACTAGATTTGCAAGTCGGAAACGGTGACACAATCGAGCTTTTTTCATTTCCCCATCCTCCTCAAAGAGTTAGCAACCCTGAAGCTTGCGGTTTGAGACATTTAGCTTTGGCAGTTGAGGACATAGAAGCATCAGTTGCTTACTTAAAATCTCAACAAGTAGAAGTAGAAGAAATTCGTTTTGACGATATTACCGAAAGACGGTTTACATTTTTTCGAGATCCAGACAATTTACCCTTAGAAATCTATGAAATTTAGAGCAACAGCAAAATCTGAAAAAGCTTAGCAAACAGGATAAATCATGGACTATCTCATCAGAAATATAATCACGCTCGGATTGCCTGCTTTGATGCTATTAATCGGCATATCAGCTACAGGTAAAACAGGTGATGCAGCTACTTTTTCGGGTTTGAGGAAAGTAGGAGGTTCCTTTGGGATGCTCAGCGGTTTAGGTGTGTTGGTATTTGCAGGATTGGTTGCCAATTATTTTAGTTATTTTGTGGTAGATACCTTGCTGGTGAGGTTTTATCAAAAGCGGCGAGTGTTTCAACAGTCAGAACAACTGGTAAGAGAAATTGATAAATTGCCGATTACCAACGACCTAAAAATCAAGTTAAAATGGGCGGTGCTGCACAGCGACCAAAACAAAATTATTAGCATAAAGCACGTAATTTTAAAATGGTTTGTTCTCGCAGCAATTGTAGATGCAGTCTTGTCAATTGCGGGTTATTTGGGAGGAATTAACCTATATTTTGAATTGAGTTCTCATTTTAAACTACAATATCTGCTGGTTGGTTTCTCTACTTTGATATTCTTCGTTCTCGTGCGCTCAAAAAAAATATGGTTGCTGGTGAGCGCATTTTGCATTGTGATTAATTTGGCGGAAATTGTTCCTTGGTATTTTCCAGCGCCAGCATTCGCAGGAGCACCTCCCGGACAACACCTGCGGATTTTGCATTCAAATGTTTTAACCAACAATCGGCGATATTCTGATGTAATCTCGATGGTAAAAGCAGAACAACCCGATATCGCCGTTTTTGTCGAAGTCAGCACATTTTGGGCTCGCGAGTTAGCGGTTTTAAGGGAGATGTTTCCTTATTCTTTGCAGCAACAAGAATCTGAGAACTTTGGTAGTGCCATCTACAGCAAGCTGCCTTTAAAAAATGGCTCTGTTCAAGGATTTTCAAGCCAAAGAAAGAGTCTGTTAGCGGATGTGAAATTTCAAGGTAAAACTATTTCTCTGATTCTGACTCATCCGACTGTGCCGATCAAACAGCAGAGTTTTATCGATCGCAATCAACAGCTAGCAGCCATCGGCGAGTATGCAGCCCAAGTCAAAAATCCGCTAATTGTGGTTGGGGATTTCAATACCACAATGTGGTCGCCGTTCTACAAAAATATGGTGAAAACCGCAAAACTGCGAAATGCCCGATCGGGCTTTGGACTTTTACCAACTTGGCCGACTTTTATGCCGCTGGTTTATATTCCGATCGATCATTTCCTAGTCAGCAAAGAAATCGGTGTTTTGAACATTCGTACTGGCCGCAATGTCGGTTCGGATCATTTGCCGTTAATTACGGATTTGGTGCTTTGAACGCTGGATTCGATGTTTTCTAACAAATTATCGATCAACTGTATCTGGTACTGCTGCATATTTGTCTGTAGGGGCTGTTTGCTGTCTTGAAAACAGATAACTTTTTCGGCAATTTCCTTGTAATGTTGCAGCATCGAAAAAGTATCGGTGCTGAAGCGGGCGAGATAGTTTTTAGCAGCCTCGCCGCAAATTTGGGTTACTTGATTGAGATAAGCTTCTGAGGATTCTGGTGGCTTTTCATAGCCAGTTCTTTTGTTCAAAATATAGCTAGCGCCGCCGACTACTGCGGCTCCCACAGGCCCGCCCAACAGCCAACCTAAGCCCGTGGCGATCGCCACTGGAGTCACTTCGCCCTCGATCGACCTTTGAGCAGGAGGCGGCGGCGGTTCCGGTAACACGATTTGCGGGGCTGGGGGAAACGAGACCAAAAGTGCGATCGGCTGTTCTTTATCAAAGAATTCGCAAGCTTTATTTATCCATTCTGCGATCGTTTGCTGCTCCTTCAACACCTCTCGCTGAAATTTTATCTTCCACGCATCAAAAAGCCCTTCCTGGAGCGAAAAAGCCATTTGTGATTGATATCGCTGCAAAAGTGTGGGCTGGTAAAGCCAAGCCTCGAAATCGGAAACGCTGGATTGAAAACCCTTTGCGATCAGTTTTTCGGCTTTTTGTTTAATTGCAATTTTACCTTGATGCTTTTGTTGAGCTGCTGCGATTTCTGCGGCGACAGTTTCCGATTTCGATCGCAAAGATAGACAAATTTTAGTAGCTATGGCTTCAATTCTGGGCAACTTAACTGCGAGTTGTTCTTGTTGAGCGGCTACAATACTTTGCAAAGCCGATTCAAACGTGGCAATTCCCGTAGTTTGGGCCGCCGCCACATCTCCTTTTAGCCTCGCCCTCAAAGCCGGCAAAGCATCGACGCGGTAGATATTGCTGATATTGTTCGGCAAGTTGGAGCGAAAACTTTCGGCAACAAACAACAAGCGATTGTATACTTGTTTTTGGTCGTCTGGTTCGAGTAGATTGATAAAATTCGCAACAAAAACTACAGTGTTAATTTGGCGATCGCTCAACCAATCTCTCAAGTTCTCCCGTTCGCCTAAAGTCATCAATTTGCGAGCATCTAAAACCTGCACGACTAAATCAGCCGTTAACAATTTATCCCTGACTAAATTATCCTGTTCTTCCCGGTCATTTGTCCCTGGTAAATCCAGTAATTCTACACCCGTTTTCAGGAATGGATGGGGACAGTAAACATTCACGGCCGCCACATCATCCCGCATTTGTCTCGCGTCGTCAAGGATGGCGTAGCGTTTCAGCACATCAGTCCCCGGTTCGCTAATCTCTGTGCCGTCTTTGAGGGTGATTTTGGCGTGCAATTCCTCGGCGTAGTTGACATATATGGCAGCACCTGTAGTGGGCACAAGGTCGATC
>JANNOR010000246.1:0-10173 GCA_031399265.1 Cyanobacteria bacterium SOY_34_metabat_3 | reverse complement strand
GAATTTTGGGTGTTAGTCGGGCCGTCGGGTTGCGGAAAATCTACAATTATGCGGACGATCGCAGGTTTGGAAACTGCAACTTCCGGGAATCTTTACATCGGAGATAATTTGGTTAACAGCATTCCAGCGAGACAGCGGGATGTGGCAATGGTATTTCAAAATTACGCGCTTTACCCGCACATGACTGTTGCCGAAAATCTGGCTTTTGGATTGCGAATGCGGAATGTTGATGCTGTAAAAATTAAAGAAAGGGTAGAGGTTGTAGCCCGATCACTCTCAATCGACCATCTGCTGAATCGGAAGCCGAAACAGCTATCAGGCGGACAGCAGCAGCGGGTAGCACTCGGAAGGGCGATCGCCCGCGAACCGAAAGTATTCCTCTTAGACGAACCGCTTTCCAACCTCGACGCCCAACTGCGAGACGACACTAGAGCCGAACTGAAGCAACTGCATCAACGGCTGGGAATTACCACTATTTACGTCACCCACGACCAAGTGGAAGCGATGACTTTAGCTGATAAAATTGTAGTCTTAAATGGCGGAAAAATTCAGCAAATTGGAGACCCGCAAAGCATTTATGCTAAACCTGCTAACCGCATGGTTGCGACATTTTTAGGCAATCCGGCGATGAACATTTTGCCTGCAATTTATGCGGGCGAATCTTTTTTAGTGGGGAATCAATCTTTAGCCTGTCCGCCGTCGATTCAAAAAAAATTGCAGGCGAGAGAAGGACAAGGGTTTGATTTGGGTATTCGTCCAGAAAATATAGAAATTTTTACGTCGGAAACAGCAGAAAAAGATGATTTAAAAAGCGATTTTTGGGCTTTAGAAAAAGTGCCTCTGGATGTAGAGGTAAAAGTAGTGGAACCTCTGGGGCGAGAAACTTTAGTCCGGGCGAGTTTGCCTTCGCTGAGCGCTGAAACTACTGTACAGTTACAAGTACCTGCGGGTGTTCGGTTGCGATCCTCTTCGAGGGCTTCGCTAACGGGCGATCGACTGACCGTACTGCTGGACTTCGATCGGCTGTTTGTATTTGACCCATCCACGGGCGAGGCGCTGTATCCTTAACTGGATCGAAGGTTGCCGGAGAACTGGGGTAAGATTGCAGGTATGGGCGGGGTAGCGGCTGGCGATCGGACAATATTTTTTGTAAAATTGCGTCTGTTGCTAGGTGTAAAAATCGAGGGGTTAAATTTTGGGGCTGTAATGCAATTGCTGTATGGGTTTGATGCTGATTCCCGGTGAAAGCGGCAGACGCAAATGCTGAAGCCTTTATCTGATAAGGGTTTTAGGGGCAAAGTCAAACAGGGGGTATTGACAGGTCGGAGGCTGAAATGGTATTTTTGTTGACACAGACGCAAATGAACGTTGAAAACCAAATAGACCAGGGCCTGTGGAACGGGCGGCCGGAAAATACCTAAAACCCTATCAGGGATTGAAACCACACTCGACAGTCGTATCGTAAGCAGTTAAATCCTCGCGAAGCCGGAAAATACCTAAAACCCTATCAGGGATTGAAACTATCACAGTAACGCTTTCAGACTCCATCAGATTAGCCGGAAAATACCTAAAACCCTATCAGGGATTGAAACTTTAATACCTGCCTAAATGCCTTAATTTCAGTAGGCCGGAAAATACCTATTTCCCCATCTAGGGCTTGAAATGCCCAAACTACAAAATTATTGGCTCAAAAATAGATCTCTCCTCTCTCTTCTTATCCCCTCCCATAACCTCAAGTAGCCGATCGACCGATCGCCTCCAAGTAAAATTATCAGCCACAAAACCCGGGCCCGCAACCCGAGCTCTCGCCGCAATTCCAGGCTGTTCGATCGCCCGCTGCATCAAATCAGTCAAATGTTCCCACTCAGGAGCTAACATAAATAAGGTTTCCCCCTCAATTACCACAGCCATAAATTTACTCTCGATTCGCAGTGCAAAGTCCGATCGAGTAAAATCGTCAGTCGGGCCGCCCTCGGTACAAATTACGGGCAAACCGCAAGCCACAGCCTCCAACACCGGCAGATTAAAACCTTCTGCCAAATAGGGAGAAACATAAACATCTGCTGCTTGGTAAAACTCAGCTATTTGAGCAAAAGATAGTTGGTTGCCAGTATAAATTAATCTTGGTAAAACTCTCGCTCTTTCGGCATCGTTGAGCACAACTCGGCAAGCTTCAGCAATCTCGTCTCTGGACGGATAAAGCAGTTCTGAACCTTTTAAAACTAATCTCGCATCTGGATATTTGTCAACTACCGCCGCGAAGGCTTTTAATAAAGGACGAATGCCTTTGCGATCGGTTTGTCCTCCGATGTTTAAAAATATAAAATAGTTTGACCAACCGAAGCTTTCGCGCAGCAATTGACGCCGATCGCCCGAAACAGGATAATAAATCTGAGGATCGACTCCCAAAGGTACAACGGCAATTCGATCGCCCTCAACACCGCTGCGAATTAAGCCCGCTTTTGACCACGCCGAAGGTGTAATGATTTTTACTTCTGAATTAACCGGAGTTTGGGCGATCGACCTAACGCCGATCGCCTGCAATACTGTATTGGTAATAATCCCCCATTCTGTCGCTGCAAATACCCAGGTTTCCGTGCTGCTGGATGCTGAAAAGTCCCAGGGGCAGTGCATTCGCAGCGTTACGTCGGCTGGCTGATTTACCGCAGGACTCGGAATACTGCGCAGTAATCTGTCGTTGGCGCGATCGAACAAACTAACTTTTGTCTCCCAAGCTGGGTCTACGTAGGGCATATCCCGATGGAAAAGCTCAATTTGTCCTCGCGGGCGATGGCTTACGCCCCGGCTTACGCCTACGAGCATTTCCAGCAGTTGAAATTGATTTGCTACGCAATAGGAATGATAAATAAAACGCCAGCCTTCAACAATTATTTGCAATTCAAAACTCCCGTCCCAAAATTAAAAGTTATAGTCGAAGGAAGAAGGAAGAACTTATTTGTTATTGGTTATTTGTTAGATCAAATCCGGCGGCATCAGAATTAATATTACCAAAATTCAGGACACGGCAATGCCCATTGGTGTCAACTTAAGCTCAAATCCAGTCAGAGACTGTTGTTTAACGATTAAGCCCAGATCCCCCCTAGCCCCCCTTAAGAAGGGGGGGACAGGAGTATTTTCAAAGTCCCCCTTCTTAAGGGGGATTTAGGGGGATCTAGACTCCGGTAAAAGCTAGAGATACCCAGGATTTCAGGCTTAAGTTGACACCTATGGGCAATGCCGTGTCCCTACAATTTATCGGGCGGTAGGGAAACGGCATTGCCGTCTCCTCCTAGCGCGAGCCAAATCGATTATTTTCGAGTAGGGAAACGGCACTGCCGTCTCCTCCCTCGCGAGCATTGCCGCGTCCGAACTTGCTGGGCGATCCCAATGCCCAATTCCCAATGCCCAATGCCCAATGCCCAATGCCCAATTCCCAATGCCCAATTCCCAATTCCCTACTTCATCACTTGCCAATCCATAATCCGCCACTCCCCATCTTGGCGGATCAAGTCGTAGCGGATGCGGAGGTTTTCGTTGCGGGAAGTAACTAGCCTCTCGGCATCGAACACTTCGGCTTTTTCGGTTACTTGCGCTTCCACTTCGGCGCGATCGGGATTAGTGGGATTCGTCTTGACTCCTTTGACTTGAAGGCTGTGTACGTAACGCTGGTGGGCGTTATTGCGCTGTTGGGCCTCTGCCATCAACTGCCAGCGAGACAAAGCCGGTTCGGTGAGAACTTGCTTTAATTCTTCGACAGTGTGGTTGGGGCCCAATGCCGCAGCTTTCGCCGACAGCCAGCCTTGAACGATTTGTGCTGCTGCTTCGTCTGTGATTGCTCCTGACACTGGGGCGGGGGCGCTAGGTTCTGGGGCGGCGGCGGTCGCGGCGGGGATTTCTATGGGCGCTGCTTCCAGGCTGATGGATGCTTGCTCTCCTTGGAGGGATGGGCCCGACAGGGCTTGCATGGCGCCAGCCAAGAGACTGAATATCCACCACAGGATTAACAGGCTCAAGACTCCTGCGACGATAAACAGAGCCAGCCTGTTTCGAGGCATGGACTTGACTTTCTCGGAAATTTGTGCTGCGGCGGTGCGCGCTCGATCGGCAAAATCGCCTGTGCCTCCGCTGCGCCGGCTTGAACTTGGGTTCCGCCGCTGTTTCGAGGTCGAGGGCGCGCGTCCCGCCGTAGCTGTCGGGTTAGAAACAGCGGAGACCGCGCCTAATTCTGCCGCCTTTGCCTGGTATTTCGGGCGATCGGCTGCGTTGACCGTGTCGGCCGGTACGGGGGTCAAGGTGACGGTACTGGCTCCCTGCTTGGCTGCTGGGGGCTGGATTGGAGCGGGCGGGCGATCGCCTGTTGGTTGCAGCCGTCCTTGGGGTTTGCCCGATCGGGGTTGCACGACGACCCATTCGTTGGCTGTTTCTGCGTCTTGGGGCAAAGCTTCTAGGTAAGCTTGTACTTTCGGGTCGGCAAAGTAATCTTTCAGAGAGACTGACTGGGAAGCCAAGTCGCGGAAGTGGGGAAACACTTCTTCTTGCAGCCAGTGTTCGGCGTACAAGCACAGCCCGGGCAACAAATCGGGAGAATCTTGAGAATGTTCGCGAATGAAGGCGAGGGGTTCTTTTTCCGAACTGAGTTCGAGGGCTCTACTGGCTTCTTCTGTTTGGCCCAGCAGCAGGGAACACACGGCTTTTTCGAGGTGAACGTCCTGGCGGCGGCCGAGCTGCATCAGCATCAGCTTGGCGCGGCGGATCGCCGATGGCTGTCTGGCTGCAAATCCTTGGGCTAACAGGGTGTAGACCGAAAGGTAAGTGGCGACTGCGGAGGGGCGGCCGGCTTCGGCTTCAAATAGGGTCTGCTGCTCGCTGCTGGTTAGGTGTTTCCGCAGTTGCTGGACGAAGCGCAGGAAGTCTTCTATTCCTAAACCCGATCGATCGTCTCCCGATCCGTCGATGCCTCCCCGTTCTTGGAGCATTTCTCGCAGGATTTCCAGTCCCTGGCGGCGCTCGGCTACTTTTTCTTCGGGGAGGGATAGTAACTCTAAAATGTTGTACGGACGTAGTTTGTATATGTCGGCTTGCATTTCACCCCTCACGCTAGAAAATAGGCTTTCGCGCAGCAGCAGTTCTTGGCCTGCTTCTAATGATTTGGCGGCATTTTCGTACTGACCTTGCTGCCACTGTTCGCGACCGAGTTCTAGACAGGCAAGGCTTACTGTTAAAACTATATCTGGCCGCACGAGCTCTTTGTCGCCGAAACGACCTTCGGCGATCGCGCTGCTGCCATTGTTGAGATACGGGCGACCCAGCTTCTGTACGAGTTCGTATTCTCCCAGTTCTTGCAGTACGAGCAGGGCTCCTACGAATTGGTTGTCATCGATTTCAATACTTGGAGTGTGGGGGTCGGGAGCGGCGTCTAAAGCCTTGGATTCTGCTGGAGCGGTTTCTCCGGCATCGTCTTGCAAAACTGTAGCCTCTTGAACTGAGCTTTTCGACCTCTGCTTGGCGAAAATTGCTGCTTCCGACTCTCGATCGTAAGTTTTTGCTAAAAAACTGGCATCGTAAGCTTTGCGCCCGTCTGAGTCTGACAGAACGGCGCAGGCTTCATCGAGCAGTTGTTTGCGGGCGATGATCGCAACTTCGGAATACTCCCGGCGCGGGAGCTGTAAAGTGCGATCTCGATGAGCCTGCTGCAACTGTTCGGCAGTAGCTTGAATCGGTAGACCCAAAATACGGTAGTAATCTAGTGGAATTAACACTGTCCACTTCCCCAAAGCGCTAGCAACTGAATTAGCCTATCTTAGCTAAGGTTGGTTTGTAACAAAAGTATTAGTCACAACTTGGTCGGGTTTGGGCCGCAAGTCGGTTCTGCCACTCCGGGCATTTGACCGCCATCTCCCTGATTTTAACAATTTGCGATCGCAGACTGGGAAAACTGTCCCACTATTTTCTGCTGCGGTTGTGTCCAATCTCGGTTTACAGTGATTTGAGTATGGTTCGATTTAACTTGTCTAGTTCGCCGATCGGGTATTAATTTTTTATGGTTCAGGAACGGACTTTACCAGTTTTTGACGCGCAGAGCGTAACTATTTCTCGGGATGAGGGCTTGATGCTCTACGAGGATATGGTGTTGGGGCGCTTGTTTGAAGACAAATGCGCTGAGATGTACTACCGGGGCAAAATGTTTGGTTTTGTCCACTTGTACAACGGTCAGGAAGCGGTGTCTACTGGCGTGATTCGATCGATGCGCCGGGATAGTACGGATTACGTCAGCAGCACCTACCGCGATCACGTACACGCTTTGAGCGCGGGCGTACCGGCGCGGGAAGTAATGGCGGAGTTGTTCGGAAAGGAAACTGGTTGCTCGAAAGGCCGCGGCGGTTCGATGCATATGTTTTCGGCAGAACATCGGCTGTTGGGAGGCTATGCTTTTGTGGCTGAGGGGATTCCTGTAGCTACTGGGGCGGCTTTTCAATCGAAGTATCGGCGCGAAGCTTTGGGAGATCAAAGTTCCGATGGCGTGACTGCTTGTTTCTTTGGCGACGGCGCTGCAAATAACGGTCAGTTTTTCGAGTGTTTGAATATGGCTGCTTTGTGGAAGTTGCCGATTCTTTATGTTGTTGAAAACAACAAATGGGCGATCGGCATGGCCCACGAGCGAGCTACTTCTGACCCGTTAATTTACAAGAAAGCTCATGCTTTTGGCATGGCTGGTTTTGAGGTTGACGGGATGGATGTTTTGGCGGTGCGGGAAGTAGCAAAAGAAGCTGTTGCTCGCGCGCGCGCTGGCGAAGGGCCGACGGTGATCGAGGCTTTGACTTATCGTTTTCGCGGGCATTCCTTGGCAGATCCTGACGAATTGCGTTCTAAGGAAGAGAAGGAATATTGGTTCCCCCGCGATCCGATTAAGAAGTTGGCTGCTGATTTGATCGATCGCACTTTGGCAACTGCTGAGGAATTAAAGGCGATCGAGAAAAAGATTGAAGCAATAATCGATGATGCGGTAGATTTTGCTGAGAAAAGCCCCGAGCCAGATCCGAGCGAATTGTATCGGTATATCTATGCTGAAGATGAGTAGTTAGTTCGCGATCGCACAAACTCTACTTGTAGGGTGCGCACTGCGCACCTTACTTAAGATCGAAGCTAGAATTAAAAGTAGACTTTATAGACGACAAGAGGCGATATGATAAATCTCGATCGCGATCGAATTCAAGTCAGCAAAAATATGGGTGCAGTTCGAGTCAAAGTCAAGCTAACGAATGCAATTGATGAAGAGTTAGTCAAGAGAGGATTGCTCAATCCCAATCTGTTGCGCGTGTATGAAGCAGAAGCACTGATAGATACTGGTGCTGTACGCACAGCAATTCCCCTAGAAGTCTGCGAACACCTCGGCTTAAGAATTCGGAGTCAAGAAATAGCAAAATATGCTGACGGCAGACAAGAAACTGTGGGATTGACCGGGCCTATTCTGATTGAACTGGAAGGGCGCGAGACGATCGAGGCGGCAATGGTTTTAGGCGATATGGTGTTAATCGGTCAAACTGTGTTAGAAACTTTAGATTTGCTGGTAGATTGCAAGAATCAGCGTCTAGTTCCCAATCCTGAAAATCCCGAAAGACCTGTATTGAGAGTTTAAAAAAAAAGATGCCGATGTCTAACCACAATCGGTTTGTAGTAAGGACTTCAGTCCTTTCTTACAGTTTGGGGATTCTAAGGACTTTAGTCCTTACTACAAACGAGTTTTAATGCACAACATTAAATTCACAACGGTCGATCTATCGGCTATATTTCAAGCGGCACCGAGCGCAACCTTCCCGCTACTTCTACACTCGGCCAATTCGGATCGAATGTCAAACTTTCCAATTTTCCACCGCTGGAAACTACAAACGTATCCTCAATTTTTGCTCCAGACAAACTCGGATTCCAAGCCACAGCCGTATTTTCTGCTAAAACATCTGAAGTAGCCGGATTCGCCACAATTTCCCGCGCCAAATATCCGGTAGTTCCGCCTTGATGGTGTTCCCGAATTGCCTGAGAATATCCGTGCTGTTCGTAAGCAATTTTTAGTGTCTCGTAAACAGCATTCAGCGCAACTCCCGGCTGGCAAAAATTCAGCGCGGCGGCTTCTATTTCTCTAATTTTTTGGTGCAATTGGGCATCCTTTTCCTCAAGGGAACCGAAACAGACAAATCGAGTTAAATTCGCATACAAACCGCAGCCCCTAGCGCAAAATACTAGCATTGCTTGCCGCCCGATTTGTTCGCCGGTTGGAGTAGCGTGGCGGTACTGCGGCAAACGCCTTTCTCCTGCTGCTAATGTCAGCGCTGGATGCAAGCCTCTGGCCCACAATGCTTCTGCACCGGCTCCCGCTAGCTGATATTCTGTCCATGTCGGTTTGGCTGCAGAAAGTACCTCTGTCATCGCTTCGCTGGCTAAACGCCCGACTCGCCGGTATCGATCTAATTCGCTTGACATCATGATTTGTTTGCGGGATTGTAAAGATGTGGCGATCGCCCTTTCTGCCGCATTTGGTCGATCGCTCATCACGTTACCGCCACCAGTAATTTCTTTGACAAAAGTCTCGCGCTGTGCAACATCCGCCCAAGGATAGATGTGCATTTGAAAGTTGTCTGGAATTTCTTCATCTTGCAAGCGCTGAGCTTCGATTTCATCTGTCAGTACCCAAGCTGTATCGGCGGTAATTAATATTTCTGCAACTCCGGTTTCTGCTGTCAGTAATACTGTATTGGAACCGCCCGCTGTCGCCCAAGCAAACCAGTCCGTGCCACGCAAGCGCAGGGCGATTGTTCCGGTTTCTGTTAAGGCGTTGCGGATGAATTCGAGTTTGCGATCGACTTCTTGGTTTAATGAGTTTATCATAGATGAAAGAAGAAAGTTCGGCAGCGGATTGTGTAACGGATGTAACGGATGTAACGGATAGAAGGAAGAAGGAAGAAAATCAATGATTTTAGTCAGCATTTCCTCAATCTAAAATCTAAAATCTAAAATCTAAAATAGATTGACGGATACTGCTTGCAATTCTTTTGCTTTTTCTTCGGGTAATGCGTCGTTGGCAAACATTCCGGCGGCGAGTTCGGTTCCTGCTAGATATTTTAGCCGATCGCTCGATCGATAGGGCGGATAGAATTCAGCGTGCAAATGCGCTTCAGGATGCGGTTTCCCGTCTGTGGGGCCTTGAAACCAAGCCATCAAATAAGGGAATTGGCGCTGCCACAAACCGTCGTATTTAAGGGCGACTGTTTTTAAGGCTTTAGCGAGTGATTGACGCTGTTTTTCCGTCAAATCGATAAATGTGGCAGTAGGTGCGATCGGGGCGATCCAAACTTCGTAGGGGTAGCGGGCGCAAGCGGGCACAAAGGCGATCGCCTCTTCATCCAAATAAAGAATTCGCTGTTTGTCAGCAATCTCTTTTTGAATCAAATCTTGCAGCAAACCGCTACTGTTTTTTTGATAGTAAACCGACTGACATTCTAACATCCGCGCGGGCACCGGAGGCACGAAGGGATAAGCATAAATTTGACCGTGGGGATGGTGCAAAGTTACTCCAACTTCTACGCCGCGATTTTCAAAAGGCAAGACGTATTGAATTTCGGGATTGCTGCCAATAACTGAAGTGCGATCGGCCCACACTTCTAACAACAATTCTAAGTGAGATAACTCTAAAGAACCGAGGGAAGCCAGCGGATCTTGAGTAAACACAACGACTTCGCAAATGCCTTTAGCGGGCAGAGTTTCGACAATATTTGCAGGTGCGTTTTTTGCCTGCAAAGTCATCGATGGAAAGCGGTTATCAAACACTGCGACATCGTAATCTCCCGGCGGCAATTCTGTCGGAAATTTAGGGTTAATTGTAGCAGCCAGCGGGTTGTATTCCGGCGGTGGCATGAAAGTTCTTCCCTGACGGTGGCTGGCGTAGGCTACCCATTCCCCGCGCAAAGGATGCCACCGAAAGTGCGGGTTTGCTTGTACGGGTTCATTGCTGGGACTTACGGCCACGATACCTTCTGGGATTGGGTAGCGGCTGTAGAGTGTCAGTGGGCGGCCGTCTGGTTTTCGCAATATTTGGGAGTGCATTTTTGTCGGGCGGGCGATCGCTTTTATTAATTTTAGGAGTATAACTTCGTGCTTGGAGAATTCGCCCCTATCTAAAGT
>JANNOR010000199.1:0-28066 GCA_031399265.1 Cyanobacteria bacterium SOY_34_metabat_3 | reverse complement strand
GGGGGCGCTTGGCGAAGCGACCGAAGCGCGCGCGCTGGCGTCGATCCGCCGCAACGCCGAGGCGCAGCAGCGGCTGGTCGAGGACCTGCTCGACGTCTCGCGCATCGTCACCGCAAAGTTCCCGCTGGATCGGCGGCCGTTCGACATCGGCTCGGCGGTGACCGCGGCCGTGGACGCCGTGCGCCCGGATACCGACGCGAAGCATGTGATCCTGTCGGCGGATGTCGCGGGCCCCTTCGTGGTCAACGCCGACCCGTACCGGGTGCAGCAGGTGGCTCTCAACCTGCTGACGAATGCGGTCAAGTTCACGCCGGCCGGCGGGCGCATCGATGTCGTGCTGCAGAGCGCGCCTGGCGGCGTGCGCCTGCTCGTTCGAGACACCGGTCAGGGCATCGCGCCCGACCTGCTGCCCTATATGTTCGACCGCTTCCGGCAAGGAGATGGCAGCTCGACCCGCGCGCACGGAGGCCTCGGCCTCGGCCTGGCGATCGTCAAGCACATCGTCGAGGCCCACGACGGGATCATCGGCGCGCGCAGCGACGGCGTGGATCGCGGGGCGACCTTCGAGGTGTACTTGCCCGCCGCGGACGTGTCGATGGACTCCACCAGTGCCTCCGGCGGCATGTCGGACGTCGCGGCAGGCGACGGCCGGCTCACGGGCATCCTCGCCCTGGTCGTGGACGACGAGGCGGATTCGCGCGAGCTCCTGGACTTTGCGCTCAAGCAGGCGGGCGCCGACGTGCTGGTCGCGGCGACCTCGCATCAGGCACTCGACCTGCTGGCCACGCACCGGCCGAGCGTGATCCTGATATAAATTTAGGAGGCAAATCATACTCTTTTCTCAGCAACGGCCTCAATCGGGCATCTGTGGGGCGGGTTTGTGTGTCCGCCCCATAGTTGAGCTCGGGTTGATTGTTTGGGGGAAATTAATATCAATTCCGGCTGCATCGGCGGAATTAATATTACCCGAAATCAGGACACGGCAGTGCCTTAGTCCCCATAATTAATCTGGCGTAGGGAAACGGCACTGCCGTCTCCTCCGTTTCTATCATTCCGGCTGCGCCGGAATTGATATGAGATCAAAGATTCAAAATATCGCCGATTTTAACTGTGCCGCTGTTGATGATTTTGGCTAAAACTCCAGTTTGGGCGTGACCAAATTCTTGTTGCAGTAAACTGAGTAGGGCAATATCTCGATCGCCCGTTTCTGGATTAACTTCTATGTTGACACAGCGACCGATTCGTGCTGTCACCTCTATGCGCGCCGCACCTAATTGAAACTGTTTTCCGATTAACTCAAATTCCGACCAAGCCGAAATGCCTTCTAGCACGATATTCGGGCGAAATCGGCGCACGTCTATGTTTTTACCCGCCTTTTGGGTTAATTCATCTAATGTGGCTTGACTCAGTAGAGAAATGTGTACGGGTTGTCGATCGGGATAACGAGTTTCGCCACTGCTGTCGCCGACTAATTGCAAAGGTGCAAGCTGCGGATGTCTCGCTTCTTTTGTCGGTTCAATTGTGGCTAGATATTCCGTGAAAAAAGTGCCGATGCGATCGCGCCCCACCGCTGTATTCGTTGCTGCTGATAATACTGCAACTCCTTCACGCTTAACTGTTAAAACCGCCGTTTCCGGTTGATAATCGCACTCCAAAGCTGCTAACAGAGGCCAATCGTTTTGAACTGCCAAATATTTTTTGCTCATCCAAGGCACGTTTTCTGCGGGGATATTGGCTGCTTCGATGTTACTATCTGCAAACATTAGCGCAAAAGCTCGATCGCCCTTAATTCCATGTCCCGCTGTTAAAGCAAACTCCGACATTTCTTGCGGTGTCAGCCCTTTAATTGGATAAATAAATAACTGTTCTATTGTTGCTACTCTCATGAGGTTTTCCGAAGTTAGTAGAATGAGACTTACGCAGAACCCATATATTTAGGGTGTGCAATTTGCACTTTTAAGCTAGCAATTCATAGCGGCGAATATCCGGTGGCCCAACTGCCAAACCGTCTAATTGCTGCACTGCGGCTTGAATATGAGTTGAAGCGAGATGCTGTTCCAGCAAAGCTGCACTTTCCCACTCTTCAACAAACGTAAAATCCGTAGGATCGGCTTGATTTTGCAGAAGTTCGTATTTGATGCAGCCTACTTCTTGGCGAGTTGGCTCCATAATGCTCAGCAGCAGGGATTTAAGTTCTGCTACTTTGTCGGGAAAGGCGACAAGGCGGGCGACTACGCGCAAGGTTGGTTTAGACATGGGAGAAAAAAATAAATATAACGATCGAACTTACTGACTTCTATGTCAATACGGTTCAGTTAACATTGTTAATTCGCCGGAGATCCCCCTAAATCCCCCTTAAGAAGGGGGACTTTGAGTAACTTCTTGTCCCCCCCTTTTTAAGGGGGGCTAGGGGGGATCGGTCTTATCTGAACCGTATTGACTTTTATGTGGTAAACTCAACACAGGATTTTACTTAAAATAACCTAAAGAGGTCGATCGGTCAACGGGCAGTAGAATCAGTCCAGGAAAGGCTCAGGCTTCAGAAACCGGATTTTTTAGGATCTCAATCTTTGGGATAAAATCGCTTGTTTTCTGTAGAATATTCCCAGGCGATCGCCTCTGGGTCTTTTTCGCGACTCCACTCACCAAACTCCGGCTTAACTTTCCACTTGCCGATCGTACTTGCGTGAACTTTGAACCTGCGGGAAAGTTCCGTCTGGGTAAAAGATATTTTGGGATTTTCAGGATTTTTGGTTTGTGCGATCGGGAATAAGTTCGGTTTTTTGTCTTGTGCTTTTTCCCGATTTGTGGGAGGCTCTTGAACAGCTATTGCCGCATTCGGTGTTTCGCTTTGATTGACAGTTGGAGCTATTTGGAAATAATACAAAATTCCGCCTTGTTCCGTCACTTCAAAATCTGCTGCAAACTCCGAAGCCCTTTCGTCAAGATACTCTTGAACCTTTTCTCCCGGGAGTTTCGCATTCATCGCCAAATCCAAAGCCGTAACTCGCCCT
Source organism: Cyanobacteria bacterium SOY_34_metabat_3 (assembly GCA_031399265.1). Lineage (GTDB taxonomy): Bacteria > Cyanobacteriota > Cyanobacteriia > Cyanobacteriales > Microcoleaceae > Microcoleus. The sequence continues at coordinate 25,052 of JANNOR010000199.1, read as the reverse complement.
TGATTTTCCTTGATCAATCTGTAAAAAACCGAGTCTAAATGAGCTAGCTTGTGTTTTTGCTGCTGCTGGTAGAGTTTGCAAGCCCAAGCAATCCCCGCTGTCGTGGCGATCGCCCAAAACATCTTTCCCGACTCGAAACTGGCAACCGCCGTCAAGGAAATTGGCAAAAGCAGGGTAAGATATCCCCAAATGCTGCCCTTCTGTAGGTTATTGCTGTTTTTGACCATAGTTCCCAAACAGGTACGTAGTTTAGCTTAGCAGAGCGTGTCTGAATGCTGTTTGTTTTTTCGACAGTGGATGTGCCGATCGGCTAATCGCTGACACACTCTACTATAAAATTCCAGAATCTACTTTTTTTTGCAACCGAGGATTCATGTACTTTTTTCGCAAACAGATAGCCATCCTGCTCGTAGTTGTTGCTTGCTGTACGCTGACGATTAGTTGCAGCGATAACCGAGCAGCCCAGTGTACTAAATTTACTGAAATTGTCGCCAAAGGCAACACTCTCATTGAGATTAAGAAAGACAGCAACGATGCTGCAACGACCAAGAATTTAGCGAAAGATTTGAACCAGATAGCGAAACAACTTGAGGCTCTGCAAATAACAGACACAACCCTCAAAGAAATGCAAGGCCCATCGGTTAAATCCTTCCGCGAAATAGGTCAAGCACTCGGCGACATAGGGAAAGCTCTTGAGGCAGGGAATCAGGCTTCTACCAGTATAAAAGGTCGAGAGCAAATCCAAGCAGCTCAAGCAGACATTATCAGGGCTGGACAGCAGGCGAATCAAGCAGCGGCAAATCAAGATGCTTTGACTGCCAAACTGATTAATTACTGCAAGGGCGATCGCTAAAGGCTGCGATTTTTTAGTCACTTATCTTGTCGGATTGTGCCGCCAACAGTTGCCGCTTTCTTGGTTCAAAAGGGTAAAAAAAGGAATCCAGCAAGGAGCGTCTCGATCGCAATTTGGCGATAAGTGCGATCGGCTTTCAGCTCCAAACTTCTGTCAAATCCAAAACAAACCCCAGCAACACATCTTCACCCGACAAAGTTGCAGGATTATCCGACACTTCCACTTCCTGATTTTGCCTGTAAATTTCCACTTTTAGATTTTTCCGATCTATCAACCAACCTAAACGAGTGCCATTATCCATATACTCTTTCATCTTGGCTCGCAGTGGTTCCATGTTATCACTTTTAGAACGAAGCTCTACCGCAAAATCAGGACACAAGGGAATAAAGCTTTCTTTTTGTTTTGGGGTTAGCGCATCCCACCTTTCTTGACGAACCCAAGACGCATCGGGAGAGCGATCGGCTCCATTTGGTAGGTGAAAACCAGTAGAAGAATTAAATGCTTTACCGAGTTTAGCCCGGCTATTCCACAGCCAGAGTTGTCCTTCAATATCTAAATTTCTGTATCCTGTCTCGCCTCCGGTTGGTGGCTTCACGATTAATTCTCCTGTGGCTGTACGTTCTAATTGTAACTCCCGATTGGCGAGAGCCAACTCCACGAACTGCTCGCGGGTAACGGTGAGTGTTAGTGTTAGTGGAATATTGACTGCAAGGGCGGCGGATAATTGAGTTTGTGTCATCATTTTTGTCCTCAGACTGATGCTTTTATAGCAGCTTTATCTAATTTGACAATACCGGAAATGCTGGATACCTTGTCAATTTTATGATAACACTTAAAAAGGCAATCTACAGAGTACGATTCCCTACGGGATAGCTCCGCTTCACGCAACTTGATCATTGACTCTGCTCGGATTGAATTTGCGCCGATTCTTATAAGTTTCCGACCCAATTTTAGGGTCAATTATTATTTTTCGATGCCTTGATAAACATTTGTCCTCCCAAAAATCGCCATAATAAAGGCAATTTCAAGTAAACTTTTAAAAGCAAGGGCGAGGCGGGTCTACCTTTCGTCGAAAACGGTAAAAATCTCGGTATGATTAAATCAATTTCAAAGCCGACAGTTTCTAGAAGCTCTTGCAGCGCCAAGTGTGTAATCGGTAACTGATGGTCGATAAAATCGTAATATTCCTTGTAAGAGTATTTGAAATTAGGCTGAATTACCAAAAGGGAACCGCCGGGCTTGAGGGCATCGAAGCAAAATGAGATAATTTGTACCAGTTCTTCTTTGTTGGAGAGATGCTCAAAAAAGTTGGAGATAAAAATGCGATCGAACTGTTTGGAAAATAATGTGCGATCGTCCAAATTTAACACATCAATATTCAGCACATTCACATCAGGATTAGCAAATAACTTAGAATCAGGATTGAGGTCGATTAAACATTTTTCTGCTGCTCGAATCTGATTGATAAACTCGCAGTATCCACCGCCAATATCTAAAATCGCTGATTCTGAAGGAACATAATTTTGCAAGAAATCGTCAATCAAAACTTGCCAGAGGATGCGCTTCGCTTGCATTTGTTGAGAATCAAATCGATTGGCATACAATTTTTTGAGATATGCGTCGGCTTTCATAGTAAGATGGCAGAGACCAAGTATGAGTTTATCACGCAACACAGCCAACTATGAACGTTATATCTACCGAAATACCGGAAGTTCTGATAATTGAGCCGAAAATTTTTGGAGACGATCGCGGTTTCTTTTTTGAGAGTTTCAACCACCAAGCTTTTGTCGATAAAACAGGTGTGACGGCAGAATTTGTTCAAGACAATCATTCCAAATCTTCTAAAAATGTGCTGCGCGGTTTGCACTACCAAATGCAGCAGCCTCAAGGCAAATTGCTGCGGGTAGTTGCGGGCGAAATATTTGATGTAGCGGTGGATATTAGAAAAAGTTCGCCGACTTTCGGAAAGTGGGTGGGGTGTTTGCTGAGTTCAGAAAATAAGCAGCAACTTTGGGTGCCTGCGGGATTTGCACACGGTTTTTTAGTGGTTTCGGAGACTGCTGAAGTTTTGTATAAAACTACAGACTACTATGCACCGGCACACGAGCGGTGTATCCTGTGGAATGACCCCGATTTGGCGATCGACTGGCCGCTAAATGGCGCACAACCAATCTTATCAGCTAAAGACAAAGCCGGACAAACGTTGAAAACAGCTCAAGTGTTTTGATAATGAAAATTTTACTCGCAGGCGGTAGCGGACAGCTAGCTCAAGAATTGCAGCCAATTTTATTATCTTGGGGAGAGGTAATTGCAGTCGATCGCACTCGCGTCGATTTATCCCAACCCGAAAGCATCCGTCAAGCAATGACTGAAATCCAACCGAATTTAGTGGTAAATGCGGGTGCTTATACGGCTGTAGACAAAGCGGAAAATGAACCGGAATTAGCACGCACAGTCAATGGAATTGCACCAGGAATTTTCGCAGAAGAATGCGAGAAACTCGGAGCGAGTTTGATTCACTTTTCCACTGATTATGTATTTGATGGGAGTCGCGGTTCGGCTTATCTGGAAACAGATATTACGAACCCGCTGGGAACTTACGGCAAGTCAAAATTAGCAGGCGAAGAGGCAATTCGACAAGCGGGAAATCGGCACATTATTATTAGAACGGCATGGGTTTACGGCAACGGTGGGAAAGGCAATTTTGTCAAAACGATGCTGAGGTTGGGCAAGGAAAGGGAAGAGATTCGAGTAGTAGCAGATCAGATCGGTAGTCCTACTTGGACTGGCGATTTAGCGGCGGCAACTTCGCAAATTATTCCTCAAATTAAGCCAGAAATTTTTGGAACTTACCAGTATACAAACAGCGGTGTTTGCAGTTGGTATGATTTCGCGATCGCCATTTTTGAAGAAGCAGCAAAACTCGGCTTTCCCCTGAAAGTTCAGCGCGTGATTCCCATCACTACCGCCGAATATCCAACACCCGCAAAACGTCCCGCTTTTTCCGTCCTCTCTACGGTGAAAATATCAGCACTTCTGGGCACATATCCTCCCCATTGGCGGCAAGGGCTCAGACAAATGTTAGCAAGAGAAGTTAAATGAAAAGTCGAGTAAATCTGTAAAGTAGCCAGAAACCGGGTTTTTTTACCAAAATACTTGGTTCAAAGCCTCAATAAATTGAAAAACCCGGTTTCTTTAATCCCCGCCATATCCCAATCTCCCAATCCGATGAAAGTCAAGCAACAATATGTTTTAATTGCCGCATCAGTTATCGGCATCCTGATACCAGCCTCATATGTTTTGTACCTAATATCACAAGCTGGAGATTTGTCTAATTTTGATTATTGGTGGATGACGTGGAATTTTTATTCAGTAGACGGTTTTTCGACAAATCCTTTTAGTTGGATATTTAAAGCGAACGAGCATTTTGTCTTGATTCCGGCAATTATCTATGCCTTAAACATCGTTTTTACCCAAGGTTCAAATATTGGTTTATGTTTAGTTGCCTGGTTTTTGGCTTGGATTCAGTGCTATGTATTAATTGCTTTACTACCACTTAAATTAAGGAATTATCCGCTGCAATTTATCTCAGTTATCCTTTGTATTTCTATTTTTAATTTTACTCCAGCGGCGGCGCACAACTGGATGCGGGGATTCAGCGGTGTTCACTGGATAATTGCTAATTTGTTTGTGATTTGTGCGATATTTTGTTTGCAATCCTATGTGACTATTGTGGGGGCGAACACGGGGGCATCGCCCCTACGGAATGGTTGGGTAGTTGGTAGCATTGTGTTCGGAATTTTAGGGTGTATTAGTTACAGCACTCCTTTAGCTTTGTGGCCGATATTGTGTGCGGCGGCGGTTGTGTTGCGGTTTCCTCGGCGCATAACTTATTTGTATTTCGCTGCTTCGATTGCGGTAATTGGGATTTATGTTTTGACTTATAAAACTCCATCTCATCACCCTTCTTTAACTAAAATTAACCCGCTCAAAACTCTTGAATATATTCCCACTTACCTCGGCGGAATTTTTAGTGAAAATGTGATTGTTGCTTCGATTATTGGTATAGTTGGTTTGATAGCTGTAACAGGTTTTATCGGTTATTGGCTATTTGTAAAAAAGGTCGTAGCTTGCGGGGCGGAACGCCATCGCCCGGAGTGGCTACCTTGGCTGTCAATCCAACTTTACACGCTGCAAACGGCGTTAATGGCCGCTGTCAGCCGATCGGGATTTGGGCTCGAACAGGCCACCGCTTCCCGCTACGCCACACTCCCAGCCCTGTTTTGGATGAGCACAATTATCCTCGCAGTGCTGTCGGTACGGGAGTTGCAGCCAACACCGAGAATTCAAGCGCGTTGGCTGACACCGCTGTTTGCAGCCGCGACAGCCGCGATTGTATTAATGTACGGGGTGGGAGGCGAAACTGCAATTGCGATCGCCCGCAGAGCAACTTATCAACCGCTAGTCGCACTTTCCTTGCAGTTGGGAATCACCGATATCAGCTTAATTAAAGACAGAGTAGGCAACAGACCGGCCGCTTTTATCGGGCTAATTGATGCCCTAAAAACTAACAACCTAGTACCATTCAATCGAGACATCAAAAAACACAATTTCTGCGCAGCGTTAGACACAAAAATCGATCCAAATTTACTATCAGCGCCCAAAGACGGAGTACCCGGATACTTTGATACAGTCACCAAACTCGCACCAGCAGCCTCCAGAGTAATTGGTTGGGTTGGAGACCCCGAAAACAATGTAAAATGTATTGCCATTCTCAACCAAGAAAATCTCGTTCGAGGTTTTGCCACGTCAGGTTTTCCGCGTCCAGACTTAGTTAACTTGTTTGGCCCAGCATACGAATCCGCAGCGTGGAGAGGATACATCCAAACATCACCAACAGACAAACTATTAACAGCCTATGCCTCATTTAAAAACCGCGAAGGTTGGGTAGCCTTGCGAAATTCTCAAACTATCAATAACAACTAAAAACTCAATTATAACAACTCCTCTCTGCGTCCTCTGCGCCCTTTGCGGTTAAAAAAATCATGCAAAAAGACCTTAGTTTCGTAATCCCCGTCCACAACGAAGAAGCAACAATCAAATTGCTGTTTGAAAAAATTAAAATTGTCATGTTTCAAACCGGAATTGACAGTTACGAAATTATATTTATAGACGACGGTAGCCGCGATAATTCCTGGCGGGAAATCGTCGATTTAGCCAGCCAAAATCCCAAACTAATTAAAGCGATTAAAATGCGGCGCAACTTTGGCAAATCCCCCGCACTTTCAGCCGGATTTCGCAACGCAGCCGGGAGAATTATCTTTACTCTCGATGCCGATTTGCAGGACGACCCCGCCGAAATTCCCAAATTCTTAGATAGTTTAGAATTGGGATTCGATTTAGTTTCCGGTTGGCGAAAACAACGAAACGACCCACTTTCCAAAACTTTACCTTCCAAGTTGTTTAATGCCGTTGCGTGTTTGCTGACTGGCGTACAAATGCACGATATGAATTGCGGTTTTAAAGCTTACCGCAGAGAAGTTTTGCAGTCAATTAAGTTGTACGGAGAATTACACCGCTACATTCCGGCTTTAGCAAACAATTTAGGGTTTAAAATAGGTGAAGTAGTTGTCGAACACCATCCGCGAAAACACGGGAAATCTAATTATGGCTGGGAACGCTATGCGCGGGGATTTATTGATTTGCTGACGGTGTTGGCGACTACACAGTATTTGCACAAACCGGGTCATTTGTTTGGGGGTTTGGGGCTGTGTTTTGGCTTGGTTGGAACAGTTTCGCTGAGTTATTTGATTGTGATTTGGTTTCTGAATTTGGCGGGGATGCACTTTGGCCCGATCGGCAATCGACCGTTGTTATTTTTTGGGATTTTGTGTACAATTCTGTCGGTACAGTTGATTTCTTTGGGAATTTTGGCGGAGTTGATGGCGCGGAATGTGGATGCTGATTATGTGGATAAGCAGATTTGCGAAATTATTGATGATTCCGATTTGAATTTTTAACTGATAAATCACACGCAAGATTTCTGTGCCACAATAAAGGCTGATATTATTTGATTTTATACAGTATCCATTTGCCTTGTTTATCTGCAATTGTTCCGTCAATATTTGGATGCCAATCGCTGCGAGTTAGGATATAGTCAGCATTATAGTTTCGGGCTACCTTGACTAAATCGTCACTGCTGCGGCGGCTAAAAAAATCGTTTCCTCCCCAAATCATTTGCGGATTTAACGAGACTCCTAAAACAGCTTCCATGCGATTTCGCCATTCTTTGATGCCTTTTTCTGTCAAGGGAAAGTTTTTGAAATTGACTACAATTGCTCTTTGTGATAAATATTGAAAGCTGGTGACTGATGGCGGAATTAATACTACTGCATCTTGATTGCTGATTTGGGAAAATCGTAAAGCTAATTTGCTTAAGTCGTCACGGGGAACAGCATTTATATTAACTCTGGTTTGAAATATATCTAACGTAGGTTTCGGCAAGATTCCTGCTACTCCTAAGACTAAAGTGGCGGTGGTTGCTAAGGCTAAAGTATGGGTGGCAGTTTGTTTGATAACTGTGGATACGGCTGTTTTTTCTAAGATAAATGGGAAGGCGAGAATTGAGAAGAAGATGGGAATGCTGATTGTGCGATCGCCTATTATTTCCCATGAATTAGTCAGCGGATATATCAAACTAAAAATTAAGGTTGCTGCTGTCAAAGCCCATAAGAAACCAGTGTAACGTTTGGGAAATATATAATTTATAGCTTGCCAAGCAGATAATCCTAAAAATATAATACCTCGAAAAGGGAGAGTTAAAACAATCGGTAATAACAAAGCAATGGCTATTTTCTTGTCTCGATAAAGTTGTTCTACGGTTAAACTAACAGCAATAAATATAATGAGTTGCGCGAAAGGCACGGTTCTAGCTAATTGCAGTTTGGCGATAAAAGCCAGCGGGTAAACTTCGACAAATACGTAATTTAGCAGCAAGGCAAAAATTGATGTACTGACAATCACATAAAAGTTAAGTTTATCTTGTTTCTTCAGTAAATCGGCATTTTTGATGCACAGCAAACCGCCAACTATAAAACAGATAAAGTTGAACCAATTGCCAATTGGCCAATTTGATGGGAGGATGTGGTGGGGGTTGCGGACTTTGGCGTGAATGAAGACAAACTCGGCATTGTCGATAGTTTGAGTGCTGGTAGTACCTGTCAATAACATGGGTACGTACACTATACTTGCCATTACTGCTAAAAGTACGATCGACAAAATCAACGTTTTGAACTTTCGCCGTCTTACAGATTCAATCAGTAAAACAGGAAGCATCATCAATCCCGGTAACAAACCAACTAAGAATTGCAGCAGACAGCCAAGTCCAAAAAAGAAATACCCTGTCAGCCATTTGCGTAGCAAACTAAAATAAATTCCCCAAATTGCGAAAGCCATCGCGAAGGTACTGGATACTGATTTAGTCGAAAATATCAGAGTATTGCCAACATCCGTAAATGCAGCCGCTATACATAAAAAAGTCATCGTCGCAGCGGCGAGTTTGGAATTAGTATATATTTGGATAATTGCGTAGCAAGCCAGGATAAATGAACCGAAGGCTAGAAATTGATAAATAAAATGCGCTAGAGGAATGCCTGTTCCTAAGTTTGCGAGGAAATAGATGATATAATAATAGTAGGATCTTGGATTAAATTTAACCATTTCCTGAACGTGATAGTCATTTTTATACAGTTCAGGATTTAGTAGATGTTGAATTTGTGGCAATTCTGGAAAGTTTGCCCCTATGGGGAATTTATACCCTACTGCTATCAACGAACCGATGATCACAAAGGTATAGAGAGATAGATTAAAATACCAGTCGGATTTTTGATGTTTCTGCATTGACGGTTCAACTTACCTACTGACAGCTAAATTATTAATCTCCAATTTGCATTGTTGGGTTAAATCCTGTTTCTCGCTACTCAATACTTCAAGCAGTAGATAAATTGGATTTTCACCTTTAACTAATAGATTTAAGTCGGATGGATTTGTTTGAGTGTAATTTTGTGCTGTTGAGTCTATTAATTTACCTTGCTTGTTCCACGAAGTCAAGCGCAGGGAAACTCCCGGACACTTTTTGTTAGGTAAATTGAGTTTGCTGGTAACTTGCGCCTTGTCTGAGATGGCACCTAAATACAGAAATGATGTATCGAGTTTATTGCTATTTTTAATCGGATGAGTTACAATTTTGTAAAGGTTATCCGATTCTCGACTGACTGAATAATTAGGACTTGTGTAGATTGACTGATTCAAGCTAATCCAATCTAACTGCGTACCTGGTTTCTCACCTATTTGTTTCTGCATCGCATCCAGAGTTTTGACGGCTGTCGGGATTGAAGTAGCACGAATCCTGCGGTAAACCGTCACACTGACACTGTTTTCTAGCTGAAACTGTTGTGGTAACTGTTGGAAGTCTTGGGAAATTTCCCAATTTTGAGTAAAAGCATCATATACAACTTTAACAACATCTTGTTCGTACGATCGCAAAACCTGTTCGTCACTCAGCAATACTTGCTGAAAGGGCACAGCAACCACCGCATATTGCGACATCAACAACTCCGGTAGTGGGTAAGTATCGCGGGAGTCAATCTGCGGGCGCCCAATCGTATTTAATTTCCACCAACCTTCGGGAGGATTTAATTTGCGATTAGCTTGTCGGAGGATATTAGCATTGAAACTGTTGGAAGCGCCGACAATATAAATCGGTTCTTCGTTTGGTGCTATTTTTCGCAGAAACTCTACTAACTTTACCACTTCGCCGTAGTCCGATCGCACTAACGGCGGAAAATTACCCACAAACAGTCTTGACAAATCCACTTTGACAGGAATCAAGCCGACTGCGGCATTCACAACCAGGTACAAACCAGCCGCGCCTAACATCAGATAGCGGATTTTGTCCTTGAGAGTCAGCCAAGTTGTCCAGAAAAATACCGATAATCCCAAAAGTGCGATCGGTGTAACATGAATTGTATAGTGCAAGTAGCCATAACGCAAGACAAAAAGCCATTCAACCAGCGACAAAATTCCGAATAGCGAAACAAAAATAGCAGCCTCAGAAACCAGCATTCGAGTCAGAATCCCCGCCGAAAAACCAATCGCTACTAGCAGCCAAGTTCCCAAACCGTAAAAAGAGGCATAACGAATTAAAATATCACTTACAGACAAACTCCAAGCAGCATACAAATTGCGGTAATCCACCGTCACGGCGCTGCGAGTAAAATCTCCCGCTACCAGCATTAAAACAGTCAAGCTAGTTGCAGCAATTAACCCTAATTTTATACCAGATTCAAATAAATATCGGTAGGGAGACGACAATGCCGTATCCTCGTCTTTTGAAAACGGCAATGTTGTTTTCCTACCGTATATTAATCTGATAAACTCTATGATAGCCTGTAAAGCTGCTGCGCCCAAAAATGCGATCGCACTATAAGCAAAATGTCGTCTAAACAACACAGCCACAGCCAGAAAAAAGCCAATTAACGGTATTCTCCACCAACTTTTTAGCTTTACATCCTGCAAGTAAACTAAAATTGACAGCGCTACAAACACACAGCCGCCAGTATCCAGATATCCCCGCAGAGTCGGAATCCAACTCATCGGAATCAATAAACTCAGCAGCACAGTTGACCAAAATACCCGGCGCGGATCAACTGGAATTAGCTTTGCAGAAATCGCCCCCAACAGCAGGCGAAATGGCAGTACATAAATCAGCGAAACACTGAGAATATAACTCAAGCGAGATTCGCCAAACAATAAAATAAACGGCACTAAAGGCAACGAAATTAACAGATTTTTTTCTTTAGATAGCGATTCTATAACTTCAAGTATTGCTTTATTTGGCGAGTCACGAAACAAATTTGCCGTATTGACTGTAGCAGTATTGTAACCCGCATAATCCCACCAGTAAAAAGTACGTTCGCTAGATACATAGATTGACGTTAATATAACTGTCGCGAGAACAAGTAAAAATAGGAAAAACCCATCAATCAGAAACTTGCGAGACAACTTAAAAGAAACAAAATTAAATAATCCCATCACCCTAGCAACCATAAAAAACTCCTAAACTTCCTCTTCCTCTCTTCCTTCGCGCCCTTTGCGCCTTCGCGGTTCGTTAACTTACTTTAAAACACTACCTTGCAAAAAAACATCCAACTTTTCTGCATATTGCCGATTGGCGATCGCACTTGGATGCAAGTCATGAGGTAAATTATTATTAGCAGGTATTTTCAAATCAACCGAAATATCCACCGTCGCAATTCCCTCCTGACTCAACTCCTCCAACATCTTAGCAGAACCAGCATTAATTCCCGCAACAACTAACTTAACACCATTAGCCGCAGCCAAACGGTTAAATTCTTCAATAATTGCCTTAGAAACATTGTGACTTTTGTACAATCCCTCCTCAAATTGATTGTAATTAACCTCCAAAAAATTCACCAATGCTGAAACCCGCATTAGCGGCCATTCCTCATATTTCAATTGAGTCATGCTGTAAGTAAAATTATCTTTTCCATTCAACCTAGCATCAGGCTGAAACAGAATACCAAGCTTATTCCAAGTAGCCATTTGCTTGCTTCTCGCCCTCAATAAAGTATTGCGCCTGTCGTGAAAACCCGCATAAGCAATCACCGCAACTTTCGGCTTATTTCCCTGTTTAAGAGCTTCCTTAAATTGAATAAACGAGTGCAGCGTACCGTAGCCATTAACACCAAAATTGACTATTTCATATTGCGGCAATTTCCCTTGCAGCAACCACGCATAAGTCTCGCTGTCATTCAAAGACCAACCGTAGGTAAAAGAACAGCCCAATATCCAAATTACAGGCTTTCTTGACGATTGATTGTAAGTATTGAGTGGATGTGTTATTCTTAAACTATTATTGAGATGAGTTGCATTAAACGAGTAATTGCCGTTAAGCGTTACCTTAAACTTGCCAGGCAAATGCTTATATCCGAGTTCTGAATCTTTGGTAAAAAAGTTACCTTTGGGTTCGACAGCAACATCAGCATTTTCTATTTTCCAAGGTTTGTATCCCGCAACTCGCAAGACAATTTCAGCGGTGGTAGTAGATAGAAATATTGGAAAAATTAGATACGTTATTAATCTTAAAGCTGAGGTTTTAAGGAAGTCTTTTTTGATCATTTATTGTAGGGAGAGGTTTGATAAAGATGATTCGGCTTAAGCCTGAAAGCGTTGATAAATGTCGTTTTTACCATAGTCCAGATCCCCCTAAATCCCCCTTAAGAAGGGGGACTTGGATCGGGTTCTTGTCCCCCCCTTCTTAAGGGGGGCTAGGGGGGATCTGGATTTAATAGTCAAACAACAATCTCTAACTGGATTTGAGCTTCAGTTGACACCTATGGCTCTCGGAGTCTCCTCCGCTTATATCTCCCATCACGAGTTTATAACCCAAACCTAATATCAACCTGCTTCAGACAGCCTTACCTTATTACCAATCAACTTCAGAAAACTCGCTCCAAAATGTTGGATTTCCAAAAAATTAGCATGAGCAGAAGTTGACTTGTAAACCCGAAAAGTCCGCATAATTCCTAAAGTCGCCGCACTTTCTAGCGGGCCAACAAAGCTAGTATCCCTGTCCAAGAAATGAGACTGCTTAGTCCAATATGCCATCTGTTCCGCATTCAAAAAATAGCAGCCTGAATGAGGATTCAAAGCCCGCTCAAAAGAAATTGGTTGTTCCATGATTTTCCCCACTAACTGCGGTTGTTCCTCCACGTTTTGAAACTTAGCAGTAGCTGATGCCGTTAAATCTCCATCAATATATGATTTAAAAACAGCCCCTTGAGGCGATACTTCATAGCGGTTTGGTTGCACGAGATTTCCGCTTCCTCCGTGATGCGTAAACCAGTTTAATTTACTAAAAAACCACGGGTCGTGTAGAATTAAATCATCTTCTAAATAACAGAAATAATCATATTTGTCAAGACACGCTCGCAAAACTGCTTGACACTCAAACCCCAACAGCAGCGGTTCGCATTTCGTAGCATGGTGCATAAAAGACCTCGGCTGCACCGGCAGTTGAGGCAATAGATGATAGCCTTGAGTTGTGCAAATAACAATGTCAATTTCGTGACTTTGAGCTTGATTGGCTGGGATAGTTGCACATTCGCCAATATGGATCATGCACTGAGATTTGCCGTACAAAGCTTGCAGCGATGTTACGCAAGCGGTTAAAGCGTTTAGTCGCGGTTGCGGATCATTTCGCTGGGAAGCGTGTTTCCCATCGCCGCTGGGATTGTAAAAGTGAGCAATTGTGAATAGAATTCGCATTGGTGTGGATTTAACAATTAAAAATTAAACAATAAAACAGAACGATCGCACAATAGCCTATAAATCTTACCGCATTAGTCGGTAAACAACTCCGGCAGCCGATCGCGCAACTCAGCATTCAAACGCGGCAAGTCATCCCGCATTTGCAAGTACCAATCTCGGCGCTGTCGGTAGTGCCCGCACAGCAAGCGGTTGTCGCGCACCCATTCGTAAGCATTCGCGGCTATTTCCCGGCGCATGGATGTGTCAGAAATCAGTGAATTCAGCTTGATTTCAAACTCTTTTTCATGTCTATAAATTAATCCAGTTTCACCTTCAATAATCGAATGTTCGTAGACGGTGGGACTTGCTAGCACTGCTACTCCTCGCGCCGCACACTCAATGAATTTTAAGTCGGATTTCATTTCGTTAACTGGATTGGAAACGAGCGGCAGTAAAGCTATATCGCAACTATACATGATTTCTTGATACCGTTCATAACTGCAAAATGGTTCAAATTCTTTGTGCTGTATTTCCAAGGACTTAAAAAATCGGCTGTCGTGAATTACTTTAACTCGAATCCGCTGTTTGTGAGCGCCTAAGACTCGATTGAGTGCTGCCATAATCGGCTGCCAATCTTTTTCGCGGTTGAGTGCACCAAAAAATACGGTGACTGTATCTTCTGCGGGATAGATTCGCGGCGGAGGTAGATAAGCTAATTGATTGGGAAATACGGCAACATGAGGATTGTAGTGCCGCAGAATTTTTGCTAGAGGTTCGGTAGAAGTTTGAACGCAGTGACAGCCACGATAACTGAGGTAATTGCTGTCTGCGTATTCGCGGCGGCGGATCGGATTGTCGTCTATTTCAGCTACTATTAAATAGTCTTGTTGTAGGAGTTCTTTGAGTTTGGGAATGTAAGCGGGATATTGCATGATTGTCCGTTGCCAGATGAAGACTTTTTCTTCTCCAGACAGCGGCGGAATTAATTCTGCTGTTTTGACTGCGGATACGGTGCGGATACCGGGAATTGTGGCGCTAAATTTGTCTGGTTCCAAAACTCGCACTCGATCGCACCCTGTAGGAGCCATAATAATAGTTTGGATTAGCAGTCTGCGCGGAGGTACGATCGATCTAGTCGATCGCACGATATAATGTTCAGCACCCGTTTCCGTAGCAAAAGTGCTGGATGTGAGCTCTAAAGCCTTGACCATTGGATGCAGCAACTGCTGGAAGTGGACAAAAGTTTCAGTTTTGTGTCCCTTTCCTTGCAATTCGTAAACCTGCAATCCGGCATCAGCAAACAATGATTTAATACTTTCTAGGGTAAACCAGTGCTGCATCTTGCCATCGGGATTTTCCCAATTTCCCCGCAACAGATTGACAATTCTGCGCCAGTATTGAGCGTTGGGAATGCTCGCAAAAATTTGCCCCTCCGGGTGAAGCAAAGCACTGTACTGTTCTAATATTTGCCACGGATTTTTGAGATAGGGGAGCAAGTCGCCAAAAATCAAGCAATCGACGGTTTCTGGGGCGATGTCGAGACTTTCTACGGCAATTTCTTCAATATCGGCTACCACCACCCAGTCTAGCCGATCGACCGCAATTTGGGCTTTTGCTCGATCGCGCTCAATGCCAATATACTGACAGTGGGGATTTATCTGCTTGTACTCCTCGCCCATAGAACCCGTACCGCAGCCAATTTCGACAATGACTTTAGCATCCGGCGGTAGCAGCTTCAAGATGTCGTGGTTGACGCGATCGATCACTTTCCCTAAAATTCCTGATTAGTTTGCCGTAAAATAAAGCAGAGCAATCCATGCCAACAGACAAACAGCCGAAGGTTAGCATGGCGATGATAGTATACAATGGCCGGCACATTTGTCAAGCACCAAACTTTCTGCTGTCAACTCTTTCTCTTCCCTCTCTTCTCTTCCTCTGCGTACTCTGCGTACTCTGCGGTTCATTCAAATCTTGTTCGCCAATCGTGGAGAGACTACTAGATGTTAGCAAATATTCATCCAAATTATAATTTGCGATCGGGTGCATTTCATTTTTGCAAATATATTCGTAGGGGCGAAGCATTTCGGCAGTAAATCTCTAGTTATCACTAATAAATTGTCTGCCGAAATGCTTCGCCCTTCCATTCATTGACTTTTTTCCAAAAATGAACACAGCACTGTACTAAATACATTATAAATTATGAACCCTAATCTAGGAATAAACATCGCCGGCTACATCAACGGCGAATTTGGCATAGGAGAAGGTGTCCGAGCCAACATCAGAGCCGCAGAAGCCGCCGGCATTCCCTTCAGTATCAACAATTTTACCCGCAGTCCCCACCGCAAACAAGA
The DNA here is from genome assembly GCA_031399265.1 of Cyanobacteria bacterium SOY_34_metabat_3. GTDB lineage: Bacteria > Cyanobacteriota > Cyanobacteriia > Cyanobacteriales > Microcoleaceae > Microcoleus. The sequence goes on along the minus strand of JANNOR010000199.1, from coordinate 9,518 downwards.
CACCACCTATCAAAATTTTAGCCAAGACAATCCCCATCCTGTAAACTTAATTCAAGTCAACGCTGATGAAGTTGCCACTTTTATCAAACATACAGATTCCAGCTATTTTGAAAATAAATATAACATCGGTTTTTGGGCATGGGAACTTCCCACATTTCCCCCGGAATGGCAGCCAGCATTTAATCGCTTTCACGAAATCTGGACTTACAGTAACCATTGCGCCGAGGCAATTTCCGCAGTCTCGCCAATTCCGGTAATTAAAATCATGCCAAGTATTTCTCTAGCTCAATCTACTCTTGAGAGAGCAGCACTAAACTTGCCTAAAGACAAATTTATTTTCCTATTTATATTCGACTTTTCCAGCCGCATCGAACGCAAAAATCCTTTAGCGGTAATTCAAGCATTTAAACAAGCTTTCGGCGAAGATGACGGCGTATTGTTGATTGTCAAATCTTCCAATTCAAAGAATTTTCCAGAAGCTCAAGCATCCTTAAACTCAGCCATAGTAAATCATTCAAATATCAAACATCTAGACGGGTATTTGTCCAAAGAAAAACTTAATGGTTTGCTCTACAATTGCGACTGTTACGTATCGCTGCATCGCTGTGAAGGATTCGGCTTAACAATGGCTGAAGCGATGTTTTACGGGAAACCAGTAATTGCCACCGGTTATTCATCAAATACAGAATTTATGAATGTCGGAAATAGCTTTTGTGTCAAGTATAAATTAATTCCAATTGAGCAAGATTGCGGGCCTTATAAAAAAGGCAATGTTTGGGCCGCAGCGGATGTCGAACACGCTGCTAATTTCATGCGGTATGTCTTTAATAATTCCTGGGAAGCTCAACAAATTGGAGCGATTGCTGCTGAGGAAATTAAGACTATACTCAACCCGCAAGTCGCGGGAAATAAAATTAGGAAGCGTCTTGAATATATTGCCGAGATTACCGATAACTTTCAAAACTTGCCTGTGTCAGGAATAGCCAAAACCCAGTCTGCTAAAAATTCGCCAGCACAGCCCAAAACTCAATCAAAAGCTGAACTGAAAAACTGGCAGCCGAAGGTGAGCATTTGCATTCCGACATATAACGGAGAAGCGTTTATTGAGGAAACAATCAAAAGTGCGATCGCCCAAACCTACCCTAACATAGAACTGATTGTATCCGACGACGGCTCCACAGACCGCACAATTGCGATCGCCCAATCGTTCCAATCCCAAACAGCCGTCGATTTCCGCATCATCCTCCACCGCAACTACGGCTTATCCCAAAACTGGAACTTCTGCATCTCCCAAGCAACGGGCGAATACATTAAATTTCTGTTTCAAGACGACTTACTCGAACCAGAATGTATCGAAAAAATGGTCGCCCTCGCCCAGCAAAACCCAAAGATAGGCATGGTTTTCTCCCCGCGCGGCATCACCATAGCCGAAGATGAATCTCACCCAATTTTGCGGAAAGCTTCCCAATCAATTAAAAACTTGCACAAAAGTTGGTCGAACTTAAAATCAATTCAGCCCGGGAAAGAATTGCTGGCTGATCCTAACTGCTTGAACAACCCAATCAACAAAATTGGTGAACCAAGTACCGTCTTAATTGCCACCCGAGTCTTTACCGAAATTGGATTGTTTGATTCGGGATTATCTCAGTATGTAGACTTAGATATGTGGTGGCGAATTATGGGGAATTATCACATCGGATTTGTAGACGAAAAACTGTCGTCACTCAGGATTCATCCCGAACAACAAACATGGAAAAACTTCGCTGCTGGGGAAAATCATAAAGATGTTGTCAGATTTTACAAGAAACTCCTAAATAGTCCTGATTACAGTTTCCTAAATCAAGAAATTAAACAGAAAATTAGCCAAAAATTGGCATTGAGAACCCAGCCGAGTTTATCTGACTTGTCAGCACTGATTGAACGGTACAAAAAATCGCCCTCCAACGGGTTTATTCTTGAGAAAATCCGCCACTACCGCCAACAATTAGCGGAATATTGGCTTAATTTGCCAGCCGACAAATTAGAAAGTGCTTATTCGCAAGAATCGGGAAAAGCTCATAACTTGCTACTAGATAGCAGCCTCAAACATGAAATTTTAACCGAGCCAGAACAAAGTTTTGTCCAGCAATTATCCTCGAAACTTGCTGAAGGCGGTGAAATTTCCGAGCAGATTCAATATGTTCTCGCAGCGATGCTGTACTGCGATGCTTATCAGTTGCCGCTAGGGTATCAAAATGCAGTGATTCCTCAGTGGTTTTTTGATGACTTTCTGAAATTCCTATTTCAGTCACCGAGTTATTTTCAACAAAAGTGGGAAGTTGAAAGGTACTCTGCATATTTCCAGCAGTTAATCCAGTATGTCGCTGCAAATATTGCCAGTTTCCCAGATTCGGAAGTTTGGCGTTATTTAGCAGCATTTATGGCGCAGAATGTTAGCTTCAAAGCTTTGTACTTGAGCGAGGCGAATCTGCTGAATGTATTGAGTCAGCGCGCTGATATTCTGGAATTCCATTTAAAAAATATTGGCTGTCAAATAGACTGGACTTTTGCCGATCGAGAACCTGAAAGCACTAAAATTAGAGTGGGATTTTTGCTCGATAAAATTAGTGATGAATCCGAGACTTGGGCGGCAATTCCAAATTTTGAATATTTAGACAGAAACAAATTTGAAATTATCGTGTACTATTTCCAGGTGCAAGACGAGCGACTGGGGAAATATTGCGAAAATTGCGCTGACAAATTCGTGCAACTGTCGGAGGATTTGGTGACTCAAGTGCAAGAAGTTCGATCGTACAATTTAGATATTCTGCTAATTAGCACCAATACCACCGACACTTCCCAACCAGCCGCCCTGCTGTGCTTGCACCGACTAGCGCGCGTGCAAATGGCTACCGCTGCATCAACTCCCGCCACCACCGGAATCCGAAATATCGATTACTTCCTAGTCGGAGATTTGACATTAATCCGTTCTGCATTTAATCTGCGCAATCAAATGGACAAAAGCTCATCCGAAGATACAGCAGCACAGTATCGCGAAACATTAATTAGTTTAGAAGGCTCGGGAGTTTGTTTCAGCTATCCCGTAGAATCAGCACCCGCCAGAGTTGAACCGACTCGCAGCAGTTGGGGAGCTACTGATGAATCTATAGTGTTTATGTCCAGCACTCCAGCTTTTAAAATTATCCCAGAATTGAGAGAAACCTGGGTAAAAATTATTGCCGCCGTACCGAATTCTATTTTAGTTTTGTATCCGTTTCGTTCCCGCTCAGAAAATTATCCGACAGTGCCTTTTTACAACCAAATTCGATCGCTCTTTGGGGAATCTGGGATTGACAAAAAGCGGGTAGTTGTGATAAAGGCTCTACCAAATCGTGCAGATTGCATAAAATGTTTGGAATTAGCTGATATATATTTAGACTCCTATCCGTACAGCGGTGCAGGCTCTGCGGCAGAACCGCTGTTGGCCGGGTTGCCTGTAGTGGCAAGAAAAGGGCAAACAGCTCGATCGCGACAATCAGCAGCAATCCTCGAAGAACTGTTAATTCCTGAATTGGTAGCAAACAGCGAGAACTCTTATATAGAAATCAGCACAGCACTGGGAACCAACCCAGAACTGCGCCGGCGCTATCGGGATCGAGTCCAACAAAAAATGGCAGCAAACCCCAAATTTCTTGACAGTCGCGCTTACTCCGAGAGAATAGGCAAACTATTTGAAAGGAACCCGTAGCGAGTCAAAGCGTCAAGAAATAGGCAGCAACAGCGCTAGCTTTCTTGACGCTCTGCTATCATCGGTAAACTGAGGGGTTGGTGGTTGTCGCTCTTTTCCTGCCACAGCTAAATTAAAAGGGGAAGCGCAAGTCAGTTGGAGATAAAAAAATGACAGGACTTTTTCAAATAGGCGATAAATTACTTCAAGCTCAAGATATGCCATCGCTCCTGAAGCGATACCAGTTGATGCCGCAATTTTTGCGGGGTGTAATAGTAGACCAAGCGATCGCATCCTTTAGTTGCAACGACGAAGAACGCAAATCCGCCGTCGAAAACTTTCTGGCACAGCACCAACTGACAGCCCCGGAAGCCAAAGAAGCTTGGCTGCGCAGCCAAAATATGACAGAAGCAGAACTTCAAGAAATGGCCGTCAGGCCCTTGCTGATCGAAAAATTCAAGCAAGAAACTTGGAGACCTAAAGTAGATAATTATTTTTTAACCCGCAAAGCCAGCCTAGACCACGTAGTCTATTCCCTGGTGCGCACCAAAAATCCAGCACTAGCAAACGAACTTTACTTTCGCATCCTCGAAGGGGAACAAAGCTTTGCCGAAGTGGCCCGCGACTTTTCCGAAGGGCCAGAGTCCAAGTCCGGCGGTTTGTTGGGCCCAGTACCCCTCTCGCAGCCCCACCCAGCAATTAGTAAACTTTTGTCCGTCAGCCAGCCAAATCAACTGTGGACGCCGCGTCCTCTGGCAGAATGGATGGTAATTATTCGACTAGAAAAGTTCATGCCGGCCCAGCTCGATGAATCGATGCGGCTGCACTTGATTAACGAACTATTTGAAAGCTGGCTCGCCGAACAGATATCGCAAATAGGCCCGCTACAGCCCCTCTCTTCCGTGTCTTCAATATCATGACCGAAAGTAATTTGGTCAGGGGGCCCCGGATTTATCCGCAGAGACTTTAAAAAGCGTAGCATTCTGACAAAAACCCCCTGGATTCATCTGTGAATTCAATCTAAAATCTTAAATCTTAAATCTAAAATCGGATGACTTCTTCCGCTGTTTCCCTCTCCCAAATTCAGGATTTCTTAGCTCAAACACCTCCCTTTGACCGACTGTCAGAGGGGGCTCTAACAGCCTTGGTGGCTAAATGCCAACTCCTCGGCTATCAGACGGGGCAACCCTTGTTTGAACGGGAAAAAATGCCGACTCAAGTGGCAATTATCTATGAAGGTCAAGCTCGGATGCTGGGTTTTGACCAGCGATCGCAGCGACACGTAAGTTTGCGCTTGGCGCAGCCGCAGGAAATTCTCGGCTGGGCTGGCTTGCTCAGAGGAGTTCCCTGCGAAACGGCGATCGCCTCTACACAGTTAATCGCGATCGTCATACCCGCCGAAGATTTCCTGAACGTACTGGAAAAACAGCCGACATTTGGAGAAGCCTTTCGCGATCACTGTTCCTTAAGCGAAGTATTTGAACTGTTGAGCCTGGAATTGCAGCGCCAAGCCGACGGTACTTCCAATCTCAAGGAGCTCACCCTGCAAGCTTGGCAAGACGCCGCAGTTGTCAATGTACCAAACGGCAACAAAAAAACTCAAGACCTCGCAAAAGACTTAGATCCCGATCGAATTTGGCTCGTCAGCAGCGGCGTCTTAGGCGACTTTCCCACCGGTAGTCGGTTCTCAGTCGAAAACGCAGCCAAATCTTTAAAAGTAGAAGGCCGCCTCGGCGCCCGCTTGGTCGGTTTCCGGGAACCCCCAGAAGCAGAAGAGAAGGAAGAGTTAACGCCAGGTGGTGTTGATGATGAAGAGCCAGACACAGGAGGCTCAAAAGGGAAAGGGAAGAAACCGCCCGACGACGGAAAAAAAATCGGCGTTGGAGTCGCCCCACTTACTCCCCCAGATCCCAAAGCCGACCAACCAAAGGATGCGGGAAGATATCCAGTTTTCCGCGCCAAAGGGCAGATTGACGCCCCGCTAGCTTGCTTCCAAATGTTGAGCAAGTATTTCGGCCTCAAATTTCGCCGAGATATCATCCGCAAAGTTCTCGAAAATCAGTTAAAAACTGCCGGTTCTATCAGTATGCAGGCCTGCGGGGCGATCGCCCAAAGCATCGGTCTCACGCCCCAATTGGCCCAAGTCCCAGCCGAAGCCATCAACCGCATCAAAGCTCCCGTAATGATTAAATGGGAAGACAGCTTCGCCATTATTTACAGCATTACCGAGCAAGAATTAGTGCTGGCGACACCCGAAAAAGGGTTGATGCGGAAGCGGGTACCTCAGTTTAAAGAAATCTGGGGCGAACAGGGAGAAGTCCTGCTGCTGCAAGCTCCGCAAGTCGAACAAAAAGAGCAGTTCAGCTTCTGGTGGTTCGTGCCGGCGCTGATGGAACACAAGACAGTGTTTTTTGAAGTGTTGCTCGCCTCGTTTTTTGTACAGTTATTTGGTCTTGCCAACCCATTAATCAGCCAAGTAATTATTGATAAAGTATTAGGTCAGCGCAGCATTGACACCCTGGATATTTTGGGGGCGTTTCTGTTAGGCGTCGCCCTGTTTGAAGGACTGCTCAACGGTTTGCGCACCTTCTTGTTTATAGATACCTCAAACCGCATCGATGTCAAATTGAGTGCAGAAGTCATCGACCACTTGCTCCGGCTGCCCCAAAATTACTTTGACAACCGGCGCGTCGGAGATTTGGTCTACAAATTTAGCATGATGGGCCAGATTCGGGAATTCATGACGAGCACAGCTCTGACAGTGGTTCTCGATGCGGTATTTTCGGTCGTATACGTCGCCGTTATGCTCTCCTACAGCGTGAAGCTAACCTTCGTATCTTTGGCAGTTGTACCGATATTGGCTGTGATGATTATTCTGATCAATCCGCTGGTGCTGCGCCTAATCAAACAGAGAAATATGCGTTTTGCTGACTCTCAATCCTATCTAGTGGAAGTAGTCAGCGGAATTCAAACTGTTAAGGCTCAAAATATTGAATTGAAATCTCGCTGGGAGTGGTCGAGCCGCTACGCAAAATACATTACAGCCAGTTTTAAAACAATTATCACCGGGACTACAGCCGGTACGATTAGCGCCTTTTTAAACCAAGTGGGTAACTTAGCTCAGTTGTGGGTGGGAGCTTATTTGGTACTGAGCAATGACATGACATTGGGTCAGTTGATTGCTTTCCGAATTATTTCCGGGAACGTAACTGGTTCGCTGCTCAGGTTTGTGAGCGTGTGGCAGAGCTTCCAAGAGGTCTCGATGTCGATCGATATGCTTAAGGATGTGGTCGATACGCCGACGGAAACCAGCGATGAAGACCGCAGCAATATCCCACTGCCGGCAATTCAAGGACAGGTTACGTATGAAGAGGTTTCCTTCCGATTCCTCGAAAGCGGGCCGCTGCAACTGGCGAATGTGAATTTGGAATTTCCCGCTGGCAGTTTTGTCGGAATTGTCGGGGGAAGCGGTTCCGGTAAAAGTACGGCGATGAAGCTGTTGCAGCGTCTTTATGCGCCGCTGTCGGGCCGGATATTTATTGACGGCTATGACATTGCGAAGGTGGAGTTGTATTCGCTCCGCAGCCAACTTGGAGTAGTGCTGCAAGATACTTTGCTGTTTAACTGCTCGGTACAGGAAAATATTGCTCTGAGCAATCCAGATGCGAGTACGGATGAGATTGTGCGAGCTGCGAAATTAGCGGTGGCTCACGACTTTATTATGGGCTTGCCTGCTGGCTACAATACGATAGTGGGAGAGCGGGGTGCGTCGCTTTCTGGGGGTCAAAGGCAGCGTTTGGCGATCGCCCGCACGATTTTGCAAAACCCGAAACTTCTGATTTTGGACGAAGCTACAAGCGCCCTCGACTACCACTCCGAACGCCAAGTTTGTAATAACTTAGCCGAATCTTTCGCCGGCCGCACAGTGTTTTTCATTACTCACCGCCTGACTACAATCCAAAACGCCGACATAATTATTATGATGGATCAAGGTTCTGTCGTAGAACAGGGAAGTCATAAAGAATTAATGGCTCTTAAAGGGCGTTACTACTGCCTATTCCAACAACAAGAGTCATCGAATACCTGATAGTGGTAATTGGTAATCGGTAATTGGTAATCGGTAATTGGTAATCGGTAATTAGTAATTGGTAATCGGTAAAAAATAATGGCAGACAGTAATGCCCAATGCCCCATTCCCAATGCCCAATGCCCAATGCCCAATGCCCAATGCCCAATGCCCAATGCCCAATGCCCAATGCCCAATGCCCAATGCCCCATTCCCAATGCCCAATGCCCCATTCAAAAATAACAAATCGCTATGAAATCCGTAATACTTTCTGAACAACCAGTCATTCTCGAAAAACCAGCGATTTGGTCGCACTTGTTTTTGTGGATGATCATGCTGATGACCACTTCAGGTATAGTTTGGGCTTATTTTGCTAGCGTCGAGCAAGCTGTCCCGGCAGTCGGCCAATTGGAACTCAAAGACGGTGCTAGAGACATCCAAGCGCCTGCTACGGGTGCAGTGGTGAGAGTTCACGTCGAAAATGGCGATCGGGTAAAAAAAGGCCAGCCTCTGCTCACTTTTAACCCCGTTGCATCCACTGCCGATTTAACCTCGATTAAGAAAACTAAAGAGGCTCTGGAAAAGGAAAATAAATTTTACGAAGATGTTGTCAACGGCAAAGTTCAAGGCCCGATTCCTTCGAGCCTGCAATCGACAATCAAAGACAGACAGAGCCTCGCGGCACAAAATGAAGTGCTGCAAGCTTTAATTGACGAACTCTACCTCAACAGGGGAGCCAGCGGAAATTTTGATGCCACCCAGCAAGGACTGTATGTTAATTATCGATCGGAATTTCTGTCTCGCGTCGCCGCAGCCCAAGGACAAGTTCAGGAGTTGGACAAACAACTGAAGCAAGCTGAAAATGCTGAGAAAGCCGCCCGCGATCAAATCACCGTAGCACAGCAACAATTCGGTTTTGCTCAGAACCAACTAAATTATTCTCAGCAGCAGTTAGGTTCTGCGCAAGAGCAAGTCAAATCAGCCCTGTCTCAGAAAGATTTGGCTCAAGAACAGCTAGCGAAATCCCAACAAGTATTGAAATCCAATCAAGCCATTTTAGGCAGACTCGGCCCCCTGGTGGAGGCAGGAGCCATCGCTGAACTGCAAAGAGAAAAGCAGGAACAAGACGTTTTTCGAGGCCAAGGCGAAGTTCTCAAGCAGCAAGATCAAATCAAGCAGCGCGAAGGTGAAATCAACGCTCGCAAAGGCGAAATTAACACGCGCCTAGGTGAGATAAATACGCGCCGAGGCGAAATTAACGCGCGTCAAGGTGACATCCAAAAAATTACTGCGGAAGTAGAGCGCCAGCAAGGAGAGCAAGCGCGCTTTGAGGAGTCTATCAGCCGCGCCCAAGAACAGTTGAAAAACACCAAGGATTCCTGGGCTAGAGAACTTTACACCAAAATTGCTGAAAACCAGAAACAAATTGCCAGCAGCGATTCTCAGCTCAGCCGCTTCAAAGTGGAAAACCTGAAAAAACTGTCCGAGGTAAATGGACAGCTAGAAAAAGCGCAGCAAACCAGCGATACTCAAGTGATGAAAGCTCCGGTATCCGGCGTTATCTTCGATTTGAAACCTTCTAAGAAGGAGAATGCTAAGTTGGATATGGCCAAAGATCCAATCTGCCAATCCATTATTAACTCAGTCCTCAAGCCGGGGGAACCCCGCCCAGCACGCTGCGAAGAAGCTTATTATGAAGCGCAGCAAACTGAGAAGCTGCTCAAGGTTTTGGATGATGAAAACGGT
>JANNOR010000166.1:0-8064 GCA_031399265.1 Cyanobacteria bacterium SOY_34_metabat_3 | reverse complement strand
ACTATTAGTCGAAACTGTTCCCTCCGCAACATTGGAACTGTTCAAACCGATAGTCACATTAGCCGTTGGCTTAGTATTCAAAACCACAGCAAAGTTAGCTTTACTCCCATCTTCGCCCGTAGTTAATCCCGCCGTCGGATTAACCGTAATTCCCGGAGTTTCATTGTCGCTGTTGGTGACGGTGACATCATCAGGATTGAGATTGTTGTAATTAGTATCAGTGCTGACAGCAGCCGCCGTGACAATTTTGTAAACTACATTTCCATCAGCTACAAAATCGTCAACACCAGTCACCGTGACTGTTTTCGGTTGACTGTAGTCAGCGGGAGTGAAAGTTAAGCTATTCGTCGAAACAGTTCCTTCGGCAACGTTGGAACTGCTTAAGCCGAAAGTAACGTTAGCACTCGGTTGTGAATTGAGTTTGATTGTGAAAGTAGCTTTACCGCCGGCTTCTGTTGTTGATATTGCATTTGGACTAACCGTAAAGCCGGCAGTGTCATCATTTTTGATAGTAGTAGTAGCGGTAGCCGTCGCAATAGTAGGTGCGCCGCCCGGTGAAACTGAATTTGATAAAGTAATGACAACAGTTTCATCCGGTTCTATATTGGCATCTCCCAACACATCCAAAGTAATAGTTTTCGATGTTTCGCCCGCAGCAAAAGTGATTTTGCCAGTGGTAGCAGTTGCGCCAGAAGTGCCGCCGATATTGTTGTAATCAGTGCCGTTTGTCGCAGTGCCCGTAATCGTATAATCTACGGTACTCCAAAGTTCCGTACTGCCGTTTCGAGTAACCGTAAATGCGGCGGGAGTTTTGCCGGAATTGCCTTCGGTGACGCTGGGATTGTTGGCAGCAATAGTATAAGAACTATTCCTGTCCAATATTGATATTTTTCCTTGACTCTTACCGGCAATACCACCTGTAACTTTGCCAAAGTTGAGAACTATTTGTTCGTTACTGTCAACGATATTGTCAGCTTTAATCGTGACTGCAATATTCTGGGTAAGAGTAGTAGTGTTAGCAGGAAAAGTAAGGGATGTCGTTGACAGAGTGTAATCTGGGCCTTGAGTAGCAGTGCTGCTGGGGGCGATGACAATTGGTACAACTACATCGCCGAAAGAACTGCTGTTGCTGATAGTGACTGGGACATTAATTACAGTGTCCGTAGCGCCTTCATTTACGTTGTAAGTATTGCCTACTTTGGGCGGAACAAAAGAAACTGTGCTGGGTGTATTCAGCAGAATCGAGACATTTTTAGAGGTAAAGTTCGGCGTAGCTAAATCCAACTTGCCGTCAGCATTAAAATCTCCCGCAGCGATAAAACGGGGAAGTGTTCCTACATTAAAATTGACGGCAGTCCCAAAACTGCCCGTACCGTTCCCCAACAAGACTGAGACATTGTTATCTCCGGCGTTAGACGCGACTAAATCGATTTTGCCGTCGCCGTTAAAGTCGCCCGCAACCATAGATTCGGGAGATGACCCGACACTAAAGTTGGTAGCAGTACCAAAATTACCTTTACCATCCCCCAACAAGACGGAGACGTTGTTAGAACCATTGTTCGATGTGGCTAAATCGAGTTTGCTGTCGGCATTAAAGTCGCCTGTAACGACAAATTGATTCCCTTTCCCCGCCGCGCTAAAGTTAAGGGGGGCGCTAAACTTGCCCGTACCATCTCCTAACCAAACTAAGATATTGTTAGTTCCGCTGTTCGACGTGACTAAATCGAGTTTGCCATCGCCATTAAAATCGGCTGTGGCAAGACCAAAAGTTCTTCCTGCATTAATAATGCTAACGGGAGTGCTAAAGCTACCGGTACCGTCTCCCAAAAGAATTGAAAGGTTGCCCGCCGCCGAAGGGGCTGTGGCTAAATCTAACTTGCCATCTCCATTAAAATCGCCCGCTGCGATCGACCTCGGATCTATTCCTGTGCCAAAATTGGTAGGATTGCCAAAACTACCTGTACCTGTCCCCAACCGGATGGAAATGAAATTGCCATTAGCGCCACTGATAGGATTGGTTACAGCTAAATCGAGTTTGCTGTCTCCATTGAAGTCGCCCACTGCACTGAAAAAGGGAAACTCGTTGCCGGGGTTAGATAAGTTGGTAGCAGTACCAAAGCTGCCCGTACCTGTCCCCAACAATATGGAAATATCTTTGGAATTGAGGTTTACCACGGCTAAGTCGGGGAAACCGTCGCCGTTAAAGTCGCCCGTACCAATTGAAAAAGGAGTAGCCGTCGGCGCTAAGCCCGCACTAAAGTTAGTAGCCGTACTGAAGCTGGAGAGAACGTGGCTGTAAGCCGCGATCGCATCTTCCCGAAATATTAGCGGTGTTTCTATTTTCCCGGTTGTTACTTCTAATTCCCAGTCACCACCAGAGGCTGCACTTCCCGTGAGGTTTTGGGAAGCTGCAACCGATGCCCCGGTTAATTCACTCAAGCGTTTGACAAATGCTTTACCTGTCTCGCCTGCTGCTACGGAGCACCCGTACAGCAGGATATTAGCTAGATTTTTGCCCAGTGGCGAAAACCACTGCTGTAGAGAATGCCGATCGCCCTCTAGATCGTCTAAACTCAAGCTACCGTCGCCTATTTGCAAGCTACCCGGAGCACCGTGAGAAACTATATGAATGCTGTCAATATTGGTACGAATAGCTAAAACTTCAGTAATTTGGTCGATCGCATCTTGATTCCGATCTAAAATTATTACTTCCGTACCCGGTGTTACCCCGGCAATCAAGCTTTGATAATCTGCTACTTGACTGTCGATAAAGCCGATCGAACTTCCTGAAACTTGATTATTTAATTTTCTCATAACACACCTATTTATAGCTAAAAAAAGACAATCTTTTCCCTATTTCGCGACTTACATCCGAAACTATTTCTAAAGCTTGTAGCAACAATAACAGTCTTTCAAGAGAATATATGTAAAGTTTTGCTTAAAAACACCTGTTTAATTAAAGTTTTGGTTAAAATGGCAAATTTATTAAGTAATATTGCGGACAAGCAACCGCGAGGTTAATGGCTTAACACACAAAAAATTAATCGCAAGTGTAATTATACTGAAATATTAAAAGCGTATTTTTGATACATATGTGCGATCGGTTTACTGATGCTTTTGGGTGGGGGCGGATTTACGCACGGGTGGTCAGAAACCGGGTTTTTGCCCAGAAGACGCGTTATAGCCCGCAGAAACACGAAAAAACCCGGTTTCTTGGCTTTTAATGTGTAAGTCCCGACAACATTATTTAAGGGCGATCGCACTTATTTTCAACCCGCATCTATCGCTGCTAAAATCGTCTCAGATTCCCCGCACAAAGCAGCGTGACAGCAACCGTTACTCGCCAACAATCCCCCCCACTGACTCACATCTCCCCGGTTATATTGCAAAGCAGTACCGTCAAAACGAGTAAATCGGCCACCCGCTTCCGTCAAAATCAATTCCGGTGCCGCTAAATCCCAATCTTTAGGCGCAGACTTCCCCGACAGCGCAATATAAACATCAGCCCTTTGTTCCACAATTGTCGCAACTTTACAGCCGATGCTACCGACAGCCAGTTGATTTTGACAAGGCAGTTTGTGCAATAATTGATTAAAGCGATCGTCCCGGTGACTGCGGCTGGTTACTATAGATAAATCCGCCACTGTATTTCGCACCGAAACCTGCAACTTTACCGCAGAACCACCTCGACTTTCTGCAAAAGCGCCAGCATCTTTGACCGCGTAATAAATCTTTTGCTGTTCGGGCCAAGCGACAACTGCCAATACCGGTCTTCCCCGGTATGCTAAAGCAATGTGAACTGCAAATTCGCCTGTCCTGTCAATAAAATCCCGCGTTCCGTCCAAAGGGTCAATAATCCAAACCCAGTCTTGAGGTAAGGGAATTTGCCCGTTTTTTTCTAAATAAGATTTGTAAGTTTCTTCGCTAAGATAGCCAAATTCTGCATTGCCTAAAACCGACTGCAATTCGTCGAGAATGCGGGTATTGACAGCGACATCGGCGGCGGTGACGGGGCCGTCTTTTTTCTCTTGGATGTCGAGGTTGGGAGTCTGGGAATCCTGGCGATAATAAAATTGTAGGATGTCTGATGCACTCCAGGCGATCGATCGGGCAATTTCGCTTAATTCTTCGAGATTTTTCATCCTCAAACTTCCCCTAATATTAGCTTAATAATACTCGTTCCCAGGCTCTGCCTGGGAATGCCTACCTGGAGGCTCTGCCTCTTTCTTTCTATTAGTAACATCCGAGGCAGAGCCTCTAGATATACGTTACCAGGCAGAGCCTAGTAACGAGAAATTCGCCCGGTTGATAATTACCAATTAATATGAGGATACTTCCATTCATAATAATTGGGAAACACAAAGTTAGTAAACGAAACCGAAATACTAACCTCTAATGATTTTACATGATGCCACCAACCAACAGGAATAAATATCGCTTCTCCCGGTTCCAAAATCACTTCAATAATTTTCGCATCTTTGTAAAGCGGGTATTTATCGTAATCGGGATTTTCGCCGTCAACCTTGCTGAAAACGCCGACATGATTGTAAAGCAGAGGAGTTTGCTGGGGAGAAATCAACTTAATTAGTTTGCGGCCAGAAACTTGCGCTAAAATTAAATTAACCGGGTCATGATGCAGCGGCGTAATCGTACTTTTCGGGCCGAACCAAAAGAAAACTCGGCCGCTTGTCTCGGCAGGATTTAGGTATTCCGGGAAAATTTCGATGTCGTTAAATAGCGGTTTAAATTCCTCTCTTTCGAGAGTCTGATTGTTAGCAACCATGTAGCAGTCGTTGCTGGGCCCACCATTGACCACCATATCTACATATTCGCGGAATAAAACAGTTTTTTTGTGGTTGTGCACCTTAATTTCGTAGTCCGGATCTGAGTTGCGGTTGGCTTGAATTTCCACCGCTGCATCGCCGTATTTTTGCTGCAAATACTCCGGCGTCCACAACTGCAATGCTTTCCAGTTGTGCATGATGTTGGTAATAATTACCGGAGTATTTTTGGCGTAGTAATTTTCTAAAAAATACTCGCGTGACAAACTGCTTTTGCGTTCGATTGTACCAAACTTGGAAGACAGTGCAGCTAATTGATTGTTAATGCTAAGTTGCGATTCTAATTTCTGCAATAACTGGACGTACTGGCTACCTGCTTGGAAGTAGGGATGAGAGGATATCGCTGTAACTTCTGCGGTTGCTGTTTCCGCATCAATACCCGTACTTACCAGTATTTTAATGATTTCTTCGTCTGGTTTATTTAATAATTTGTTGGCCGCCACCCACTGTTTCATGTTGTCGGGAACTTCTGGTTTACTTGGAGTAAGTAGATTAGGCAAGTTTTGCGTCAACCATTCTAGATTAACCTGCTGTTGGTCAGTCATGGTAATCCGCAAGGGGGGAAGAGTGATAGTTAGGGGTTGGGTGTCAGGCATAATTCGGGTATGTTGTTTTGGACTAATATAGCATTTTTAACGAACCGCGAAGGCGCTTTAGGCGAAGCCGCGCGTCAGCGCTAGGGCGCGAAGGAAGAGGGGGAAGAAGTTTACATTTTTTGTGAAGGTTGCTATCAGGATTTTAACTTGATGAGTGTTGTCTGTTCAATTTTTCTGACTGGGTTCCGGTTTTCCCGGAGGTTTTGGTTAATTTTAATTTAAAGTTAACTATGATTCATCCAGGTGCGGGTTCCGAAAAGCTTGCAGGAATGAGTGGCAATTTTAGCAGCGGCGGTGAGACTATCTGTAAAGTTGTTTTGCAAAATGTAGTGACAAAAAGCGCCGTGAAAGATGTCACCGGCGCCTAAAGTGTCTACGGCTTGAATTTGAGGGATTCCTAAACTGCCGTATTGACCATTGCTGAGGTATATAATTGGTTTTTCGCCGCGAGTGATGGCGATGTTGGGAATTCCGGCTGCTGATAAATAAGCAAACACTTCTTCTGATTTGTCGCAGTTGGGGGGATAAAAGTTATCGGAACACACAGCCCATTCAATAAATGGTAATATTTCTTCTAATCCGGGTTTCCAACTGCCACCATCTAGTACAATTGGAATGTTTTTTGATTTGGCAAGTCGAGCAATTTCTGTGCTGGCTGCGATTTGGTGTCCGTCAATCAGTACAATATTAACTGCTGTTAAAATTTCCGGGTTAATTGTTTGACTGTCAACTTGCGATTTTGTAGCATTGATCGAGATTACCGATCGCCCTCCGGTTCCTTGAGTTACAATAATCGAGGAAACTGGCGGTGAGTCCGATCGCCCTGGGGCTAAATCGACTATCCTCACATTATACTCAGCCAAGTCAGTTTTAATTAATTGGGCGATCGCATGAGTGCCCAAAACCCCAGCCCATATCGCCGCATTCCCCAAGTAGCCAAAAGTCACCGCAGCATTCGCCGCCGGCCCGCCCGCAGCAATGGTATGATCGGAAGCAACAACTTTCTGATTTTCACCAGGAGGCTGTTGGGCTAAATAAATTAAATCCAAAGTCGCCAATCCCAAAAACAATCCAGTTTTCATATCTGCGTTAATCCGCGTACCCTTCGGGAAGGCGAAGCGCCTACATCTGCGGTTAAAAACTCCCAAGTATCAAAATGCAAGCAACTCCCAATACAGGAACACTTTACATCGTCGGAACCCCGATCGGCAACTTGGAAGACATGACATTTCGCGCCATCAAAATTTTGCAAGCAGCAGACTTCATCGCCGCCGAAGACACCCGCCATACAGGCAAACTTTTGCATCACTTTCAAATCAAAACTCCCCAAATCAGCTACCACGAACATAACCAACAGCAGCGGCTACCCGAATTAATCGAGAAACTGCTTTTAGGCAAAGATATCGCCCTGGTTACAGATGCCGGAATGCCGGGAATTTCCGACCCCGGATACGAGTTAGTCAAAGCTTGCGCCGATGCTAATATTAACATAATTCCGATTCCCGGTGCCTGTGCTTGTATAGTAGGAATAAGTGCATCGGGATTACCCACAGACAGATTTGTGTTTGAAGGTTTCTTGCCAGTCAAAGGTCAAGAAAGACAACACAGTTTAGAAAGTTTACAAATCGAATCCCGCACTATTATTTTATACGAATCTCCCCACAGATTGCGGCAAACTTTACAAGATTTAGCAAATACTTTCGGAAGCGATAGACAGATTGTGTTGGCGAGGGAGTTGACAAAGATGCACGAAGAGTTTTGGCGTGGTAGTATCGAAAGTGCGATCGAGCTTTACACCACTCATGAACCCAAAGGAGAATTTACCCTGATAATTGCCGGCATCCAAACAGCCGCGCCAGTATTCTCCGAAGACGCAATCAAAGCCGAATTGCAAACATTAATCGCAGCAGGAATAAGCCGTTCCCAAGCCAGTCGCCAACTAGCCCAACAAACATCCCTCCCCCGCCGCCAAATCTACCAACTCGCCCTCACAATCGGCGATAGCCAATCACTCGAACAACCCTTAAACGACTTGTAAAAAACTCTCTCTTCTCCTCCTCTGCGCCCTCTGCGCCCTCTGCGGTTAAAGAAAAAAGTCAAATAATCACACTAAAAATTATATGGTACGCGGAAACTACGATCGACAAAAACCCTATTTAAGCAACCCTCACATCCAAAAACCAATCGCCGAGATTTATGCAGACTTAGACGCATTTAGCTGGGAGATATTCGAGGATCAACCGCACCGCTTCGATACAGTCAGTTTTTACGTCTTGCTTCCCCCGCTGTTTTACGAAGGAAAATTTATCAAAGGAATTTACTTCAGCGAAGCAGTAGAGCTCATCAACAAACTATTTCCCCAACTTTCCTCAGTCTTCCATTCCTTCACCTATTCCCCCGGCGCATCCTATTCCTGGGCTCCCATAGCCGATGCTTATTCCAGCTTATACAAAAATCCGCAGCGGGATAAATGGTTTCGCGAGACTTATGCCGATCGCACTCACAAACCAATTATACCCCTGCAAGACACCGACTTTATCAACGAATATTTAATTTCCCCCAGAAATGTCCCAGAAAAAGACATCGAGTTACTCGCCGTCGCCCGCATCTCCGAAGAAAAAAACCTG
>JANNOR010000154.1:0-4650 GCA_031399265.1 Cyanobacteria bacterium SOY_34_metabat_3 | reverse complement strand
GCGATCGGTATCAGTCGGCGGCGGCAACCAAGCCGGATTAATTAAAAAGCGATCGCCCACTTCTTGAGGCTGCCAGTGCTGCTTCCAAGTAGTGCCCCAGTCCTCCTCTTCAATCAAATCCCACTGCATCGCAGGTAAGGGCAAACCCGCACACAGAGCATCTTGGCGCAGCCACAGCGACAGGGCGGCCAAATCCAGCAATCGGGCCTGTTCTTCGGGCAAATAAGCCGACATCAAACAGGAATTGCTTTTGAGTTCAGTGGCAGTTCCCTGACAGTTAAACCGTTCCAGACGCCAAAAGATGATGTCTTCCAGCGCCGGATCGCAAAGAATTCTAATTTCCCACCAGCTATGTGCCATAACAATTTTAGATTTTAGATTTTAGATTTTAGATTGGCTCGTCAGGAACTGGAGACTGGGAACTGGGGAGTGAGGAATGACGATTGACTAATAGAAAGATTCCAGCTTTGTTACAATTAATAATGCCCTATTACCCCTTACCAATTATCATTCCTTGCCTCAAAAATCTAAACTCCCAAATCTTTCAAATAGTCACTGTGTAATGACTTTAGATTTTAGATTTACATAACCTAAAATCTAAGATCCTTTAAAGATTTACCGTCTGACGATTGGAGATTTTAGATTAGCAGAACCTAAAATCTACAATTGTTTAAAGATTTACCGTGTAGGCATCCCGAATCCCTGGAACCTTGATAATTTCAGCCAATATCCCCTCTGGCAGAGGGTCATCCAGGCTCAGAACCATCACCGCGTCACCGCGCACGATTTTACGACCTACTTGCATACTGGCAATATTGACATTAAAACTGCCCAACTGGGAACCAATTCTGCCAATAATTCCCGGCATATCGCGGTGCAAGGTAAATAACATATGGTGAGTGGGGGCAACGTTGACTGGGAAATCGTCAACGCTGGTAATCCTAATTTCGCTGTCGCCAAGCACAGCACCAGTGACGGTGTGTTCGCCGAGGGTTCCTTTGGCGCTCAGGTGCAGGGAGCCTGTGTAGTCGCGAATTGAGGCGTCTCGGGTTTCGACGACGCGAATTCCGCGTTCTTTGGCTTCGATGCTGGCGTTGACGTAGTTAACGCGCTCTCGAAGGGCTTGGGAGAGCAGGCCTTTGAGGGCGGCGACGACTACGGGCTGACCTTGGTTGGTGGCCAATTCGCCTTGGAGTTGGACGTTGAGGTAATCGACTCGGCCGCCGGCTAGCTGGCTGACGAGGTTGCCGAGGGTTTCGGCGAGTTGCAGGTATGGTTTGAGTTTTTCGATCGAGTCTGGGTAAATTCCCGGTATGTTAACAGCCGATCGCGCGGGCAATCCTAACAGCACATCGCGAATTTGTTCAGCAACGTCGATCGCCACATTCACCTGAGCTTCGGCTGTCGATGCGCCCAAGTGCGGTGTCAATACGATGTTTTGACCGACACTGCGCAGGGGAGAATCAGCTTGCAGCGGCTCGTTTTCGTAAACGTCGATCGCCGCCCCGGCTATCTTCCCGGATTTTATCGCTTCTGCGAGGGCTGCTTCGTCGATGATACCGCCTCGGGCGCAGTTAATGATCCGGGCCGTGGGCTTCATTTTCGACAGCACCTCAGCGTTGATTAGGTGCAGGGTTTCGGGGGTTTTCGGGATGTGCAGGGTAATGTAGTCGGACTCGCGCATCAGCAATTCTAGTTCTACCAAGCGACAGCCCAACTGTTCGGCTCTTTCGGTGGAAATAAACGGATCGTAGGCGAGCAATTTCATGCCCATCGCTTTGGCTGCGGCGGCGAGGTGGGAGCCGATTTTGCCCAAACCGACGATACCGAGAGTTTTTTTGTAAACTTCTACGCCGATGAATCGGTTGCGTTCCCATTTACCGCTTTTGACAGATGCGTTGGCTTCTGGGATGTGGCGCGACATCGAGAGCATCATGGCGATCGCGTGTTCGGCAGCGGCGATCGTGTTGCCTTCGGGGGAATTGACAACTACAATTCCTTTGCGGGTGGCGGATGGTACATCTACGTTGTCTACGCCGACGCCGGCGCGGCCGATGATTTTGAGTAAATTGCCCGCTTCAATGATTTCTTTGGTAACTTGGGTGCCAGAACGGATCATTAAGGCGTCGTAATCTGGAATAATTCGTACCAGTTCTTCGGCTGAGAGTCCTGTGTTTACGTCAACTTGCGCGACTTGGGAGAGGATATCAATTCCGGCTTGGTCGATCGGGTCGGATACTAGAACTTTAGGCATAGCAAGCAATTGAGTGCAATAGTAAAAATAGGCCAGCTTGTTGGCGAGCTCAAAGTTGAGACTTAGACAAGGAGCAGTATCTAACAGCTCAGCTCAAGCTTGCCTTTGTGCAGTTTGAATTGTATCTGTATTCGGTCAAGGTCGGCCGTTTTTGCTTGAAATATTTTAGGTTTTGGGGAGATGGGACTCTCCAACCGTCTTAAAATCCCCGAACTGCTTAGCTAGTATGTCTTTTCGGGTTATAATTGTGTGTGGGTATCTCAGCCGAACTATCAGGAATTGCTTTTCATGAATTATCTTATTGCCGTACTGCCCGATCGAATGCAAGCCGAAGCTGCTTACTGCGCTCTGGAAAAAGAAGGCTTACCGATGAAACAGGTAAGTATTTTGGGCCGCGGCTACAAAACTGCTGATGAATTTGGCTTGATCGACCCAAATCAGCAAGCCAAGAAACAAGCTAAACTCATGGCTGTTTGGCTGATTCCCTTTGGGTTTATTGCTGGCGTTACTTTCAGTCTGATGACTGAGTTGAAGACTTTTGCTTGGGCGGGGGAAATTGGCGATCACGCGATCGGTGGCGTATTGGGTGCGATCGCCGCTGCGATGGGTAGCGTGTTTGTCGGAGGTGCTGGTGGCATGGCTTTTGGTAGCGGTGATGCTTTACCTTACCGCAACCGTTTGAATGCTGGTAAATTTTTGATTGCGGTGAAGGGTACTGATGATTTAACTGGAAAAGCAGCTAATATTTTGCAGAAGTTTGAACCTGAAAATATGCAAGGTTATACAGAAACTTAGTTAACAGTTGACAGTTGACAGTTAACTGTTGACTGTTTTTACTTCAGTCAATTAACCTTTGGAGGCAGTTATGGAATTACAAACGCTCGCCCTACATTCTCCCCTAGAATTAACTCTCGAATTAACTGACGAGCAGTTTTTTCAGTTGTGTCAAAACAACCGGGATTTAAGATTTGAACGTACTGCTAATGGAGAATTGATTATTATGTCACCTACGGGTAGCGAAACTGGTAATTGCAACATTGACTTATCCTATCAACTTCAATCTTGGAGCAGACAAAATAAGCATTTGGGAATTGCTTTTGATTCTTCAACAGGATTTAAACTGCCCGATGGTTCAGATATTTCTCCCGATTCTGCTTGGGTGCGACGCGACAGGTGGGATGCTTTAACTGCTGAAGAGAAAAAGAAATTTGCGCCGATTTGTCCTGATTTTGTAGTGGAATTGCGATCTGCTAGTGATTCATTAGAAAAATTGCGGGCTAAAATGAAAGTGTACATCAAAAATGGAACTCGTTTGGGATGGTTGCTCGATCGCAAAAATAGACAAGTTGAAATCTCTCGCCCCGATAGAGATGTGGAAATTATATATTCCCCTGCAACTCTTTCAGGTGAGGATGTATTGCCGGGTTTTGTTTTGGATTTAAGTGATATTTTGTAGGTTGATTTAATTATGGCAAGTTTGCAAAGAGAAGAACTGTTAAAAGGTATTGAAAACCGCGAATCGGTGGCGCGAGTGATTGATTGCGCCGAACAAGCTATTAAAACTTGGGAAGTTACTCTGACTGATTTTATGTCGCCTCCTGAATTGGCAGAAGCTAAGGTTGTATTTAATCGTTTGAGTGATGTGGAATTAGTGGCTTGGGGCGGTTATCCGCAGGCTGAAAGACAAAGAATTGCGATCGCCCGATCGGAAATTGCGATCGACTCTGGTAGTGTTAACATTGCTGCGGTAGAAATCGCCGGCAATTTCCTGTTCGATACAGCTAGTCACCGCGACTTTTTGGGCGCAATGTTGGGTACGGGAATTGTCCGCGAGAAAACGGGCGATGTGATTGTGTTGGGGGAACGGGGCGCGCAGGCGATCGTGATACCTGAGATGGTAGAGTATTTGGAGATGAGTTTGCAACAAGTGCGATCGGTTCCAGTAAAAACTCGCCGCATTGAATTGACTGAACTCAAAATTAGAGAACCCAAAAAGAAAGAAATGACCACAGTGGAAGCATCGATGAGATTGGATGCTGTGGCTTCGGCTGGATTCGCCATGTCTCGCAGCAAAATGGCCGATTTAATAGACAGCGGCGACGTACGAGTCAACTGGAAAGACATTACTCAATCTAGTTACCATGTCAAGTCGGGAGATTTGATCGCTGTTAGCGGCAAGGGAAGATTGGAAATAGGGGAAGTGGCTGTGACTAAGAAGGAACGCTATCGAGTTCAATTAACTCGATATTTGTAAGTCTCCCGGCGGTTGAAACCGCGACTATACAAACAAAACCCGCCTCCGCGGGTTGAAGGTTCTACCCGATTATTTCCGATCTCCCGGCGGTTGAAACCGCGACTATACAAACAAAACCCGCCTCCGCGGGTTGAAGGTTCTA
>JANNOR010000146.1:0-15632 GCA_031399265.1 Cyanobacteria bacterium SOY_34_metabat_3 | reverse complement strand
CGAACCGTATGAATGACATCTTGCACAGTCAAACAACGCACGATCGCAGCGGGTTGGGTCTTCACCTTCCCATTCCAGAGGGGGCGCACCTGTTCATAAGCAGCGTTCTCAGGGAGCAGAAGCTCTCCTGTGAGCGGTGCTGCGAGCTCGTTGAAAAAAGTATGATTCTGAACAAATGTAGTTGTCATTGTTTTTCCTCTTCAGGTTGTAGATTGAATAACTAACGTAGTGTGCAAATTATTAGAGTTGTTGCACTCCCCCAACGTATCCAGCTCAACCAAGTTCTATTCAATCAAAGCGCGATTGATGAAAGTGGCAGCAAGTGTTCCACTCGTAAGTTCGATAACCACGCCGCTCCAGTCGGTTGGCAGCCCGCAAGCGGGATTTAGGTGTTGGCAACTCATAGTTTGAAACGGCTCTATCATAAAATTTGGATTCGATACCCACGCCGCTCCAGTCGGTTGGCAGCACGTTGGGCAGCGCGACGATTGCAGTGCTTACTCACATACATCCACCTGCGATCGTCATGGCTGCGGTAATAAACAA
Source organism: Cyanobacteria bacterium SOY_34_metabat_3 (assembly GCA_031399265.1). Classification (GTDB taxonomy): domain Bacteria; phylum Cyanobacteriota; class Cyanobacteriia; order Cyanobacteriales; family Microcoleaceae; genus Microcoleus. The sequence goes on along the minus strand of JANNOR010000146.1, from coordinate 15,086 downwards.
TAAACAGCCGATCGCAACTTTGGGTGTCGCGACCTTCGTTGTCGCGATCTTGGTTGTCGCGACCTTTGTTGTCACGATTTTGGTCGTTGCGATTTCGATCGCGATCGTACTGGGCGATCTCCATATTTGGCTCTCGATCGAGGTTCGGGCTGATTTTTTTTGAATCTAGTGCCTGTGCGGTAAAGGGCGTAGTTACTACGAATCCCATGTATACCAGTGTCAGCAAAATTATCTTTTTCATCAGATTTGTTTCACAGTGTAAGATTTGGGTCGATTAATTAAATTTAGAATTTAATTAATCGGATGAATCCTTAAACAGTTGACAGTTGACAGTTGACAGTTGACAGCGAAGTGATAAGAACAGAGATTTAAACTCCGTTCCGATCACAATCTGCCGACCTGAGTAAGGGCTTCAAACCCATGCCCCGTCTGTGAAGGGGAATTGAAATCGATAAGTAGATGGACTTAATGAACCTGTAGTGACATGAACCTTGCGATCGCAAACCGGCACGCTGGGCGATCGCAAGGTAAGCATAATGTCTAGAGGATTTAGCTTTTTGTACAAGTCTGCTGCATCAAAATGCGGTTGTCTTTGTACACCTCTAAAGTTCCAGACTGTGAGCTATCTAACGTGCCATCCCACACCTGGTATTTATAATCACCGTTCTGAAACCGATACACTCGAACGCCTTCTGTTGCTTGACTCGTTCCTCTGCCCAAACTTAAATTACCCTTGCCGCTGGTTGAGCGGTAGAGCAGTTCACCAGAGGTCTTATTCCGCCAAATATTGACGTTGTAACCACCCCTGCATTTCGTGCTGAGGATGAGAGCAGCCGTAGAATCGGCAGCGGCAGGTAAGGAAAAATTAGCCAAGGCACAGATCGGTAGAGCCAAGAGTAATGCGGATCTTTTTAGTAGTGTTTTCATTGTTTTCAAAAGTGTTGTAGAACTACTTAGACCGGTATCGTTTGCATTGAATCGTTTCTACGTTTCGTAGATAGTCGAGTTTTGGTTCATAACCTCCTGGGCAAGTAACGTATACAATGTCTTGTGGACGGCTGACCGTTAACCGATAAGCAGGCGGTACATTGCTTTCCTGCGGTTTGATAGTGTCAATGCGAGGAATGATTTGTGGCGTGAGTTGAGCTGCGATCGGACGTTGAAAAAATATTGTCAGAGCAGATCCTAGCCCCAGGATGCTAACTGGTAAAAGTATTTTGGAAAATTTATGAGCATTGCGTTTCATCATCGCCTGATCTCCAATTGTGAATTTTAAATTGATTGATGCGACGGTCTCGGGCCAGCCGATTCCAGTCAGAGACGATCGCCACACCAGATGTGCCCACCTCCGTGTCTACTCAGAAAGTTGAGTAAACACGGAGGCGTTGTCCTAGACGGGCATCGCTTCAGCCATAGCGCGGGCATTTGGTGACAGTTCATCAAGCTTGCGACGAACGGCAAGATCCGCAATGCGATCGTTCTTCACGTTGCCGTCTGGCTCAAAGCCGCAGAAGTTACGAAACTGAGCAATCGCTTCTGCCGTTTGAGTACCGTAAAACGGGGCGTTTTGCGGACGAATTGGAGGTTCTGGCTTCATAACCAAATCCAATTCATACTGAATCACATACATTTGCTTTTGGGCTGTTGCTTGGGTCTGTGAACCTACAATGCCATCGGCTGGCAACCCAAAGTAAGCTTGAAACTCGATCACCGCAGAGCGATCGGTGTCCAAATTGCCGTCGTCATCGGAAATAGGAAAGTTCGGTTCATTGAGACCTTGATTTCTAAGACCGAAACCGTTGAGAATGCTACGGAATTGAGCATTGGTGTAAGAGAGAACTGACATAATTTTATTGACCTTGGTAATGAACGATCTGAAATTCTGCTAGACCGAATCCTAGATTCATGCGATCGTTAGCTAGCAGGCTTGGCGATCGCATGGTAAACACCCTGTACAATGATTGTCTAAAGGATTTAGCTTCCTCTACAAAGCTGTTGCATTAAGACGCGGTTGTCTTTGTATACCTGTAAGGTTTCAGACCGGGAGCTATCTGTGCCATCCCACAACCAATATTCATAATCCCCGTTCTGAAACCGATACACTCGAACGCCTTCTGCCGTATGACTCGTTCCTCTGCCTAAACTTAAGTTACCGCTGCCGTTGGTTGAGCGGTAGAGCAGTTCACCAGAGGTATAATTCCGCCAAATATTGATGTTGTAACCACCCCTACATTTCGTACTGAAAACAACAACCGAGTCACTAAGGCTCCTGTAGTTGTTGTCAAATGCAGCATTTTCTGTATCTGCTTGCACTAAACGGAAAGTTATGCAAAACAAAAATACCGAAAATAATGCGGATGATTCCGCTCACAAACATCCATCCTAAATTGGCGCTTCTAGCCTGCTTAAAAATCAAAATCCCCCACTGCCACCACTGGCAATGGGGGTCAACGGATGTGATGCCTTCTGGCTCGTTATCCTACAACCTTGACTGACGAAATGCTATCGTTATCGATACCACCAGGACTGATTGCAAGATTACCATATTCTCCCGGTGGAAGTGTCTGATTACGACCGTTGAAGTTAGTATCCCCAAAAACTTGCCATGTACCAGAGACTACTTTAACTGATGTAATTTTGTCGTTCCAAAAATCTCCGACATTAGGCAGGTCTCCGGTAAAGCTACCTGAACTTCCTCGAAAATTGTAATCGGCATAAACAATCATTTCAGCCATGATCTTTCTCCTAAATTAGTCTGTTGTTGTTAAGGTCGTTGTCTTTTGTCTCTAAACTCTGTAAGACGATTCCAGCAATCAAATTCCTATTTTTTCGATCCAATTAGAGGCTTATTGTTCACCTCGTCGAGTTTCGATTTCTTGCAGATTTGGTTTCTTTTCTCGTAAATACAACTTAACTCGAATCGTTGAACAAAGTATCTATCTTTGTGAATAAATTATTAGAAAATGTAGAGTTTGTACGCCGCTTAAATATATTTTTAAAATATCATAAATGCTATTGCCAATAACTTATCTTCTGCCCTCGCAGTATAACTTTGAGCGCTATGTTGAGGCGAACAAATAGCAGTTTTAGTGCGTCAGCCTGCTTACTTAGATTGAGGTTTTAGGACTTGTAGATCGTCTGATTGAATTGCCAGCCAGCCCTAAAATTTGTTATAGTAAATGACCTCATCTACTGTAATGCAAAAAAAGTAAAAAAACTCTTTGATAATTTAATAATGAGGAGTAGTTGCGCTCAATATTAGGTTGATAATGTGAAGAAAATGTGAGGATATCGTAAAATAGAGATATCCCTGATTTACAACTCCTGAAAGGCGTTGTTTCGCACGACAGACGGCTTAAAAATAGCGGTTGAGCGTGGCTGATGTTGCACCTGAACTCTGGAGAAGATCCAAAATGTGGACTGTGGATTCATGCCAAAATTCGAGGTTTCAGGAGTTTGCCAACAGTGTCTGTTAGATGAGGAAAAATTGCGGCTTATTCGGGCTTCTAGCCCGCTTGCAAGATGAATATCCAGCCAAATACTTAAGTAACTGTGGCAAAGAATGTAAATGCGATCGCAACAATGCCCTACACGATCGCTATTTTAACGGGTGCATCTCATTTTTGCAAATATATTCGTAGGGGCGAAGCATTTCGGTAGTAAATCTCTGGTTCTCATTAATAAATTGTCTGCCGAAATGCTTCGTCCTTGCAAAATAGAGATGCACCCGTCTATTGAACGATATCGCTCACAGCATTAACATCAAGTTCTTGCTCTTTAAAAAACTGACCGTGAAAACCGAATGGTATGATGTGTTGCGGCAGCCTGATGCGAGCAATTTCCCCAAAAGATTGTCCGTCTAGAACTAATAAGAATGATGTGTGGCGCTGTGAGTCAAAAACCACCGATAAGACTGCGCCCGTATCTTCGTTAGTGGCTTCCGGTGCAGCGACAAATACAGGTTCACCTGGATAGCAATCGGCTTCATACCACTTCTTGACAGCACCAGTTGTGACATCCAATTTTGTCAACTGGTTATAAAAATCTGTTGTTCCCTGCTGAATACTCATCCCAAACACGCATCCGTAAGGCTTGCCGTTAAATTGCTCATAGTTGATACGCGGAAATTCAATATTTTCATCCGTCATCAATTCGTAAGTTGCTCGCCCACTACCGCCGAGCGGAATCCGGTAGCGTCGAAACTCGCTGCTAGCGATGCCTGCTCCATCAGCCCGCAGTTCGTCTAGATAGAACTGCTGAACTATTTTTGCATCTGAGTAAGCAGCCAAATCGGCAACAATTTCGCCATCGCGCTCGAATGCATTGATATGGTGAAAAGCGAAAAACGCCTCGGTTTCCACTTCGCTGACAACTTTTCCGCTGGCTTTGTCAACTACGATAAAGCGCGAACCTTCCTCTGGCAGCCACTCAAAATTCTCGGCAAACGGCTTGCCGATGACAATCATGGCAAGTACGTTCGACAGTTTGAGCGCGTATTCAGCCAGCAGTAGATAATGCTCGGTCATCCCAAAACTATGGATATAAGCTAACTTTTGGGTGGGGATAGTAGCAAGCAAATCTAGCTTTGTACCGTTCAAATTGTAAATCTATACTCGCTAGACATGCCGATTTTCGCCGCGTAGGTAATACCTATATTCCGCGCAAAATCGAACTGTGGGTGTGCCGTGCTAACTTGCGCGTCAGTTTTTTCGTAGTCATAAACACCAAGCGTTTCGAGCGTATGCGGATCGAAAACCATTGCCAAGGCTCTTTCGGTTAGAGCCACAAATCGATCGCCGAAACGGGCAACGTTGACATTTGTATTGCCGCTAATGGGACGTTTTTTAAATGCGGTAGACAGTCGCGAGAACAGACTCTGACGGGGATTGGTGCCAAATTGTGGAAATTTAATTTCCCCAGCTTCGTTGTTCTCACAATAAGCTTTTGACTTGATAAAGCGATTGCGGTAGGAAACGCGCCCGTTCTCAAAAGTGAAAGAGTAAAGCATCGCCAAACCATCGAACCAGTGACGATAAGATTGTGCCCCGATTTCAAACTGCGCTGGCGTGTTGCGAATCAACGAGCCGACTAGCCAGTGCGGAATATTCCCCTCCACCGCCAGTTCTTCAAGTGTAATCTCGTGGCTTTGTGTTTCAAGTCCGCCTTTAAAGTGATTGTTCATAAATCCCCTTTATTGAGTCTTTAGTTTGAATTGTCGGTAGAAGTTTGATAATCTACTAGCAGCGGTGAGCATTAAACGGCGATCAAAATTTTGAATCCCAGTGCACTTTCGGAAAGGATGAAGAATAATTGCTATCTCTAGGAACTTCACTAGATAGGGTTTCTCTCGAATGCAACTCTGCTGGGTCGAATTCAGGTTCGGTCAGCGCCCAATTTGTATAAACTAAATTGTCATGCTCACAGATAGATCGGGAATAACAGTTGTGTTGTGGCTATAGTCGAATAGTCCTCGATCGCCCAATAGTGCAGATATTGATGCCGAGCTACCAAAATACGGCAACTCAGGATAGGAGGGCGCGTCATTGGTTAAACTCAACCGCAGCACCTCTCCCTGTCCGGCAACATAGCCATTGTTGGAAATATAAATGTCACCATCAGCACCGATTTCTAAACCTGTCGGATTAATTAATTGATCATTCGCGATCGTCCTGCGAGTCTGACCATCTGGAGACATATAGATCAGCGCACCTGCGTCACTTCCATTTAACATTCCATCGGCATCATATTCCAGGACATACAAACCGCCTGATTTGTCAAAAGCTAGATCGATGATATTCGTAAAACCCTCTGCATAGACTTCCGGTTGACCTTGAGTATTGAGGCGATAAACTTTTGCTGTTTTTGCTTCAAAAGGAAACCCAGTCAACTCACCGACATAGAAAGCGCCATCCAGTCCAACGGTGAATGAGGTGGGGACAGACTGAACCACCAATGATTCACCCGTGAGCGGATCTGTCATGGTAGAACTTGGAAAGACTGTTTCTAGAGTCACTTCGCCGCCAAAGGCTCGCTGACTAAGTAAATCATTGGCACCCGTATCCAGGACATAGGCTGTATTCTCCTTAATGAGCAAATCATAAAGGTTGGTAATCACATCTTGCCCATCAGGGTTGTTAGTTTGCTCATAGGCTCCAAAATCCCTGAGTCTTGTCCAGGAAGCACCGCCGTCAAAGTTATTAATTGCAATTAACTGGCTAAAATCAGGAACTTGTAGAAGCTTATCTCGATTGGCGGGATTGCTGGCAAGACCTATAATTGCATAGGCGTTTCCATAAGAGTCAAACTCAATGTCATTAACTCCTGCTGCATCTGAGCCATCGGGTAATGCTAGCGAGGGAATTCCAGTAACTACTCGTTCTACATTCCCGTTTTGAATTCGGGTAATCGCACCCGTTGCCCCATAGGATAAAAATGCGCCCAGTTGACTTGGAGAGGGAATACTGGCTCCTGTTCCACCTCGTCCGGCTTCGGCGACGTAAAGTGCTCCGTCGGGACCAAAGCTCAGCTTTCGTGGACTGTCCAGATTAGTTGCTATCACCTCTATTTGCAGTTTTTTGGGCGTTTCTGTTGTTTCACGATTGGGTGGTGTTTGCTCGGAATTCGCGATCGATGATTCTTTCAACATGATTAAGGCTCCTATTTTAAATTGATGTCTTAGTTCTTTAGGTGTGATTGAAATCTATATTCCATACAAGCAACTAGAAACAACGAGGTCGAGAAATGAGATATTTTTCTCAACAGGATCGCGGCTAAAAAGAAATTTACATTAATAGGCCGATCGGTTTGGGCTGTAATGGCTGCTAGCTCATGTCGCATGGCTTCCAGACTAAGTGCGGCACAGGGCAGCGAACCTAGCCCACCCGCATTGGATACGGCCAATGCGAGGGCACTTCCTTGCGATCCTGCCATTGGGGCTTGGATAATCGGGAGTTCGATGCCGAAAAGTTGTTGTAAAGTCATGGGTTCGTTACCATTTGCCTGCATGTGCGCCGCCATCAACATGCAAAATTTCGCCCGTGACAAATTCGGCGGAGTCCAGGTATAACAGTGCTGCGACGATCTCATCTACCCTACCGAGCCTCGCGATCGGATGTAAATTCTTGAGGAATTCATGGTTGGCTGGTTGGTTCATGGGTGTATCGATGCTGCCTGGTGCGATCGCATTGAACCGAATACCTGTAGTGGCATACTCGATCGCGAGGCTGGTCGTCGCGGCGTTGAGTGCGCCTTTACTAAAGTACATACCAAACGCATTGAGTCCAGCGATGGGCTGGTCAACGAAGGCGGCGGTAATTGTAACCACATGGCCGCGTCCTTGAGTTTTCATGTGTCTGACGGCAGGTTGAGTAACATAGAGAAAACCATCGGCGTTGGTTGTCATCGTCGATCGATATTGCTCTTCGGTATATTCGTCAAAATTTCCAGGCATGAAAATACCCGCATTATTGACCACCAGATCGAGTCTCCCAGTTTTCTGAAGTGCCATCTCAGTGAGTGATGCACCCGTTGCTCTGAGGCCGACATCCCCATCAACCAAGAAGCAGCAATCGGAGCTTTCGAGTAATCCAGATGTGGATATCTTTCGGGCATTGGCAATAACACTATAGCCTTGAGCTAGTAAGGCTTTGGCAATGCCCAAGCCTATGCCGCTGGATGCACCAGTGACGATCGCAGTTTTGGTTGACATAAAAATCCTAATTTTTTCTAGTTTGAAACTCTTGAAGCTGGCGCGCCGTCTGTGGCGACTCCAATCGATCGCGACGAGACTTTAGTTGTTGATGGATCAGCTCGCTGTAGCGCCACCATCGACCACTAAAGGCTGTCCCGTGATGTAGCTGGCAGCATCAGAACACAGAAAAACCACTGCTTGAGCAATTTCCGCTGCCTGAGCCATGCGACCCATTGGAACGGTAGCGGCAAAGTTATCGATCGTGATCCCCAGTTGCCCTAATATTCGATCGTTCATCTCAGTCGCGATCGGCGGACCAGGATTGACGGCATTAATCCGAATCCCCTGTTTGGCATAGTCGAGAGCCGCCGATCGCGTCAAACCCATCACCGCGTGTTTGCTAGCAACATAGGGAGATAAACTTGGGAACGCAAATAAACCAACCGTTGAGGCATTATTGACGATCGCCCCCGATGCTTGGCTCAACATCTGCTGAATTTCATATTTCATGCACAAGAACAGCCCCCGCACATTAATCGACATCACCTGGTCAAAATCTTCAATGGATTGTTCGTGCAGCGGTTTGATAGGAGACTCGATCCCAGCGTTGTTAAAGGCACAATCGAGTCTGCCGTAGGTCGCGATCGTTTTTTCCACCAAGGCTTGAATCTCTGCGTCAATGGATACGTCCGATCGCACAAATAAGCATTCTGCTCCCGCATCGCGAATTAGCGCCGCAGTTGCTTCGCCTTCTGCTTCACGCCTCCCGGAGAACACCACTTTTGCGCCAGCAGCACCGAACGCGATCGCAGTTGCTCTACCAATGCCCGATGTTCCTCCAGTCACTAAAGCAACCTTATTCTTAAGCATCATGATAGTTACCTCTTATTGTGAAAACTGTTTCTCCTGGCAGCGGCTCGGTCGATCGACCCTCACCTACTGGAATGGCGATGTTCTTCAAAATGGTTTCCATAAATCATTCTCCTTAAATGGATTAGTTATATTGCAAAACTTTTTAGTAGGTTTGGGATTAACCTGATATGAGACCCGCCATAAATATGTTTTATGGCGGGTATTGAGCTTGCTTTAGCTAAAGTTTCGCAATTGTCGCTTCAGCTTCTCGCACGACATCCTGGACAATTTGCGCGGCGGGCTTAATATCATGGACTAGACTGCATGACTCACCCGCGTACAGAGCGACGGATTCCATATCACCCTTGAAGTCAGTCAGAGGAATAATCGCCCCATATTTCGGCACGTCCACCAGGGTGCCAGCGATCGGAACGGTACCGACGATCATGCCCTCGCCCGGACGTTGACCACTGGCGGGGTGGCCTGCGCGCTCCCATTCCGTGAATGCTGTATTGCGTAGCACTCGATGTGGCGCATCCGGCCAGCCGACATCAAAAAGTGTCGTGTATACTGTGTCCTCGGCAGTGCTGCTGACGACTCGTTCCTTGTAAGCAAGAGTCACTGCGGCTTCAGTGCTACAGAGAAACCGTGTCCCCATCGATACACCTTGTGCCCCCAGACTGAGGGCTGACACCACCCCTCGACCCGTGGCAATTCCTCCAGCGGCGATGACAGGCACGCTGGGAACCGCTTCAACGACCGCTGGCACAATGGTTGACAGCGAGATCCGACTTTTGACATGGCCTCCCGCTTCGATCCCTTGAACGACGATCGCATCGACACCCGCATTGTTGGCGGCAATGGCTTCAGCGACCGAACCCACCTGGCTGAAGACCTGAGTTTTGTGGCGATGAGCTTCGGCGACATAAGGACTAGGATCTCCCCAAAAGAGAACCAGTAGCGGTACCTGTTCTTCTAAGCAGACTTCAATCTGCCCTGGCTGCAAAAGCGTGAGCACGAAGTTCACCCCAAATGGTTTGTCCGTCAGGCTGCGGATCTTGTGGATCGCCTGTCGGAGGATGGGAGGTGGCAGGAACAGTCCGCCCATCACCCCACAGCCGCCAGCATTAGATACTGCCGCCGTGAGTTCTGGGCCTGCCGCTGGCCCCATCCCTGCGGAGAAGATGGGATAATCGATGCCAATCTGATAACAGAGTGGAGTTTTTAACATATATTCTCTTTGATGTTTTCACTTGTTCGAGTAACCAATATCCGCCGTAGCAATCATGGGCACAGGTCGATCCAAGGGTTGCCGGAATAACAGTTTTTTCGCTATGTCTTCAGTTTGCAAGACTCATTCAAATTTGACTACGCAAGATCCCCCAGTTAAGCTTTAATTTGAATAGATCGTCTTAACACTCGACCCACAAAGGATAAAGGCTAAATCAACGTATCTAATCTGTTCAGGATCGCAAATCGATCGACTGTCAAGCCAAATTACTTCTTGAGTATTCATGCCACTTCTAGCCACTATTTCGCTCGAAAAATTAACTTGCATCTTAACTGGTGGATCTTGAGTGGTTTGACACTCCCTGACCTGAAGGCGCAGGGATTCTTGGATCAACCAGTCAACTTGCCCATTGATGTCGCCACCAACGAGTAGAGGTCGGTCTGTCCCCAAGCGTTAATTCCGGCGTGCCCCGCCGTATTTAAGCTAATTCCTACTTGCCGCAATCCCTTAGCCAGAATATTCAAAGCTGCATTGTGGTCGCGGTCTAACACCTCGCCACACAGGCAAACATGAGTTCTAACAGACAGAGATTTTTCAACACGATTTCCACAACTTGAACAGTCTTGGGAAGTGTATTGAGGTGTTACAGCAACAACTGTCTTGCCGTACACTTTTCCCAAATATTGCAACCATTGGGCAAACTGTGACCATGCGGCATCGCTAATCGATTTAGCAAGCTTATGGTTTTTCACCATGTTTCTTACTTGAAGGTTTTCATAGGCTACAAAATCGTTAGATTTTACTACGCACAACGCCATTTTGATGGCGAAGTCTTTACGCTGCCTGCTAACTTTCAAATGTTTTCTGCCTAACTTATTGATAGCTTTCTTGCGATTACTCGAACCTTTCTTTTTCCGAGAAGCTCGTTTCTGCAATTGCTTTAAAGCTTTTTCACTTTTACGCAAATGCCGAGGATTGGGAACCGTTTCCCCTGTACTATCGGTGTAGAAATGGTTTAATCCCACGTCTATGCCAACAGCTCTGCCAGTAGGAATTGCTGATTCTGTTCGTTCTACATTAATACAAAACTGAGCATAGTAACCGTCAGCGCGACGAATTACTCTAACTCGTTTGATTTCACTAGGTGCGTAGAAATACAAATCTCGACTACCAATCAACTTAAAACTTCCCGCAGCAAAACCATCCGTGAATGCCAAGCATCTTTTGTCAGTCGAAAGCTTCCAACCTGATGTTTTGTATTCTACGGAACGAGTGTGCTTTTTGAATTGCGGATATCCCTTTTTCCCTGGCTTTCTAGCTTGACAATTAGCGAAGAAACGTTGAATAGCAAAAATGGCACGCTCAGCCGAAGCTTGACGTGCCATCGAGTTAAGCTTGCCCGCCCATTCAAACTCATGAGCCATAACGGCGCATTGTTTGTACAGGTCGGATAATTTAACTCCCTGATTGTCGCTCCAGTATCTGAGAGCTTTGTTTCGGACAAACTGAGCTGTGCGAATCATTTCGTCGATGATCCGATACTGCTGTGCTTTGCCTTTTAACTTAAACTCAAGTACAATCATGGATGTATTGTATTCTATTTACGGACAACTGTGGCTATAAACTAGATTGGCAAGTTATCTTTACACTCGAATTAAATCCGTCCTAAAAGGACGGGGCTTTAAACCCAATTTTTTGGTAAATCAACTGTTGGTAAAGAAAACTCTGGCAATATCGATATTTACTATGAAGACATCGGAGCGGGACAACCGCTCGTTCTCATCCCACCAGCCTAAGTCTTCATCTTGATCTTCAGATTCGGCAATCCCTCTAACTTCTCTAACGGTTGCACCCCCTCCATTTGGGGCGCATACACAGTCAAACCATTGGGAATACACTCGATCTCCACAGGCGTGGTGCCAATTACCTCCCCATCAACCACCACCTGCTGCGGCGGATTTGTCGTTACCTTGAACCACTTCGATCGTAAGAACCCGACATCATCGCGCCCAGATGCCTCACCCAGCATGGTCGAACTGAGCAAATCGAAAGCAATCTCGATCGCGATTAGGGGCGTTGCGGGTGCCACGATCGTCAGATCTAGCATTCCATCATCAAAGACGACTTGAGAACCTCCTTGAGCCAAAATTGATGTCGCTGGAGCCGCATTGGCAATGGTAATCGCGGCGGCGGAAACTGTGATGATTTTATCCTCCAGCTCGATTTCGACTTCAAACTGCTGGAGGTTATGCAGTTGCTGGATGCCCGCGAAGACGTAGGCTAGCATCCCCAGCCGATTTTTGGCATCGCGATCGGCCAAATTTACCGTCTCAGCTTCAAACCCAATGCCTGCCAGCAGCACCATCGGCAAGCCATTACACCAAGCCATATCGACAACTTTGGTATCGCCCGCCAAAATCGCCGCGCAAGCTTCAGGAATCGTGGTCGGTAGATCGAGGGCATTGGCAAAGGCGTTGGCAGTACCGCGCGAAATTATCCCCAGGGGGATATTGGTATTCATCAACGCCGCCGCCACAGCGGAGAGGGTACCATCGCCCCCAGCCGCAATAATCGCCTCGGCACCGCGAGCGATCGCCGCTTTTGCCAAATCTCCAGGTTTGGATTCAGCCGTGGTGACGATCTGATCGAGGTCGATTTCGGAGTCGAGTAGAGATGAGATCGCCTCTAGGTCTACATCAGGATTACCTTGTCCGGCAACTGGGTTGAAAATCAAGCTGACTCTACGTTTCATCAGGTTGCTCCTCCTCTGGTTCGATGGCCGATTACCGAGTCGCTGAAACGATCGCCATGACTCTTTTCGTCCAAGAAGTTAACTCAGATCGATCCAAATTGCTTTGGTGTGGGTGTAATCCTCCATCACCTCTTTGCCATTCTCGCGCCCAAAACCAGATGATTTGTAGCCTCCAAACGGCACAGAAGCATCGAAAATGTTGTAGCAGTTAATCCAGCACGTTCCAGCTTGCATTGCACTCGCCACTCGCATGGCTTTTTTAATGTCGCGAGTGTGAACCCCAGAGGCGAGTCCGAAGTTTGTGTCGTTCGCAATGCGGATCGCTTCTGCCTCGGTGTCGAACGGAATTACGGTGAGTACCGGGCCAAAGATCTCTTCTTGAGCAATTCGCATCTCATTGGTGGCATTCGTGAAAATTGTGGGCTGGAAGTAGTATCCTTTGCCATTGCTACCGTCAGGATAGAATCGCTCACCGCCATATCGTAATGTTGCGCCATCCTGCTGACCAATCTTTACGTACTGCATCACTTTCTCCAGTTGTCTAGCATCGGCGAGTGGCCCGAATAGCACCTCTGGATCGAGAGGATTGCCCAGCTTTATTTGGCTCACATAGTTAACCAGCCCATCGACAACCGCATCATGAATCGATCGCTCTACCAACAACCTCGATCCGGCAGTACAAATCCCACCCTGGTTGTAGAAAATACCAAAGAAGGCGTTAGCGATCGCGCTTTTAAAATCGGCATCGGCAAACACAATATTTGCCGATTTACCGCCCAATTCCATTGTGGTTTTCTTCAGCGTATCGGCACTATTACGAATGATGCTCATTCCTACTTCAGTTGAGCCTGTAAAGCTGATTTTGTTAATTGCCGGATGTTTGACCAATTGGTCTCCAACTTTAGCACCTGAACCTGTAACCAGATTGTAGACTCCAGCAGGCAATCCAGCTTCCTCAAAGATTTCTGCAAGTTTAATCGCAGACAGAGGTGTGTTACTTGCAGGCTTATGAATCACGGTATTCCCGGCAGCGAGGGCAGGCGCGATCTTGGTTGCTGCCAAGACCGATGGCAAGTTAAACGGTGTGATGGCAGCGACAACTCCTAACGGTTCCCGCACGATCGTCACGTGCTTTCGCGTGTATTCTGGCGGCGGTGCAACCAAACGAGTCACACCATCGATTTCTGGAGCCATCCCCGCATAGTAGCGAAACAAATCCGCTACTGCGTAGGCATCGATCGCCTTGGCAAAGTAAATTGCCTTACCCATGTCGAGCGTTTCGCACAATGCGAGATCGTTGGCATAGTATTCGCTCAGTTCGGAAACACGAGTCAGAATTTTCTGCCGCTCGTGTCCCGTCATTTTTGGCCAAGGTCCCTCATCAAAGGCATAACGGGCAGCAATGATTGCGTCTTCGACATCTTGTTCGGATGCTTCGGGGATGTCTGCGATCGCAGTTTCCGTAATCGGGCTAATGGTTGGGCGAGTTTTACCATCAGATGCCGATCGCCATTGTCCATTAATATAGAGTTTGGCTTGTTTGATTGGCGGTTTGGGAAGTGCGATCGTTAAATTTACAGTTGCAGTCATAGCGATTTCTCCATGAAGTGAGAGATGAAACTGATGAACTCAGGTAAATGGTTGAAAGCAGAGTCTTTTTTTAAGACAGAATCAGAAGTGCGATCGTTTGATACTCTCGAAGTTTGTGCGCTGTCTGTGGCGACTCCAATCGATCGCGACGAGACTTTAGTTGTTGATGGATCAGCTTGCTGTAGAGCCACCATCGATAACTAAAGGCTGTCCCGTGATGTAGCTGGCCGCATCAGAACACAGAAAAACCACTGCTTGAGCAATTTCCGCTGCCTGACCCATGCGACCCATTGGAATCCTAGTGGCAAAATTATCGATCGTGATCCCCAGTGGCTCAAATGAGCGATCGATCATCTCAGTAGCGATCCAACCAGGATTGACGGCATTAATCCGAATCCCCTGTTTGGCATAGTCGAGAGCCGCCGATCGCGTCAAACCCATCACCGCGTGTTTGCTAGCATCATAGGGAGATAAACCTGGGAATCCAAATAAACCATTCGTTGACGAATTATTGACGATCGCCCCCGATTCTTGGCTCAACATCTGCTGAATTTCATATTTCATCCGCTCCCCGAAGCGCAGCTCGACCGCTTTATTTTCATGATCAAGGTCGATTACCAGACCGATGCCGAAGAAGAACTCATCATGCGGCAAGGCACCTCCGACGTGCAGCAGACGGTTTCGAAGGTTTTGCACGGTGACGACATTCTCCGCTTGCAGCAAATCGTGCGGCGGGTGCCCGTTGCCGATCACGTTTTCCAGTACGCCAAGCGCATCACGCGGATCTCGCGGCCTGGCACGGCGGACGCGGCGGATTTCGTCAAGAAGTGGTTGACCTGGGGCGCCGGTCCACGTGCCTCCATGAACCTGATTCTCGCCGCCAAAGCGCACGCGATCCTCGAGGGCAAACATCACGTGTCCGCCGACGATGTCGCCGCCGTCGCGTATCCGATTCTGCGCCATCGCCTCAT
>JANNOR010000132.1:0-34148 GCA_031399265.1 Cyanobacteria bacterium SOY_34_metabat_3 | reverse complement strand
TCAGCAATACGCTGTTCCAACCGCTGAGAGCTATCTGTAGAGCTAGCAGACTCAGATACAGACAAAAACTGCCACAAAGCTTGCTTGCAGAGATTGCTGAAAGTCTGATACTTCGTAAAAGCCAACTCTTTTTCAATAGCTGCCAGCAAAGTTTGATCCGCAGCATCTTCCGTAAACGCCACCGAGAAATTCGCCTTATTTTTTGCCCACAGTGCCATAGGGTTCAAGCCTTAATGCGTTACTTAATCGTGGCTAGCTGAGCCTCAGCATAAATAAACTGTCCCAAAGCATTGGCTTTCCGAGAAGGCTGAGCCAAGTGAGCCTTAAGATTGGCGTCTTTAAGCAAGGGTTGCAGCACCTCCCAGAAAAACTCCCCGCCACCGCCAGTCAGAACCACATCCGTCACCCGTTCTGGCAGCCACTGCACCAAACGTTCGGACAGTTCGTTAGCGAAAGCCTCCCGCAAATCCTTAATAATCGGATCTAAATTAGTCGGCTTAGTCGCTCCTCTCGGACGGTATAAACGCTGGCCTTCCGGCTTGTTCACCGCTTCGAGCAAAGACAGAGATTGAGGGTCTGCCCCGGGAATTTTTGAGGCAACTTGTTCGTAGAATTTGTTCATGGCGAAGGAATCGCTCTTAGAAGCCGCCCGGGCGAACCGGAAACGATCGACCATTAACAAATCCGTAGTTTGGTGTCCGATATCGACAACAGCCACTGAGAGTTCTGGTAATTCCGGCGAAAACTCCTTGTTATCTTGAGCCTCGCACCAAATCAGGCTGCCGAATCCTTCCGGCATCACCCAAACGTGGCGGATGTCAATTTCCAAACGCTCGCCCCGGTAGATCAAAACGTGGGGAGAACGCAGTTGGCTGATAATCTCTTCCTTTTCCTTCTCAAACTGATCCTGCGAATAAAAAGGCAAACCCAGCACAACTGCCACTTCGCCTTTCATCTGGAAATATCCAGCACAGGAAAAAACCTTAACCAAAGCATCTACTACTTTCGACTGGTCTGCGCCGCCGAGATTAGCGCCAAAGTCCGCAGCCAATTGGCCGATCGCGTACCCTTTGCCCTGGTACTCCAGCCACATATCCAACAGAGGGTCTGTTGCTTTCGACTCAAAGCTGCCGCCCCGCACCTTTTCCACGGGCATAGCAGCCACGTTGGCAGGGATGAAAACAACGCTGTTTGGGTTGCGACTCACGCAAGCTTTGGTTGCAGTACGACCCAAATCAGCACTAATAATCGATTTGTGAGAAGCGATCTTAGTCTGCTGCGTCAGCATAGCCGAATTAGGAACAAGCTGTCTAGTTGTCATTGAAATGTGTTACCTCACTGAGCCTCACCATTATCATGCCTTATCCCTTGACACTGCCGCGCTTAAAGACAGTGGGTTTTGAGGCGATTCTTCTAACTCTACCTAGATCGGTATTGAAATCAGCACCAAACATTATATTCGGGACGATCGCCCTTAACGATTTTATATTTGAGATTCGAGATTTTTGATTGTAGAGGCGACAACAGCGGCCTGGATGGGGGGTTTGTACCCTAGAGGGCTGCGGATTTTATATTTTGTATTTGAGATTTTTGATGAGAAATTTGAGATTTTTGATGGTAGAGGCGACAAGAGCGGCCTGCATGGGGGCTCTGGGCCGATCGACCTGCGGTTAGTCGATCGCAAACCGCGCCAGACGTTTATGTCGCGATCGATCCCTGAAACCCTTCTGCCTTATTCATTCTTTCTTCTTTCTCCTGCTACGTATTCTCGATCGGCACATCGGTACCCTGTTGCCTGAGAGTGCATTGTTAAGTTAAATTTAGTTAAGATTCTGAGTGTAAACTTTTATCTAACTCTTCCGACACCGCTACTTTACCGATCTGTCCCCAATTCAAGGCACCCGCATTTATGAAAATTTCTTGGCGAACTATACTACTTTGGACTTTACCCGCCTTAGTCATCGGCTTTTTCTTGTGGCAGGGAGCCTTTGCGCCAACCCCCGCCGAAACGAGCAAGAACACCGCTAGCACCCGCCTGAGCTACGGTCGATTCTTAGATTACTTAAACGCCGATCGAGTTACCAGCGTTGACCTTTACGACGGCGGCCGGACGGCAATTATCCTAGCAGTCGATCCGGAACTGGACAATCACGAACAGCGGTGGCGAGTGGATTTACCCTCCAATGCCCCGGAACTAATTTCGAGACTCAGAGACTCGAAAATCAGCTTCGACACGCACCCGCTGCGCAACGACGGCGCTGTCTGGGGAGTTTTAGGCAATCTAGTATTTCCCCTCTTGTTAGTAGGAGGGCTGTTTTTCCTGTTCCGGCGCGGCGGCGGCAACGTTCCCGGCGGCCCGGGCCAAGCCATGAATTTTGGCAAGTCCAAAGCTCGCTTTCAAATGGAAGCGAAAACCGGCGTACTGTTTGATGATGTAGCAGGCGTTGAAGAAGCCAAAGAAGAACTTGAAGAAGTCGTGACATTCCTCAAAAAACCGGAACGCTTCACGGCGATCGGAGCCAAAATTCCCAAAGGCGTATTGCTAGTTGGCCCTCCCGGAACCGGCAAAACTTTGTTGGCAAAAGCGATCGCAGGCGAATCCGGCGTGCCTTTCTTCAGCATCTCCGGTTCGGAATTTGTCGAAATGTTTGTCGGTGTCGGCGCTTCCCGCGTCCGCGACTTGTTCAAGAAAGCGAAGGAAAATGCTCCTTGCATCATCTTTATCGATGAAATCGATGCAGTGGGCCGCCAGCGCGGCGCCGGTATCGGCGGCGGTAACGACGAACGGGAACAAACCCTGAACCAGTTGCTGACTGAAATGGACGGTTTTGAAGGCAATACTGGGATTATCATCATTGCTGCTACAAACCGCCCTGACGTGCTCGACTCGGCGCTGCTGCGTCCGGGACGTTTTGACCGCCAAGTAAGCGTAGATACGCCGGATATCAAGGGCAGATTGGAGATTCTGGACGTTCACGCGCGCAACAAAAAACTGGGTGCTGATATTTCTTTGGATGCGATCGCCCGTCGCACTCCTGGCTTTACCGGTGCTGACTTGGCCAACTTGCTCAACGAAGCTGCCATTTTGACAGCAAGACGTCGCAAAGAAGCGATTACGATGCTCGAAATTGACGATGCAGTCGATCGGGTTGTCGCAGGTATGGAAGGCACTCCGTTGGTGGACAGCAAGAGCAAGCGCTTGATCGCTTACCATGAAATCGGCCACGCGATCGTCGGTACTGTAATTCAAGCCCACGATCCCGTGCAAAAAGTTACCTTAGTTCCTCGCGGACAAGCCCGCGGCTTGACTTGGTTTATGCCTAGCGAAGACCAAGGTTTGATTTCTCGATCGCAAATCCTAGCCCGGATTAGCGGTGCTTTGGGCGGCCGCGCAGCCGAAGAAGTGGTTTTCGGCGATGCTGAAGTAACCACCGGTGCCGGCAACGACTTGCAGCAAGTCAGCGGTATGGCGCGCCAAATGGTGACTCGTTACGGGATGTCTACCTTGGGCCCGATCGCCCTGGAAGCTCAACAAAGCGAAATTTTCCTCGGCCGCGACTACACGGCGCGATCGGAATATTCCGAAGAAATTGCCTCGCGCATTGACGGACAAGTTCGATCGATTGTCGATCGCTGCTACGACGAAGCGCGCCAAATTATTCGCGACAACCGCACCGTGATCGATCGCTTAGTCGATTTGCTGATCGAAAAAGAAACCATCGACGGCGAAGAGTTGCGGCTGATCGTCTCTGAATACACTTTTGTTCCTGAAAAAGAACAATACGTTCCTCAGCTTTAAACAGCATATTCAGGGCGAATAGAATTCGCTGTTAAACAAACAAAGTCCGGATGGTGCGCGGACTGAAGAAATTCAACCCGCGCCGGCGGGTTTTGTCTGTGTAGCAGCGGTTTTAACCGCCGAGTCAAAAGAAACTGAAGAAATTCAACCCGCGCCGGCGGGTTTTGTCTGTGTAGCAGCGGTTTCAACTGCCGAGTCAAAAAAAACTATATGATTAAGAATTCATCGATTTGTTTAATAGTAATTTCAACGTTTATTTCCGTCAATACTTTGAGCGCCCGCGCCGAGAAATTAAGATGTTTTGTAGATATTTGCATCGATCCCAGCAGCGTTGAATCAACTAAATCAGATATTCCCGGAGCTCCATCTTATCCCGTCAGAACGATCATAGGAACTCAGCAGTTTAGTAACGAGAAAATGCTGGCGCAGATGGAAATTAACTGTCGCCAGAGAGAGTTTAGAACGGTCAGAATTAGCGAAGATGGCGAAAATTGGTCGAATTTCGATCCCAGATGGACTTTAGTCGATCGCAGCAACTCCTCTTTGTCTCGGTTGGTTGACTATACTTGCAAATTGGCGATCGAATAAGCATAAAATAATAGCGATCGGACTGTAGGTGCGCAGTGCGTACCTTGGGAAATCACAACTTCTAGCCCAAACCAACCAATGACAAACCCCAGCGAATACCGGCAAAGACGCGAACAGTTAATGGCAAAAATTGGCAGCGGGACGGCGATATTTCGCAGCGCGCCCGCAGCCGTCATGCACAACGATGTAGAATACGCATACCGACAAGATAGCGATTTTTTCTACTTAACAGGTTTCAAGGAAGCGGAGGCGGTAGCAGTGCTCGCGCCGCATCACGAAGAACACAAATTTATCCTGTTTGTGCAGCCAAAAGACTTGGAAAAAGAAACTTGGCACGGTTATCGCGCCGGAGTAGAAGGCGCTAAGGAATTGTACGGCGCGGATGAAGCTTTCCCCCTCGCCGAACTTGCCCAAAAACTGCCGAAATATTTAGAAAAAGCCGATCGCATATACTATCACTTCGGGCGCGATCGAACTTTCAATCAAACAGTTCTCAATCACTGGCAAGGCTTGATGAAAACCTACCCGAAACGCGGTACAGGCCCGACTGCTATCGAAGATTCTAACATCATTTTGCACCCGATGCGGCTGATTAAAAGCGAAACAGAATTAGCCTTAATGCGCCAAGCCGCTAATATCTCAGTTGCAGCGCACAACCGCGCCCGAGAATTCGCCAAACCGGGTCGATATGAGTACGAAATTCAAGCAGAAATCGAACATATTTTTGGCACGAACGGCGCTACTCCCGCTTATCCTTCGATTGTGGCATCCGGTGGCAATTCCTGCGTCCTCCACTACATCGAAAACAACCGCCAGATGCAGGAAAACGATTTGCTGCTAATCGATGCCGGTTGTGCTTGCGGCTACTACAACGCCGATATTACTCGCACTTTTCCCGTCAGCGGCAAATTCACAGCCGAACAGCAGACTATTTACGACTTAGTTTTGAAAGCACAATTGCAGGCAATTACTCAAGTATATCCGGGAAATCCTTACAGCAAAATTCACGAAACAGCAGTGCGCGTTTTAGTCGAAGGTTTAATGGATTTAAAACTTTTGGTCGGCGACATTGAAGAGATAATTAAAGAGGAGAAATACAAGCCATTTTATATGCATCGCACCGGACACTGGCTGGGATTGGACGTGCACGATGTCGGCGTTTATCAGTACGGCGACAATCCGCAAGTTTTGCAGGCGGGACAAGTGCTGACTGTGGAACCGGGGATTTATATTTCTCCTCATATTAAACCCGTTGAAGGACAGCCCGAGGTTCCTGAAAAATGGCGCGGTATTGGCGTCAGGATTGAAGATGATGTTTTGGTGACAGTTGATAGCCATGAAGTCTTGACGGCGGCCGTTCCTAAATGACTGTTGACAGTTGACTGTTGACAGTTTGAACAATAGCGATGCAACCGGAAACGATCTAATATCAAATCCAGCATTGCCGTGTCCCGACAAAGGCTATGTACTTTACCAGAAAAGTGATATAAGTTGGCAGTGAAGGCTTGAGCTTTGTTAGTATTAGATTGAAAAAGCTCAAGTCCATAACTGCAAAATATCAGCCATTATGTGTATTGATCCGACAGAGATCGATCGACCTCTCGAAACTTGCGAAGCATTAGTAGCAGAACAAAAAGCAAAAATTCTGCAACTCGAAGAACATTTGCAACAGCAGAGAGAATTGTGCCAGAAATTAGAAGCACAACTCCAAGCAGTCGAGAATGCCGGATTTTCGGCTTCCGCAACCGAATTTGAACCCGCAGACGACGATCGCCTTCAGTTAATCGCATCTCTGGAAAAAAGCCACGAAATGTACCGAACTCTGATCGGACATTATCCGAATGGTTGGGTGTTTTTGTTCGATCGCGATTTGCGGTATACTCTAGTTGACGGTCAAAGTTTGTCAGTAGCTGGACTTTCTAAAAAACAGTTGGAAGGCAAAACACTGCGGGAAGTAACCCCACCAGAAGATTTGCAATTCTTTGAGACTAAATATCGCGCGGTATTGGCAGGAGCGGAGAATATTTTTGAATATAAATACCGCGATCGCATCTATTCAATAACACTTACTCCAGTTAAAAATGACCGGGACGAAATTTTTGCCGGTATGGTAGTTGCTCAAGATATTACCGAAAAAAAACAGACAGAAATAGCGCTGCAAGAAACAAAAAATGGGCTAAAAATTAAATATCACAAGCGCACGGAAGATTTAAGAATAGCTAACCAACAATTGCGCGAAGAAATGATCGAACACTGGCGCGCCCAAGAAGCCCTGCGGGAAAGCCAGCAACAATTAGAATTGTTTTTTTCACAATCTTTAAATGGCTTTTTATTTATGATGCTGGACGAACCCGTGCAGTGGGACGATACCGTTGACAAGGAAAAAGTCTTGGATTATGTATTTGCTAACGAACGAGTAACGAAGACTAATGATGCTTTGCTGGATCAATACGGGGCTACAAGAGAAGAGTTTATCGGCTGTCCACTTAACTATTTTTTTACCCACAATCCGACTCGGGGAAGAGAAATAATTAAGCAATTGTTTGAGGCTGGGAGAATTCATTTACAAAGTGAAAAGCGCAAATTTGACGGCACTAAAATCTGGGTTGAAGCAGATTATATTTGCAATTATGACAGTCATGGCAGAATCCTGGGGCATTTTGGTGTGCAGCGTGATGTTAGCGATCGCAAAAAAACAGAAGCAGCCCTGAAAGAAAGCGAAGAAAGGTTCCGACAGTTAGCAGAAAACATTGAAAGCGTGTTTTGGATGGTAAATGTTCAACCCCAGGAAATTGTTTATATCAGTCCCGGTTACGAAAAAATTTGGGGCAGAAGCTGCGCTGATTTGTATGCTTATGGACGCTTTTTTGCCGAGTCTCTCCATCCTGAAGACCGCGTTCGCGTTATGGATACTTTCACTAAACAAATTGTCTCTGAAGACGATATCGAATATCGAATTGTCAGGCCGGATGGCGAAATTCGCTGGATTCGCGATCGGGCTTTTCCGATTAAAAATGAAGCTGGTGAAGTTTACCGCATCGTTGGCATTGCAGAAGATATCAGCGCGCGCAAACAGGCAGAAAAGGCGATCCGCGAAAGTGAAGAACGCTTTCGCCAGCTAGCAGAAAATATCCAAGATTCTTTCTGGCTACTTTCTGCTGAATTAACCGATTTATTGTATATTAGTCCAGCTTACGAACAAATCTGGGGACGGACTCGTGAAGAATTGTATGCCGAACCCTTAAAGTGTATGGAATTCGTGCATCCAGAAGATAAAGGTTTGTTGGAAGAGTCAACGTGGCGAGTGTTACAGGGCGAGTCTACGAGTACCGAATATCGGATTTTTCGGCCAGATGGTACAATTCGCTGGTTGTGCGATCGAGCTTTTCCCATTTACGATGAATCGGGCAAAGTTTACCGGATCGCGGGCATTTGTGAAGACATCAGCGATCGTAAATTTACTGAGACCCGCATCCAAGCAGCACTCCGCGAAAAAGAAGTATTGCTCAAAGAAATTCACCACCGAGTCAAAAATAATATGCAGGTAGTTTCCAGCCTGCTGCAACTTCAAGCTCAATACATTGAAGACGAACCGACGCTAGCTTTATTTGAAGAAAGCCAGACTCGCATTCATTCAATGGCTTTGATTCACGAGCAACTGTATCAGTCCGAAAATCTCGATCGGATCGATCTCCCAGTGTATGTCGAAAACTTGGTTGCTAATTTGTATCAATCTTTTGGTTGCTGCAACAGTTCCATCCAATTCAATCTCAACGTCGATCCCATTTATTTAAACATAGAAACTGCAATTCCTTGCGGTTTAATTATCAACGAACTGGTTTCTAATTCCTTAAAATATGCCTTTACCCAAAGTTTAGCCGGGGAAATAAATATTAATTTTCGTGAAGTAAACTTCCAGCAATTCCACCTAACTATTCAAGACAACGGCAGCGGATTTCCTGCGGGTTTCGACGTAGAAAACGCCGAAACATTAGGAGTGCGATTAGTGCGGATGTTGACTCACCAATTAGATGGAAATCTAGTTATTGACAGTCAGTGCGGAACTTGTTACCATATTACTTTCCTTGAGTTGAATTATCGGCGGCGCATTTAATAAAAGAATATGAACCCTATAAAAATTTTGGTTGTAGAAGATGAAATAATTGTGGCCGAGGACATAGCAGGCCGATTAAAAAAACTGGGTTATGCCGTAACAGCGACAGTTGCTTCTGGCGAAGAAGCCCTGGAAAAAGTGGCAGAAAATCGGCCAGACTTAGTGCTGATGGATATCGTGCTTAAAGGTGAGATGGACGGCGTAACCGCAGCGGAAAAAATCAGAACTAGAGTTGATGTACCGACAGTATTTTTAACAGCTTATGCCGACGACAAAACGCTGGAAAGAGCGAAACTTACAAACCCATTCGGTTACATTATAAAACCATTTCAACAAAATGATTTGCGGGTGGCGATCGAGATTGCCCTGCACAGACACGAAATCGAAACCAAAATGCGAGAAGCTCTCAAAGCTTCGGAAGCAGCCAAAGAGTCGGTGGAAGAAAAATCGCACCGCCAAAACCAGTATATTTCAATGGCTGCTCACGAATTGCGGAACCCCCTCAACGCGATTTTAATCTCTGCGGAGCTCCTGGAGCTCGATCGAACTCGCAGCAGTGACGAATCCCAAGTCAGAACCCTGCGGCTAGTGCACTCAGCCACCCAAAAAATGAACAAGCTAATCGACGATATGCTGTTCATGGGGCGAGCAGAATCAGGCAAACTCAAATGCCATCCATTACCGATAAATTTAGTCGAATTTTGTCAAGACTTGCTCGATCAATTGCAGTTAGGAAATGAAACCAAGCACAAATTAACATTAATCCCGTCAAACGTTACCAGCGCGATATTAGATCAACAATTGCTGCAAGGAATTATTACTAACTTAATCGTCAACGCTATCAAATATTCCCCAACCGGTGGCGAAGTCAGCTTGGAATTGGAGTGTCGCCAAGCAGGCGAGGGAGACAAAGCAGCTATTTTCTGCTTGTCTCCTCACTGTTTGTTTGGCAATTCCCAATTTACAAATAGTAACTCTCCCTCGCTAATTATCCGCATCCGAGACGAAGGTATGGGCATCCCTGAAATGGAAGTAGGGAAAATATTTGAAATGTTCTACCGCTGCAAGAATACTGGGAAGATTAAAGGTAACGGTTTGGGATTGACGATTGTTAAAAAAGCTGTAGAATTGCAAGGAGGTGCGATCGGCTGCGAAAGCAAAATCGGCATTGGTACAACCTTTACAGTCGTGCTTCCTTACGTAGCCCTTTCCTCTAAAACTCAATTGTCAAAAACTTAAATACCCGTACAAAGACTAATCAAAATTTGGCAAAATCCACTCAACCGCCGCCGCTAAATTTGCTGCAACAAAATCCGGTTTAGTATGGTGCTGGTATTTCCCGCTCAACACGCTTTCCCCGTAACCAGTCTGCACCAAAATACCAGTACAGCCGGCATTGTGAGCCATATCAACATCAGTCGCTTTATCCCCCACCATAAAACTATTTCGCAAATCTAAATCGTGTTCCCAAGCCGCAGCTACGAACATCCCCGTATTCGGTTTGCGCCAAGTTGTATAGCGTGCAAATTGTGGGTTAGTTCCGCCTTCTGCTTCGCTTAAATAAGGGCAGTAATAAAGAGCATCTAACTTGGCTCCCGCTTCATTTTCTAATAGTTTGCACAAACGTTCGTGCAGCGCTTCTACGTGGCTAATCGGATAATAATCCCTCGCCGGCCCAGATTGGTTAGAAACTAGACAGCAAAATATTTGTTTGTCATTTAATTTGCGTACAGCTTGGGCGACTCCGGGGATTAAATGCAAGTCTTCTACTTTGTGGATGTAGCCGGCTTCGATGTTGAGGACGCCATCTCTGTCTAGAAATACTGCTCGTTTCATGGTTGTATTGTTGCTTAAAAATTGGGTTTATGGTGAGGATGTGGCAGTGTTCATTAGTGTTAACTTAAGCCTAAAAACCTTTGAAGCTCTCGTTTATAGTCGAGTCTAGATCCCCCTAAATCCCCCTTAAGAAGGGGGACTTTGAGTGTTCCAGTCTTCTGCTCATCTAGTTGAGTTTCGCTCCCGCTAAATCCCCTTAAGAAGGGGGACTTTGAGTATTCCAGTCCTCCTCTTTTTCCGCTTGGGACTTTGACTACTCTTGTCCCCCCCTTATTAAGGGGGGTTAGGGGGGATCGGGAAGACTGGAGAAGGAAGACAATAGGCTGGCACAGCGAAAATCTAGGTACGATCGCCCTTATAAAATAGATTGTCTTCCTAGCCAATCGCGGAAACTATCATGATACAAACTATAGCAAATTTCGCCTCCAATTTTTTGCTTATTTAAGAATTCAATCCAACTATCTAATGCTTTTTCAACATCGTATTCATCCTGATCAATTATTTCGGATATCGCACTTACAGACAAACCTGCGGTTGATTCTACCAAAACATTCAGCACCGACAACTCAACTGCCGATAAACCATCACCTTTCATCCGCAGCCAGTGGCTTTGATAATACGCTGTTAAACCAGATGGAAGTTCAGACAAAAGTGAGGATTCTTCCAGATTAGCATCGGGTTGTGAATTCTCGGTAATGGCGGGTAATATCTGACTGAGATACATGAAATTGTTTTCGCCCAGAGTTGCGAGTTGTTGGCAGAATTCCGGTGCGGTTGACAGGTATTGCTGAATGTAGTTTAGGGCATCCTGGCGATTTTGGGCGGGATAATCTCTTAAATCGAGGGTTTGAGAGGGCGCTTCAATTAACAAACCGGATTTTTCTCGCAAAAACGGGCGACGGGCGAGGATAAAATAAGTACGATCGCACAAATATCTCGGCAGATAGAACAGATTTGTGCTGGGAGGTTGACTGGTAAGGGCGATCGCATCTACAGTATCAATGACTATGATCAACTTTTGGCGATCGGTTAATTTATCGCTAATTTTCTGAAGCAACAAAGACAGAAACCAATTCCCATCATCGGATTCGAGATTTTGAATTTGAGATTTTAGCTTGACAATTTCGGATGTTTCCCCATGAGCGGCCAGATATTTGTCAATCAGTTGAGTGCAGACAGAAGCGAGAAAATCTTCAGCTCGATTTTTGCCCTCAATTCCAGCGTTGTAATAGATACTGCGAGGATGGGCGGTGACATATTGAGCGAGGATGGAACTTTTGCCACAGCCGGGAGTGCCGACTATTGTGAAATAACCACGGCTGTGGGAGTTTAAGAAGTTGGAAATGGCAGAAAAAACAAAGTTGCGCCCTGCAAAATTCTCGGTTTTTTCTCGCAGGAGTTGCTGAAATTCTGGTGGGTAAGCGGCGGTAGAGATGGGAGTTGAGAGAGGTGAGTAATTCATGTTAGTTCCTCCATCCCTTCTAGCCGCAGGAAATGTACGCGGCCAGATCGATCTCCTGCCACAATCGTTACTCCATCGGCGGCAACAGCACATGAGGCGATCGAACTTTCACCTGTAAAACTGGCAATGATATTTCCACTCGACAAATCCCAGACTTTGAGGGTATTGTCAGAGCCACCGGAAATCGCCCGTTTACCATCAGCAGTAACGGCTACTGCATTTACCAATTCGCTGTGACCTTTGAGAGTAAATTCTGCCTTTCTAGTTGTTAAATCCCAGACTTTGAAGATTTTATCATCTGAACCAGAAATCGCCCGCTTGCCATCAGCAGTGACAGCAACTGAATTTACC
This sequence comes from Cyanobacteria bacterium SOY_34_metabat_3, assembly GCA_031399265.1. Lineage (GTDB taxonomy): Bacteria > Cyanobacteriota > Cyanobacteriia > Cyanobacteriales > Microcoleaceae > Microcoleus. The sequence goes on along the minus strand of JANNOR010000132.1, from coordinate 21,998 downwards.
AAGTAGCTGTGACCTTTGAGAGTAAACTCTGCCTTTCCAGTGGTTAAATCCCAGACCTTGAGGGTGTTGTCCCACGAACCAGAAATTGCCCGCTTGCCATCAGCAGTGACATCTACTGCATTTACTGAGTAGCTGTGACCTTTGAGAGTAAACAGTTCTTTTCCAGTGGTTAAATCCCAGACTTTGAGGGTGTTGTCACTTGAAGCAGAAATTGCCCGCTTGCCATCAGCAGTGATGGCGACTCCATTGACTGAGTTGCTGTGATTGAGAGTAAACAGTTCCTTTCCAGTGGTTAAATCCCAGACTTTAAGGGTGTTGTCCAAAGAACCAGAAATTGACCGCTTGCCATCAGCAGCGATGGCGACTGCATTGACTGAGTTTGTGTGACCTTTGAGAGTAAACTGTTCCTTTCCAGTCGACAAATCCCAGACTTTGAGGGTGTTGTCCCACGAACCAGAAATTGCCCGCTTGCCATCAGCAGTGACGGCTACCGCAAATACAGAGTTGCTGTGACCTTCGAGAGTAAACTGTTCCTTTTCAGTAGTTAAATCCCAGACTTTGAGGGTGTTGTCACTTGAAGCAGAAATTGCCCGCTTGCCATCAGCAGTAACAGTAACTGCATTTAATGAGTTTCTGTGACCTTCGAGAGTAAACAGTTCCTTTCGAGTTGTTAAATCCCACACTGTGAGGGTGTTGTCACTTGAAGCAGAAATCGCCCGCTTCCCATCAGCAGTGACGGCGACTGCGTTGACTGAGTTTGTGTGAGCTTTGATAGTAAAGTGTTCCTTTCCACTCGACAAATCCCACACTGTGAGGGTGTTGTCACTTGAAGCAGAAATAGCCCGCTTGCCATCAGCAGTGATGGCGACTGCATTGACTGAGTTGCTATGACCTTCGAGAGTAAACAGTTCCTTTCGAGTTGTTAAATCCCAGACTTTGAGGGTGTTGTCTAAAGAACCAGAAATAGCCCGCTTGCCATCAGCAGTGATGGCGACTGCATTGACTGAGTTGCTGTGACCTTCGAGAGTAAACAGTTCCTTTCGAGTTGTTAAATCCCAGACTTTGAGGGTGTTGTCACTTGAAGCAGAAATAGCCCGCTTGCCATCAGCAGTGATGGCGACTGCATTGACTGAGTTGCTGTGACCTTTGAGACTAAACTGTTCCTTTCCACTCGACAAATCCCAGACTTTAAGGGTGTTGTCTCTTGAAGCAGAAATCACCCGCTTGCCATCAGCAGTGACGGCGACTGCATTGACTGAGTTTCTGTGACCTTTGAGAGTAAATTCTTCCTTTCCAGTTGTTAAATCCCAAACTTTGAGGGTGTTGTCCCACGAACCAGAAATCGCCCGCTTGCCATCAGTAGTGACGGCGACTGCATTGACTGAGTTGCTGTGACCTTCGAGGGTGCGTAGCAATCCTCTGCGAGGCGGAGTTAAACAGGCTGTCAAAGGACGCAACCAAGGTATTGCTTTCCACTGCTTTGCTACCTTCAGCATTGCCTGAATCTGAGGCACTTCAAAGCATAGTAAGCGCCCTAACAATTGTTCCGCCAGTTTTGTCTGATCTCGATCCAAAATATCGGCTGACATCCACAGTGCCACTTGAATCAAGTCCAGGGCTTTCGCTTTTTCTGGGTTGTACTCTGGGTGAGTTACTGCTTCTGAATCGTCAACCAAATTGAAATCATCAAGCAGGGCCTGCACCCCAAACTCAGGATGCTGAATCTTTGCCATCAGGAAGTTAAAATCTGTCAGTTTTTGATAATATTTTTCTAAACTTCCTGACTTAACATGATTTGGTAGTAAGCTGCCCAGATAAGCACGTTGAAAGGAAAGTGGTTTGGCAGCTAACTTGTCAGCAAATTCCTTTGGGTAAGCAGCGGTAGAGATGGGAGTTGCCAGAGGTGAGGAATTCATGTTAGCGCCTCCATCCCTTCTAGTCGCAGGAAATATACGCGGCCGGATTCGTCGCCTGCCACAATTGTGACTCCATCGGGGGCGATCGCGCAACAGGCGATCGAACTTTCACCCGTGAAACTGGCAATGACATTTCCAGTGGCTAAATCCCAGACTTTGATTGTGTTGTCTCTTGAACCAGAAATCGCCCTCTTCCCATCGGGAGTGATGGCTACTGCTTTTACTGAGTCGCTGTGACCAGTGAGAATAAACTCTTTCTTTCGAGTTGTTAAATCCCAGACTTTGAGGGTTTTGTTTTTTGAACCAGAAATTGCTCGCTTCCCATCAGCGGTGACAGCAACTGAATTTACCGTTAATGAGTAACTATGACCTTCAAGAGTAAACTCTTCTTTTCGAGTTGTTAAATCCCAGACTTTGAGTGTTTTGTCTGATGAACAAGAAATCGCCCGCTTGCCATCAGCAGTGACGGCTATTGCTTTTACCCAGTCGCTATGACCAGTGAGAGTAAACAGTTCCTTTCCAATTGACAAATCCCAGACTTTGAGGGTTTTGTCCAAAGAACCGGAAACTGCCTGCTTGCCATCAGCATTTATGGCTACTGCTTTTACCCAGTCGCTATGACCAGTGAGAGTAAACAGTTCGTCTCTGGTTATTAAATCCCAGACTTTGATGGTCTTGTCCCAGGAACCAGAAATCGCCCGCCTACCATCAGCAGTGACAGCAACTGCATTTACCGATTTACTGTGACCAGTGAGAGCAAAAAGTTCATCTCCTGTTGTTGAACTCCAGACTGTGATAGTGTTGTCCGATGAACCAGAAATTGCCAGCTTGCCATCAGCAGTGATAGCAACTGCATTTACCGAATTGCTGTGACCTTCAGAAGTAAACTCTTCCTTTCCTGTTGTTAAATTCCAGACTTTGATAGTATTGTCCCAGGAACCAGAAATCGCCCGCTGGCTATCAGCAGTGATGGCTACTGAATTTACCGAGTTGCTATGACCGGTGAGAGTAAACAGTTCCTTTCCAATTGACAAATCCCAAACTTTGAGGGTGTTGTCTCTTGAACCAGAAATCGCCCGCTTGCCATCGGCACTTATGGCTGCTGCTTTTACCAAAGCTCTGTGACCGGTGAGAGTGAACAATTCCTTTCCAGTGGTTAAGTTCCAGACTTTGAGAGTACCGTCAAAAGAAGCAGAAATTGCCCGCTTGCCATCAGCAGTGACAGCTACTGCATTTACTGAGTTGCTGTGACCTTCAAGACTAAACTCTTGCTTTCGAGTTGTTAAATTCCAGACTTTGAGGGTGTTATCTGATGAACCAGAAATCGCCCGTTTGCCATCAGCAGTGACAGCAACTGCATTTACCGAATTGCTGTGACCAGTGAGGGTAAATTCTTCCTTTCCAGTTATTAAATCCCAGACTTTGAGGGGGTTGTCCAAAGAGCCAGAAATTGCCCGTTTCCCATCAGTAGTGACGGCTATTGCTGTGACCCAGCTTTTATGACCGGTGAGAGTCAACACTTCTTTTGTAGTTATTAAATCCCAGACTTTAAGGGTGTAGTCATCTGAACCAGAAATTGCCAGCTTGCCATCAGCAGTGACGGCGACTGCACATACTGAGTTGCTGTGACCAGTCAGAGTAAATTCTTCTTTTCCAGTGGTTAAATCCCAGACTTTGAGGGTGTTGTCCTTTGAGGCAGAGATTACCCGCTTGCCATCAGCAGTGACGGCTACTGCATTTACCGAGTCGCTGTGACCGATAAGAGTGCGTAGCAGTCCCCTGCCAGGGGGAGTTAAACAGGGTGTCAAAGGACGCAACCAGGGTGCTGCTTTCCATTTTTTGGCTACCTCCAGCATTACCTGAATTTCTAGTATTTTAAAGTACAACAAGCGCCCTAATAATTGACTTGCTAGTTGCCTCTTATCTCGATCTAAAATATCTGCTGACATCCACAAGACCGATCGAATCAAATTAATCGCTTTCACTTTTTCTGGATTGTACTCTGGGTGACTTAATGCTTCTGAATTGTCAACCAAATCGAAATCATCAATCAGTGCCTGCACCCCAAACTCAGAATGCTGAATCTTTGCCATCATAAAGTTAAAATCAGTTAGTTTTTGATAATATTTTTCTAGCTGACCTGACTTGACATGATTTGGCAGTAAGCTGCCCAGATAAGCACGTTGAAAGGAAAGTGGTTTAGCAGATAACTTGTCAGCAAAATCTTCCATCTCACGCTATCCCCTTTTCTAAATAGTCAACTATCCGTTGATTTACTTCCTGAAACATTTTCCGCTTTGAATCCATCTCCCGTTTGGATTTCAGAAAGTCAAGGAAACTAGCATGATAGATGGTATAGCAGATTTCTTTGCCTACATTCTGCTTTTTCAAATACTCAACCCACTTATCTAAAACCTTTCCCACGCTGCATTCATCTACCTCGGCAATTCCAGCAATCATCTCGCAGGAAATCGGCGTGGCAATCTCTAGCAAAATATACAATACCATCTCCAGTAATTGCCCAGGCTTAGCTTCCATCTCCATCTTTACCCAATGGCTTTGATAATACTCTTGCAGCCCGTCGGGCAATTGCTTTAAATCCAAGTCATTGTAATACCCATTAGCAATTGCTGGCAAAACATACCGCAAATACATAAAGTTGTTTTCGCTCTTGTTTGCCACTTGTTCGACAAAAGTTGTATCGGGAATGTTGCGGGTCTGAATCCAGTTTGTCAGTCCATTTTTACGATCAGAATCGGTATTGATAACAAAGCGAATATATTCTTTGATATCATCCTGATTGAAATTAACATACTTGCTGTCTCTTAAATCTAACTCTTTTTCGGGAACATCTACTAACAACCGCTTTTTATCGAGGCTATAGGGTCGCCTAGTCACCAGAAAATATACGTTATTGGGCAGATTTTTCGGTAAATGTAAAAGATTTCCTCCCGGTTCTTGTTCGACTTCATCCAGTGCATCAACTGCAATTACCAAACGATCGCCCGCAGTGAGTTTCCCCGCCACCTTTGCCAGTAAAGTCGGTAAATCGGCGTCTTCGGAATTTGGCAATTGATAGCGGTCAATTAATTGTCGGCGAATGCTCTTCAAAAACAATTCTGGTCGGTTGCGGCGTTCGACGAGAATATTGAAATAGCAGGGAGATTCATGTTCCCAGACGTATTTGGCTGCGATCGAGCTTTTGCCCATTCCCGCATCCCCGACGATCGTAAAATAACCGTGAGGATTTGCGGTGATAAATTCCTGAAAAGTATCAAAAACAAATCGGCGGCCGCAAAACGTCCGAATTTTTTCTTCTATTAACGATCTAAATTCTTCTGGGTAGGGGGCAACTACTGGATCTGGTTTTGGATAATACTTCTGTTTTAATTTTCTAAACAATATATCCAATTTGCCGGCACCGTTTTGGTCAAGAAGTTGAGGAAAACTCTTTCCAAACTCCTTGTAAATCACTCCCAGCCGCTGTTTTACAGTAGCTTCTGATATGCTTAATTCTAGTGAAAGCTCTACCTGATTGCGGGGTGCTCTCTCAGGAGAGAAGAGTGCTGCTAATAATGTTTTTGTTTGTTCGGTAGATAATCCACGCATCCCAGATTCGCCTTTAAGGAATTCTTGCCAATCCATCTAGGTTAACCCCAAATTTAATTTTATTACAACTTACGCACTGTCATGCACTTAAATCATCCTGAGCCTAGCGAAGGATCTCTTAGACGGCTGGGATGCTTCGCGCTCCTTGGCAGTCCTGAGCTTTGCTAAGGATCGGGACTCAGCATGACAGTAGCTTGATTATACCTTGACTATACTTCGATTATACCAACCTTTAATAGACCTAAGTTTATACCTCTGGTCAACTTCATTCAATTAAATTGATGCCATGATTTTATCAAGACACAAAAACAAGTTTTGATAAACAAGAGAGGTCAGTCAAATGAATTTTAACTTATTCGGCAACTCGCACTCTGACATTGATGAAATTCCGTCAGGTGGGATAGGTATAAAACTTATTGGGAAAATTGCCGATGAGCTAAGTTATACCCGCACTTCTGACGGTCGAAACTGTCTGTTAATTGTGAAATATTTTTTTCAGCCAGTACCACCCCAACCTAGCACTCAAGCTGGTTGTTCTAAGCGGGCGATCGATGTTTTGAACAGCTTTAACTGGCTTCAAGAGCAACGAACTCCCCAATCCGATCGCATTTCTAACCAGCCACTCAAAAAAATTGGCCTTCAGGTAAATAGTGATATCCGTGCTGTTACTCAAGTTTTAGACTGGGTGGAGGAGTTAGAGAATCTACCAATTCCTGAAGGAGTTTTGCACCAATGCAAACTCGCCGTCGTCGAAGGGTTTACCAATGCTGTTCGCCACGCACACAAAACTCTACCCTCAGAAACTCTAATCCAACTCGCGATCGCAGTTTTTGCCGATCGCCTAGAAATCGAAATTTGGGATTGGGGACAACCTTTTGACCTGAAAGCGAAGTTAAAAGAAGAATTGCCCGAAAAAAATCTGTTTAGCTGGAACGAGCTGGGCTTTACGTTTTACTAAATTCCATTAACAAGAGGAAGAAATATTTTTGTTATGGTTGATACTGCCACCAAGATTCTGGTTGTGGATGATGATCCAGCCATCCGCAATCTAGTTCATCGCTTTTTGAATCAGAAATATCAAGTAGATTCGGCAGCAGATGGCGATCGTGCTTTAGCATTGTTTGAGGAATTCAAGCCCGTGCTAGTAATTCTCGATTGGAATTTGCCGGATACTACAGGCTATTACCTCTGCCAGGAAATGCAGCGGCGTACTAATGTTTTTGTGGTAATGCTAAGCAGCCGCACCGACGAAGTTGATAAAATTAAAGCCCTGTCTGCCGGTGCTGATGACTATATCTGCAAACCGTTTGGCCTGGCGGAGTTAGCAGTTCGTATCGAAGTTGTGTTGAGACGCATGAAGTCTGTCACTCCATCACGTATTGTATTCGATCGGTTTGCGATCGATCCAGCACGTCGGGAAGTAACACTGAACGACCAAATTATCAAGTTAACAGCCTTGGAATTTAAGATATTGTATTTTTTTGCAAGTCATCCCGGTGAATCTTGGAGTCGCCAACAGCTAATCGAAAAAATCTGGGGCTGGAACTGCAATGACATAGGAGAAGAGCAAGTTGTGAGCGTGCATATCGCTCAGATTCGCAAGAAAATGATGCAAGTTGATGCCACTGGGTCGCAGTTTATTCAAACTATTCGGGGTTACGGTTACAGATTCGATCCGCCCGATCGCATGGCAATGGCAATTTGCTAAGGAGGAGACGGCAATGCCGTTTCCCTACCCCAAAACGATCGCATTTCATGATAAATTCAACTATCCTCCGATTATTTGTAGGGACACGGCAGTGCCGTGTCCTAGGTGATGGAGGACACGGCACTGCCGTGTCCCTACGGAAGATATCCTAGTTTTTAGCCGCCCCAAACTTTTTTTAAAACCTCTTGAGGAGAGATGTCCGCTATCTTCCCAGTAGGAGATTTAATGCCCAAAAATCGATCGCTCTTTGGCAATAATTTCTCTGGATCAGTCGGGCCGAACAACGCAATTGTATAAGTTTGAACCGCGACAGCTAAGTGCATCGGCGCACTGTCGGTACACATCATCAAATTAGCAGCAGCAATTGTCGCAGCCAACTTACCCACATCATCGGGCGATGTCACTTTCACATTCGGACACAGCTTGATTAGTTGGCTCACAAAACCAGCATCTTCTGGCCCTTTAACAATCACAACTGGTAAATTTGGCTGACGCTGCTGACAATCTTCTATTATTTTCTGCCAATTGCCGATCGGGTAAATTTTGTCAATACCTTTAGACAGAGCTAACTGACTGGAACCGCCGTGAATTAAAATGTAACCGCTTTCTTTAATTCCCAACCGTTGCTGTTCGGCTTCCGCCCACTGAATGTCCTGTTTTGGTACATTAATTGCGATCGCCGGAGTTGGATTATTAATATTGAATCCTTGCAGCAAATCGTGGTACATTGAAGCTGCGTACTGGTCAGTTTTCAGCGGTATGGGATTCGTGAGAAATCGAGCGCCGTTGGTTCCCGAATACCCAACTCTTTGAGGAATACCTGTCAGCCACAGCAAAAGTCCTACAGTCCACCGCTGGCCGAGGGAAATCACTGCTTCGTATTCGCGATCGCGAATTATACCCAATAAATTACCCCAATCCGCCATCGCATTGCGGTCTTTGAAATTGTACGTCAAGACTTCTTTAACAGACTTGCAGACTCGGTAAGCACCTTTTGCCCTCGGTTCCACCATCACATCAATTTGAGCGTCGGGATAAGACTGCTTGAGGTGATCGAGAGTCGGGAAAAATAAAATTTGGTCGCCAATCCCGCCAGGGACAAGTGCTAGTATTCGCATCATAAACGATCGGGCTATTAGTGTTCGAGGTAGCTCTCTGCGATCGGCTCTCAACTATCAGCTTATAGTATTTCTAGACTTTAAAACCCACTGGCTGATAGCTAAACAACTGATTGAAGAGTACAGGACGCTCTTATTATATATATGTAGTTGGGTTAAAAACGGTTAGTAAATGCACTTATTAATTCCGGCGGCGGGTTCGGGGCGACGGATGGGGAGTCAGCGCAACAAACTGCTGCTGACTTTGCTGGGAAAACCTTTGCTGAGTTGGACTTTGGCTGCGGCTGAGGCTTCGCAGCAGATTACCTGGATTGGGATTATGGGCCAACCAGAGGATTTTCCTGATTTTGAAGCGATTATCGGGGATTTATGTCTCAAAAAGCCGATCGAACTGATTCAAGGAGGCGCCACCAGGCAAGAGTCAGTTTACAACGGTTTGCAGAGTTTGCCTGCTGAGAGCGATCGAGTCTTGATACACGACGGCGCGAGGTGTTTGGCAACTGCTCAATTGTTCGATCGGGCCGCCGAGGCACTTTTGAGCTGTCCAGGCTTGATTGTCGCCGTCCCGGTCAAGGATACGATTAAGGTCGTAGATGAGCATCGGATTGTGCGAGAGACACCGGAAAGGAGCAATTTGTGGGCGGCGCAAACTCCCCAAGGATTTGAAGTGAAATTGTTAAAGCAATGTCACCAACAAGGGCGAGAGAAGGGATGGGAAGTTACCGACGATGCGGCTTTGTTTGAAAAATGCGGTTTACCCGTACAAATTGTGGAGGGAGAAGAGACGAATTTGAAAGTCACAACTCCCGTTGATTTAGCATTAGCTGAATTTATTTTGCGGCAGAGAAGAGATAAGAGCAAATAGAATTTATGTAATTGATGATGATGAAAAGAATTTAACCGCAGATGAAAACAGGAGATAAACGCAGATGAACGCGGATGGGATCTTATCTGCGTTCATCTGCTGATATCTGCGGTTCAAAAATCTAAAATCTATCGACCCTTATGTTACCCTAGAAATATCATAGCTGGAAGTAAAACATATGATTTCTGTTGCGCCGATCGCACCACCGTTACTCATAGGCGAAAAGCGAGTAGTGTTGAGAAATATTACTTGGGATGGTTATCAACAACTGCTCAAGATTTTGGGCGATAACCGATCGGCTAGATTGACATTCGATCGAGGGACTTTAGAAATTACCATGCCTTTAGAAGAACACGAATTTTCGGCACGCTTAATCGAAAAACTGATTTGGATTTTGGTGTTAGAGCTAGGTTTGAAGATTAAAACGATGGGTTCGACAACCTTAGATCGATCGGACTTAAATCGCGGTGCAGAACCAGACAATGCCTATTATATCCAAAATCAGCCCCTCGTAGCCGGTCGTACAGTAGATTTAGCCGCAGATCCGCCACCCGATTTAGTCGTAGAAGTAGATATCACTCATACTGATATCGATAAGCCAGCTCTCTATGCCAGTATGGGAGTACCGGAGTTTTGGCGGTACAATGGTAGAGAATGGCGAATTTATCAGCTAGAAAACTCTGAGTATTTGGAAGTATCTGCCAGCCCCACTTTTCCGATTCTCCCAAAGTCCAAGTTGTACGAATTTTTAGCAGCAGCGCAGTTAGATGAGGTAGAAGCCGAGGTGAATTTCCGCAGTTGGGTGAGAGAGATGGCGAATAATAATACAAGTGGAAGATGAAAACAATGGAATATAGCGGTAAATGGCGGATTGCAGAGATGGCAATGTGGGATAGTGATTACTTAGACATGGAAGTTGAAGCGTATATCGAGATTGAGCCTAGCGGTTCAGGAGAATTTCAATTTGGTTTAGTATTCGGTCAAATTGACGGCGAAGTGGTAAAAGATGGCAAGGATCGGCGATTTGAGTTTACCTGGGATAGTAATGATGAAAACGATCCTGCATCTGGTAGCGGTTGGCTCAAATTAAAGGATAAAAACACGATGGATGGTCAAATCAAATTACATGAAGGCGATCGTTCTAGTCTTGTGGCTAAGCGCATGAAGTAGTTAATAGCCGATCGAAAAAGCTTGGTATGGTTTACACTATATCAGTTACGACTATTATGATGAAATTTGTGATGAGTGGGTTGGAGGCGATCGCGATCGCCTTCGAGAATTATATTGAAAAACTCTCATCAGGGCCAACCCGTCAAATAGTGATTATCCCCGCTAAACGAGTTCACTAGGAGCCAACCAACCATGATCGCCGCAAAAGAAAACTTTCCCCACCTTACCCCAGAAGAATACTTCGCTTGGGAAGAAAAGCAGCTAGAAAAACACGAATATATCGATGGTCAAGTCTACGCCATGAGTGGTGGCAGCGTCAATCACGGTCGCATTGCCATTAGACTTACTGCCATGTTCGATCATCATTTAGAAAATCGCAGTTGCATAACGGGTAATTCTGATATCAAGATTAACATCGTTGAAACCAGTAACTATACTTACCCTGATGCCAGCGTCACCTGTGACGATCGCGATAAAACCACAACCCAATATATTACTTATCCCTGCCTAATCGTTGAAGTTCTCTCTCCTAGCACTGAGGCCTACGATCGCGGTGGCAAATTTAGACTGTACCGCAATAATCCAGTCTTACAAGACTATTTATTGGTTAGTTCCACCAGTATGGAAATAGATTTGTATCACAAAAATGATGCTAGTGAATGGATCATCATTAACTACAAAGAAGGCGATACCATAGAACTAAAAAGCATCAATCTTAGTTTTCCAATTGAACAAGTCTATCGCGGTCTCGAGCTTACACCAGAACCTGAATAAACTATTGTTAACCCGGATTGGATATCAATTAACCAGTCATGAAGGATTGATCGGAAACTCGCCCCCACTCTCAGCCTCTACCGCAATTTTAACTACATCTAAAAAGGCAAACACGGCCGGAATTAACAGCGCATCTCTCAACACAGCCACAGCAATTACCCTTTCAAAATCCGCCGGCAAACTGCAAACTTTCACGGAAGCAGGTATCGGTTCTGCGGCCAAACGGGGCATAATTGCTGTACCCAAACCTTGCATCACCATACTGACAATAGTCGAATCTTCGCTGAGTTCGTAAGCGATATTTAGGGGCAACTCCGAAGTTGCTAAATACTTGCGCAGCGGTATCGAACAAGCTGTTTCCGGTGGCTGCAAAATCAGCGGATAAGCTGCTAATTCTTCCCAAGTAATCTTAGGATTTTTACATTTGGCAGTCGGCGGTAACAAAACCAGATATTTGTCCCGCAAAATTTCCCTAGTTTCAAATTCATCCGAGATTGGAAGAGACACAAAGCCGATGTCTGCTTTTCCCGATCGCAAAGCTTCTTCCACAGCTTGGGTATAATAAACTTCGTTAATGCTGACCGCAATTTTGGGAAAGCGATCGCGAAATTGGGCTATAATACCCGGCAGGATATGAGTTGCAACGCTCCGAAAAGTAACTATCCGTACCTGGCCTCCCTGCAAACCTTTTTCTAAATCCGCTTCTTTCACCATCATTTCCAAGGCGCGGGCTATTTGATGTCCGTGAATCAATACCCTTTCCCCCACCGGCGTTAGTTGAGCACCGTGTCGCCCTCTGTGAAATAACTGGACTCCCAATTCTGTTTCTAAAGAGGCGATGGCGTGGCTGACTGCTGACTGTGACAGTTCCAATCCCAAAGCCGCTCCGCTAAAGTTTGCACACTCTGCTACTGCTATCAAAGCCTGAATTTGAGAGAGTTTCATCCGCCGCGTATTGATTTCATTCATAGCCTTTTGCCTGGAATGCCAATCTATCGATTTTATTCATACAATCTATGCAAACAATGCTTTGATTGTCAATTCGTCAAGAGCTAAGGTTAATTTATCAGGTAAGAGATTCATTTTTACAGGATTTACATATCAACATCTTGCGGTAAATACGAGCAATTTATTGCCGATTGCTGCGTGTATTTTCTGTGGATTTTAACACGGTTGAGGTGTGGCTATGTCTACTTTTGACAAATTGTGGAAGACCAAATTATTGAGATTCGTCGGGATTGGCGATCGAGCTTTGTTCACAAAAAAACAGCAAGGGGAATCGATATTTTGGGCGATGAATCAGGTTTGGCAGGTTTTCCTATCGGTGGCTGCTGGGGAGGACGAATTGAGAATTTGGCAGACATCAGATAACGATGGTAACACTTGGTGGCACGGTTGCGATCGAACTACAGGCCTCTCTACCTGTGCGGGGACTGATGAGGAAATGCGCGCTTGGATCGATCGGCATTATTACCAATAGTTACGACTCTCGATCGATCGAGATTGTTGGTTGTGCGGGGGCGGGTTTTTATGGATTGTTTGTGGTTATCACAGATGTTGGGTGAAGCCGCCCCTACGAAATTTGGGGAAAAATTTGGGGATTTTTGATTGTTAATTCCAAAGGAGATGCTATGCTTCAAAGATATTCTGAGTTAGCAGCGCCAGATCGCATTATTCTAATGAAAAACGAGGTCTACAGGTTGCCTCAAACTCATCGAGAAATTCAAGTTTTGTTAGGAATTGCTTGGATCTCGCTTGACAAACAGGACATCATCTTGAATGAGCTTGAAAAAGTATCGCTTCCACCCAGCAAAAACTTTGCTGTCATCTCCCCTCTCAACAATACGCCGCTGATTGTGGCAGTCTGGCAAGACAAAAACCAAGTCAGAACCTAGGGATTTAGAAAAAATTTGGCAGGAACACCCCAAAAAGCTCTATCTTAATAGTTATAACTTGGCTATTGGAGGACTCGATCGGTGCACTGCCGCTCTTACCACTTCAGCTATCTGGCAGCTATAAGTATTGTCTTATCGCCCGCACTCAGCTTGCTGGCAATTTCAGACGCACGGGCTTATGCCCCAATTATAAATGCGAGGCGCGCCCGAGCGATCGATCTCGCCCAAGCAACAGACCCCAAAACGCAAGCAGACAAACTCTTTGAAACAGGAGTAAAACAGCACCGCGAGGGTTTGTTTCGAGAAGCAATCCAGACTTTTGAACAAGTTTTGGCAATTCGCAAGCAACTAGGCGACAAACCCGGAATCGGAGAAACTCTCAACAATATTGGGGAAGTTTACACCGAAATGGGTTCGCAGCCCAAAGCTTTGGAAGTTTTGCGCCAAGCTTTAGTCATTCACCGAGAAATCGGCGAAGGGCCCCGCATCGCGCGCACTCTCAATCTGATCGGTTTTGTCAACCGGGTTGCGGATAAGTTTGACGAAGCGATGAAACTGCATCAAGAAGCTTTGGAACTTGCCAAAACTGCCGAGGATCAAATTGAAATAGCAGAATCATTTCACAACATCGCGGCGGTGTACGCAGAACAGGTAAATTACGCCAAGGCGATCGAATTTTACCAGCAAGCGCGGACGATTCGCACGACTCAGGGCGATCGGCGCGATTTAGGCCGTACCCTCAATAACATGGGTGGCGTGTATTACAACATCGGCGACTTTAATAGAGCGATGGAATTTTACCACCAAGCTTTAGCAATTCGCCGGGAAATCGGAGACAGGGCTGGCGTCGGCCGCCTCCTCAACAACATGGCACTTACCTCTCGCAAACTCGGCAAAGATACTCAAGCGCTGATCTATTTTCAGCAAGCGATACCGATGTTAGAAGCAATCGGCGACAAGACAAGTATCGGACGCTTGCTCAACAATATGGGCGCAATTCATGAAAGTCTCGGTCAGTCTGCTAAAGCTCTCGAATCCTATGAACGAGCTTTGAAAGTTGCCCGCGAGGGCGGCGACAAAGCGGGAGAAAATAAGGCGATGGAGGGAATTAAACGATTGTCTTCCAGTCAGCTTGTGCCGCAATAATGGCTGTTAGTCGATCGGCTGTTTCCAACAATACATAGCTCAACAAGAGCCAAAAGGATTCTGGGGCGTTATAATTTGATGAATATCGCAATCGAAAGGTGGAATATGCAAAGCTCAATTCTGCTTGGCAGCGAAGAAGTTGCAAGGCGTGCCGAGAAGCTATACGACGATCGAATTCGTCAAGAAGTAGAGCGAGAAGAGAATATCGGTAAAATGGTCATCATTGATATCGAAACAGGCGATTACGCAGTAGACAAAATGGGTTTAGAATCCGCACGGCAGTTGCGAAAAAAGAATCCGAACGGTCGGTTCTTTGGGATTCGGATTGGGTACAAGGTTGCTGCTGCAATCGGTGGAGTGATGGAGCGGGTTTCAGAGTGATTTCCGGAACCGTAACGGATAGGCACGCGACGGTTTGCGTACCATTTCGTCGGCCCGATCGACCCGATGTTACAATCGAATTTGTGATAGACACAGGATTTACAGACTTTCTCTGCTTACCTCTGGAAGTTGTATCTATCTTGGGGTTGCCTTTTGAATACAATATGCGTGCGAATCTGGCTGACAATAGCAATGTACTGCTTCCGGTGCATACTGCTACAATTCTTTGGAATGCAGAGGAACGAGATGTTCGCGTACTTGCAACAGGAGCAAGACCGCTACTTGGAACTGCTTTGCTGGATGGATATGAATTGGTTGTGCAGTTTACAGAAGGTGGACTAGTTACTATTGAAGAGTTGTAAATTATTACTCTTTTAATCAATCTAAGTTGTAGTTGTAGGGTGCGTCAGTTTGAAGTCGATCGACACACAGCAAAAAATCATCTCTCCTGACGCACCTTACTAAATTCGATCGCCTCCTTTCCCCTTCTCCACCTTTGCACCGTGCAAAGCAAAAATCGGAGTCAGAGCCGATTTGCCCTTGAGAGAAACGGCTCCCAAAGCCTCGCAAATGAACTGTGGCGCGATCGACTCAAACACCCTCTCTCCAATCAAAATTTGATTTTCCCCCGCCTTGGTCATCAATCGAGCCGCCGTATTCACCGTATCTCCCAAAACATTAAACTCCCGTCGCCCTCTCGGTTCCCCAACCTCAGCAGCAAATACCGGCCCCAAGGACAGCCCAATCTGACAAGATATCTTAACTTCCTCACTGCCAATAATTAGCGGGGCCAAACCTAGAATAATCTCTCGAATCGCAATCGCAGCAGTCGCAGCGCGGCAAGCATCATCGGTGTGAACGTCGGGCACCCCAAAATAAATCAGCATATCCGAACCCTCCAAGTGAGCCGTTACTTTCTGCAACACGCCCCCTTTAGCTGACACCACAGCATCGATGAGCGCGAAAACGCGAGAACAGCCGAGCACCAGTTTAGCCGCTTCAGCAGGCGTCGCTTTGTCCACCGACTCCGGTAAACCCATCAAATTGACAAACATCACCGTCGGGCGCGGAAAATCCGGCGGAATTCGTCGCATATCAGCATTTTCTACAAGCAGCGTCAAGATAGGCTTGGGAATATAACTCGCCAGCGGTTCAACTCGCTTGACAGATTCTTCAATCTCTGATATGAGACCAGAGACCGTACGATCGAGCAATACCGAACTCGGCATCCGCCGCCTAGTCAGAGTAATGTCATACTCTCCAAGTTGAGCATCAGTAAAATCGTCTGCCACCAGCAAATAACCCGGTTTCCCAGGTTCAAAGCGAAATTGCTCTTCCAAGCCAGAGCTAGCAGTTTGGGTCAAACATACTCTGTCCACAGTCCCAGAACCCTCAGCTTGCTTGGCTTGCTGCACGGCATTCCCCAGCAGCACGTGAGCCATCCGCAGGGGCGTGCCGATGTCAGCACTAATGTAGCGGCCGCAGTGGATGCCCACTCGCATTTTCAAAGACAAAATCCCTTTAGCCGTTGGAATGTTGGCAAATTCTGCCATTGCTCGCTGCATCCGCAAACCGGCCTTGACAGCCCGGGCGGTATCCTGTTGGTGTTTGTCTGCCAGGAATTGCACCAGCAGGGCATCTCCTGTAAACTCCAGCAAATCTCCACCGGACTTGCTGACAATTTCAATCATTGAGGCAAAATAGTGGTTGATCACTCCCAACAATGTTTCAGCTCCCTTGCGCCCCTCGGCTGCATTTGCCTCCAACAGCGACGTAAACCCTGCCAAATCAGTGAACAGCAGCGTCCCTGCTTGCCACTGGTAGCGCGCCTCGCCCGGGCTGGGACTCGATTCGGAAACTGACCGAGGCACGTAGTCGTGAAGGATGTAGCGGAGAGTGCGCAGGTGCTCGAAAACTCCCATTAGCGTTGCGGCGGAAGGATCTACCCACGCAGCAGCGTACAGCTCAGCGGAAAGGAGCGCTCGCAGCCGCAGCTCGATCGCAGCTAAGGGAGGATTGTAGGTTAATCTATTAATTTCCACCTAAGTCTATTCTTAAAAAATAAGGTAAGTTCGATCGATAAGAGTGCCAACACCAATAGCTAGACCTATACCATTATCATAAGTTTCCAGTGACCCGATACCAGCCTAACCCAGAACCCAACATAGAAATTTTCGATCGTCACAGCTTGCTAGCTCCCAATTCGATCCGAGCTGCTCGATCGGCATATAGTATGTATCTGAAAGTGCATTCCGAGCAAATGCAGCGTCCGGCCGGTGTAGTTGTCAGTAAAGGAAGCGATCGAGGCCAGCTAATTTTTGCTTTGCAGCCCGTTTTATTGCCCGGTGAACGTTTTGTTACTTTTGACGAAATTGAATCGCAAATGTATTAATTGGTAATTGGTAATTGGGCATTGGGAATTGGGCATTGGGCATTGGGCATTGGGCATTGCGAATTGCAAGTTGGAAATTGCGAGTTAGAAATTGACAACTAATATTTATGTTTGCTCGAACGATTGTCAAAAAATAGGTTTGTAGTGAGGACTTTAGTCCTCAGAATTTGACTCTTGACTAAAGTCCATCCTACAAACCTTATGGGTAATTGACCGAACACAATCTAACAATTTATAAATAACCCAAGTCAACAGTCAACAGTCAACAGTCAACTTAATGGAAATAATTTTTAATTCTATTGTTTATGTTATTGTCTTTGCTTTCGGATCGGCGATCGGCAGTTTCTTAAATGTGGTAGTCTATCGGTTGCCTGCGGGTTTGTCGGTGATACACCCTCCTTCTCGCTGTCCCAAATGTTTAAATCAACTCAGAGCTTACGAAAATATACCAGTCTTCGGTTGGCTGTGGCTGCGGGGACGTTGCAACCATTGTCACAGTCCGATTTCTGTCCGCTATCCCCTGGTTGAAGCAGCTACGGGTTTGCTGTTTTTGCTGATCTTCTGGCAGTTTGGGGTGGCTTTGCAAACTCTGGGTTTATGGGTATTTTTTAGCTGGCTGTTGGCTTTATCTTTGATTGATTGCGATACAATGACTTTGCCTAATTCTTTAACTCGATCGGGCTTGGTAGCCGGATTGGTTTTCCAAATGGCAAAAGGTTGGTGGCCGACTTTTAGCCCGATCGACTCCGTTAACCATCTGGTACTGGGCGGTATCCTGGGAGCAGTTGTCGGATTGTGGCTGTTTGATATCATTGGTTTTGCCGGCTCGATCGCCTTTGGGCAAAATGCGATGGGGGCTGGAGATACCAAATTGGCCGCCTTGATGGGAGCTTGGCTGGGGTGGAAATACTTGCTGATGGCGGGGTTTATCGCGTGTGTAGCCGGGGCTTTTGCTGGTGGCGGGGCGATCGCGATCGGATTGCTCGATCGGCGTCAACCCATGCCCTTCGGCCCGTTTCTGGCGATCGGTGCAGCAATTACAGCTTTGTGGGGCGAAGCGATCTTATCTACTTACTTGCAGTTGTTTTTCCCGAATTTTAGTTTCTGATCGGGATTTTCCTCGGGCGATCGAACATAACATTGTCTCAAAAATTGGTAAAATTATTCCGTGTCTTGGATTACACTTACAACTACTAGCTTTCGTTGGGAAGCCGAATTGATGCAGCAAATCCTCGCTGCTCATCAAATCCCAGCTCGGATTATAGACTTGGGCGTAGCATCTTATTTAGGAGCTGGAAGTGCTACAGCTTTGCAAGTTCTTCCAGAACACCAGCCAACAGCATCGCTCCTCATCAGTCCCATTGAAGAGGAACCCGAGTCTAACAGTTAACAGTTAACAGCCAACAGTTAACAGCCAACAGTCAACAGTTAACAATTCCCAACTTTTAATGTCTCTATTTGATTGGTTTGCAAATCGACGAAAATCAGTACCGAACTCACAAGAACGGCCGGAACGAGAAATTGCGGACGGACTTTGGCATAAATGCGAAGCTTGCGATGCCCTGAGCTATACCAAAGACCTGCGAGCAAATCAAATGGTTTGCTTGGAATGCGGGCATCATATCAGAGTTTACAGCGACGATCGCATCGAGCAATTGATCGATCCCAAAACCTGGGTGCCCATTAACGAAGGACTGCACGCCACCGATCCCCTGAAATTTCGCGATCGCAAAAAATATAGCGATCGACTGCGAGAATTTCAAGAAAAAACCGGCCACTTAGACGCGGTAGAAACAGGCATCGGCAAACTCGAAGGCTTCACCGTCGCCCTCGGAGTGATGGAATTCCAGTTCATCGGCGGCAGCATGGGCTCAGTTGTCGGAGAAAAGCTGACCCGCCTCATCGAACACGCCACCAGAGAACACTTGCCCGTGATCATTGTCTGCGCTTCCGGCGGTGCGAGAATGCAGGAAGGAATGCTCAGCCTGATGCAAATGGCCAAGATTTCCGGGGCTCTGGAACGCCACCGGGAAGCGAGACAGCTTTACATCCCGATTTTGACCCACCCGACCACCGGCGGCGTCACCGCCAGTTTTGCCATGCTGGGAGACATTATAATTGCTGAGCCAAAAGCGACTGTGGCCTTTACGGGCGGCCGGGTAATCGAGCAAACTCTGCGGGAAAAGCTGCCGGAAAACTATCAAACTTCCGAATACTCCTTCGCCCACGGTTTTATAGACTCGATCGTACCCCGGACTCAATTAAAGAAAACTCTGGCTGCGCTGATTAGCCTTCACCAGCCCCAGCCTTTCTTGGCTGGCTCGGAATTTCCGGCCCTCGATCCCAGCGACAGCCACGCTGTGCCCGAGCCGACTCACGCTTTCAAGCTTTCTCCCTAAGCAGTACCGAGGGACGATCGTCTGTTGGTGAGTACCGGCGAAAATTTCCGAGCAATTGCCCAAAAAAACGCGGTTTATCGGAAAAATATGGAGTTTGGCTGCGAAAAATTTACGCAGACAACGGGTTTGAACCCCGCGCGCCCAAGTCCTATTGATAATAAAGACGCAGCAGTGGGATGATATTAATTGGAAGTTGATTGGCCCCTCTGTTTGGCTGGGCAAAAATACTTAGTCGCAGTTAGCGGTTAGTTAGCTTGCGATCGAACAAACTAACTTTCACAAGCTAACAGTGCTGTGTGAAATAGTCCGGCTTTCAAGTAATAGCCCTCAACTCAATTTCGATCAGTCAGCGACCTAAAAACTATGGGTTTTGCAGACCTATCCATCGCAGAAATAGCAGAGGACTTCAACGTCCCTGTTGAAGACGTGCTCCGCTTGTGTGACGAGTTGGAAATTGCCTACAAGCACCCTCAAACCCGTTTGGCTTTGGAGGATGTTAAGGCAATTATGTCGGCTCTCGAAAAGAGGCGCGACTCAAAACGGGTTGCAGATTAGCTCGATCGCAAAATTCCTTGACCTTTAAAGGTACCGCGGCACAAACATTCGCCAGTTGTCGCAGCAGGGAATTTTGAACAGAAATCTGTTTGCCAGCTAGGATCTCTTAGCGTTCAATAATTTGCCTGACTTTTTAAGGAGAACCATGCTTAAAAGATATTTGATTGCTCTGACCGCTGTATTCTTGACATTTCAGTTATTTGTCAGCAGCGCGATGGCTGTAGAACTGAGCCCCGAACTTCGCACCGTGACTTTGAATGAAAAAGGCACTCCCGTGGTGCTGAGCCTCAAGCAAGTTCAGCAAGGCAAACGCCTGTTTAACTCAGCCTGCGCTCAATGCCACGGTGCGGGCATGACCAAAACTGACCCGAACGTCAATTTGAGTCCCGAAACTCTGGCTTTAGCAAACCCACCCCGCAATAATATTGAGTCGCTGGTTGATTATATGAAGAATCCCACGACTTATGACGGCTTTGAAGAAATTTCCGAGCTGCATCCGAGCATGAAGAGCGCGGATATTTTTGCTGAGATGAGAAATCTCTCGGATGAGGATTTGTACGCAATTGGCGGTCACATTCTGTTGCAGCCCAAAATTGTCGGCACCCAGTGGGCTGGCGGTAAAGGCGCTCGCTAATCCATTTTAAATTTTAGATTTTGGATTTTGGATTGGGAGAAGGCTGGGCTTTGCCAAGGATTGCAGGCTGGTTGTTTTGCATTCTAAAATCTGAAATCTAAAATTTACCTCCTGCTCAATTAATATCGCAAAAGGTTGTAGTCCCTCATGCTGCGTCGTGGTGTTTTTGTCTCCTTTCTGTTGGGAATTTTAATTGTTTTGCCACTGGTGCTGCTGGCACCTCAACCTGTCTTGGCTGCTGCCGATTCTTATGTGACTCGCTATTTAAAAGTCAGCGAACCTGTAGCAATGGAATTGGACGGCGAGGGACACACTCGGTTATTTTCGGCTGAGGATTTTTCCGCCGGTAAGCAGTTGTTCGAGCAAAACTGCCTCAACTGTCATGTTGGGGGAGCGACTTTGCCCGATCCGACTATATCTTTGTCTTTGACTGCTCTGAAGGGAGCAACGCCTCCCCGCGACAACATCAATAGTTTGGTGGCGTATCTGAGAGAACCGATGACTTATGACGGTAGCGAGGAAACTTTTTGGTGCCGCCAAGTGCCCGAAAGCTGGATGCGGCAGGGTGAGATTGAAAATTTGGCAGCTTTTTCGCTCCGGGCGGCGAAGATTGCTCCTGGCTGGGGCGTAGATAATTTTGAGAGTTGAACCCCCTCTGCAGCCAAGTGATAAATTAGTGGGAAAATCGCGATCGCGACTACGTGTTTGCGCCTGATTAAACAGGTAAAATAACTAAAGAACCACCGTTAACGGTGTCCATTAGAGGAGAACTGCTTTGAAAAGACTCTTATCGATCGCCCTGTTGGCGTTCGCAATTTTGACTGTCGGCTTCGGCCGCCCTGCTTTGGCAGGTGATGCTGCTAATGGAGCCAAACTCTTTAGCGCCAACTGTTCTGCTTGTCACATCGGTGGCGGCAACGTCGTTATGGCGATGAAAACCTTGAAGTCCGCTGCACTGGAAAAGTACGGCATGAATTCTCTAGAAGCGATTACCACTCAGGTAACGAAGGGTAAAAATGCGATGCCTGCTTTCGGGACTCGTTTGAAGCCCGAACAAATCGAGGATGTAGCAACCTACGTGCTCGACCAAGCTGCGAAAGACTGGAAAGGCTAAACTGCCTCTTTGAAGTCGGACAAGCTGGGCGGGCTTGATGAACGTTTGAAACTTGTCCTCCCGATCGCACCCTCTCTCACTCTTTGGCGAATAAATCTCGGTTTGCAGCGATCTTAACCTATTTGGGAAGGCGCGCCAGAAATCAGATTTTTATTAGCCTAAGAGCGAGGGAGGGACTTTTTATAGCCGAAGGAAGAAGGAAGAAGGAAGAAGGAAGAAGGAAGAAGGAAGAAGGAAGAAGGAAGAAGGAAGAAGGAAGAAGGAAGAAGGAAGAAGGAAGAAGGAAGAAGGAAGAAGGAAGAAGGAAGAAGGAAGAAGGAAG
>JANNOR010000118.1:0-2591 GCA_031399265.1 Cyanobacteria bacterium SOY_34_metabat_3 | reverse complement strand
TAACGAGTGGTGTTTGTAGTAAGGACGAACAGTCCTTATTACAAGCAATATCAGCATTTTAGGTTAGAGCTGAATATTTACTAGAAATACTTAATACAGTTCATACTTGAGCAAAGTACAAGGAATCGAGCCGTTGAAAACAGGAATTCGCTTTGATGTTCTCAGCCCAACTTGTTTACCCAACTCCTTATTTCCAGTCAAAATAAACGCATTCCAACCTTTAAAACGCTGCTTGAAAATATCGCCCAACATCTTATAAAGTTCTCCCAATTCCCTAGCATCGCCCAGCCGCTCTCCGTAGGGAGGATTGCAAATCAAAACGCCGCTGTCTGCGGGTGGTTCCAACTCCGATAACTCGGTTCGAGCAAAGTTAATCTTACCTGCAAGACCTGCTTGTTGTGCGTTGGTGCGAGCTTGTGTTAACATATCGGAATCGCGATCGCACCCTGCAACTATTTGCTTAAGTTCCGGTAACTCGCTATTCTCGGCTTCAGCCCATAGTTTATCCCACAAAGGTTCGTCAAAATCGCGCCAAGTCATAAATCCGAACTGTTCTCGAAACAATCCCGGTGCAATATTTAAGGCCTTTAAACTCGCTTCTAAAGGCAATGTTCCCGAACCGCACATCGGATCTAAAAAAGGCATATCTGGCGTCCATTCTGCCATGTCTAATAAAGCAGCAGCTAGGGTTTCTTTTAAGGGTGCCATCCCCATTGCCGGCCGGTATCCCCGTCGGTGCAAACTGCCGCCAGAACTGTCTAAACTTAAGATACCTCGATCGCGATGAATGTGAATGTTAATCAGCAAATCGGGATTCTCTACATCGACGTTAGAACGTTTGTTAAATTGATGGCGCTGTTGGTCGGCGATCGCATTTTTGACCTGCAAAGCTGTAAAGTGAGTATGATTTAATTTTTCATTGCCGCCTGTACAGTTGACTGCTAAAGTATTATCAGGATTTAGGTATTCATCCCAAGGAATTCTCTGCACTGCGCCGTACAGCATATCTGAGTTGTAACACTGGAACTCGGCGATCGGCATTAGCACTCGAAAAATTGTTCTAGACCACAGATTTACTCGGTATAATAAAGCGCGATCGCCCGCAAAGTAAACTCCTGTAAAATCTGGCTTGACATCCTGCGCCCCCAAACGTTCTAATTCTTGGGCAGCGATATTTTCTAAACCGCGCGCAACTGTAGCAAAGTATTGATTCATTAGTTATTGGGGGAATTGGGAATGGGGAATTGGGGATTGGGAATTGAGAGCAGATAACGGACAATAGACTATAGTAGCTGGTTTTAATCCTAAGTCTCACAAATAATAATCTACCTTAAGATAGATGCGTCCGTTTCTCGAAATGTCTAACTTTCTGCAACATAATTTTGTCAGTAAGCGATCGCATTTTTATCTCTCTACTCCTAGCACCCGCCACAGGAACACACACCAGTCAAGCCTTAAAAATGCTGCTGTTAAAAGATTCCAGCTATAATCCTCAGCCTGATGTCCAACTCCTGGGGATGAGGTTTATTGCAAATTATTACTAATTGATTGCACAACTTATTGACTTCATGTTAAGCTACTCAAAGCTTGAGATTAAAGCCTCAACACAATTGTTCAGGAACATCTGAGCTAGATGGGTGTACTACATTTGGAGACGATTATGTCACAGCAAATCAACGCAACTACCTTAACGCAAGCCCGCGCCAGCAAAATCCAAGTTGAAGTCAAGGAAATTGCCAAGCAGGTAACGACGAAGAACATTTCTTCTCATCTGAATGTTGATGCTGATGGTAGCGATGTTAGCAACGAGTAATTGCAGTTGCTTTCGTTAAAATTGGCATCCTGAAGCAGAAAAATCAATTTTACTACTTGACTTGCCTGATAATTGCAGGGGTAATGCCCCTGTAATTTGAGATTTTCAAATTTTATTGATAATAATTATTATGAAGCAATATGCGATCGATCGCTAGCCTTTTAGAACCATACAATCTCCAAGAATTTTTAGACAACAACTGGGCAAGTAAAGCAGTTGTAATTCCCAGCGAAGGAAAGAAAAACTTTGCACACCTATTTTCTTGGGAAAAACTCAACTATCTCCTGAATTTTCACCCACTAAAATATCCCGACATTCGCTTAGCCACAGGAGGGAAAGTCCTTGACGAAAGCGCCAATGAAAACCTCATGAAATCTTGCCAATCGGGAGCAACTTTAATTATAAATGAAGTACACAAGCTAATCCCAGAAATCGCTCACTTTGCGGCGGCAATCAAATCAGATTTTGGGTATCCAAATCAAGTAAATGCTTACTGTTCTTGGCCGGAAAAACAAGGATTTGATTCCCACTACGACACCCACGAAGTTTTTATATTGCAAGTAGACGGAATCAAACAGTGGTATGTATTTGAAGACACAATTAAGTATCCGCTGAAAGAGCAAAAATCCGCATCTTTTCCACCACCAGAAACCGCAGCATATTTAAGCTGCACTTTACATCCAGGGGATGTGCTTTACATACCGCGCGGACATTGGCATTATGCCGTTGCTTGCGAGGAACCATCGCTGCATTTAACATTAGGAATACACTGCAAAAC
>JANNOR010000080.1:0-37715 GCA_031399265.1 Cyanobacteria bacterium SOY_34_metabat_3 | reverse complement strand
GTGCTGTTACCAAAAAATAAAACTGGGTTGGTAAACGGCACTGCCGTGTCCTGATTTCGGGTAATATTAATTCCGATGCAACGGAATTGATCTTACTAATTGTTGCTCAGAGCTAAAAATAGCTGCACAGCAATCAACAGCGGCACACCTGACACTCTGCAAAATTGAATGTAGGATTAAGTGTTGCCGTGAATGATCAAAAAAGATGAACATATCCACTATTTGGCGAAGAATCCGCAGCCAGCAAGCATTCTGCTTGGCTGCACTCCTGGCAGGTTGCCTTGTATTTATCGGTTGTTCGCCCGCCCAGTCAGCGGCTGGCAATTCAGTCGATCCCAAGTTAAAAGAGCAAGTTTTGCAGATTATCCGCGAAAACCCGAAAGCAATTTTGGATTCTGTACAAGCTTTCCAGCAAGAGCAGCAGCAGTCTCTCAAAGCGGCACAGCAGTCATTTTTGCAGGAGATGAAAACTAATCCCAAATCTTCTATTGGGGATTCTCCCAGCACGGGTTCAGCTTCCCAGAAGATTGTACTTTTAGAATTTTCTGACTTTCAATGTCCGTTTTGCGCCCGCGCTCACGATACTGTCAAACAGTTTATGGCAAAAAACCAGGACAAAGTAACTTTAGCTTACAAGCATTTTCCCTTGACTTCAATTCACCCTCAAGCCATGCCAGCAGCTAAAGCAGCTTGGGCCGCACAACAGCAGGGCAAATTCTGGGAATATTACAGCGCTTTGTTTGAAGGGCAGAAAAAGTTAGGCGAGCCCTTGTACGGATCGATCGCCCAAAAGCTCAATCTAAAATTAGATAAATTCAACACCGATCGCAACAGCCCCGCCGCCGATGCCGCCATTGCCAAAGATGTACAACTCGCTCAACAACTGGGGATTGAAGGTACTCCGTTCTTTATTATGAACGGTCAAACTTTCTCCGGGGCGATCGAGCTTGCGGAAATGGAAAAAATTCTCGCTAGTATCTCGAAATAATTGAGATCATTTCCGGCTGCATCGGAATTAATTAGCCGAAATGAGAACACTGCACGTGCCGTGTCCCTACAATGAATCTCAGTAGGGACACGGCATTGCCGTATCGAAAGCTGGCAGAAACGCTGTGATTGAATTTGGTAAATGGGAATTGTACGATCGCAGCAGCCAGCCGTAATGCTACGGTTTAATTTTCTCGCAACTGAGAATTACTTTTTGTATGATATTATAATACACATATCCTCAAACATCGTAAAAAACACAAAATAGCGAACAGATCGATCGACTCATATATCACTGACGGAGGAAATAAGCTCATGAAATCCTTAACATTTCCAACCGATCGCACCAGTGGATTATACGTGCGCTCCCCCGAGGGAGAACAACTCGTTTTCCCCCTAAAACATACAGAAGTCCGAGCCAAAATAGCCGGAAATCTATCGCGAGTTGAAGTCTCGCAGAAATTTGAAAATCCTTTTACCAAGCCGTTAGAAGCCGTCTATATTTTTCCGCTACCTGCCGAAGCAGCGGTAGATGAGATGGAAATTAAAATTGGCGATAAGACTATTAAAGGCAGCATCAAACAACGCGAAGAAGCTCAACGAATTTACGAAAAAGCCAAACAAGAAGGGCGGACTGCGGGTTTGCTGGAACAAGAACGAGATAATATTTTCACCCAGTCCCTCGCCAACATCAAACCCGGTGAAGAAATCGAAGTCACGATTCGCTATACTGACAGCTTGAAATTTCTAGCTGGCGATTATGAATTCGTGTTTCCGATGGTTGTCGGGCCGCGATATATTCCCGGTACGCCACTGGATGAGACAACCGCCAGCGGTTCCGATACCGATATTGTTCCCGATGCGTCGCGGCTGAATGCCCCGATTTTGCCGCCGGGAAGGCGATCGCGACACGATATCGGCGTGACGCTGGAAATTGAGGCGGGCGTGCCGATTCGTAACGTCAATTCCCCATCCCACCAACTGCAAATTGAATATTTTGACTCGCCTCAAACTTTCCCAAGCAGCGAGCAAAAAAATGGGTTGAAGGTGCGCGTTCAGTTGGGAAATGCAGATACAATTCCCAACAAGGATTTGATTGTTCGCTATCAAATTTCTGGTCGAGAAACTCAGTCTACGGTATTAACTCAATCGGACGATCGCGGCGGACATTTTGCAGTTTACTTGATTCCGGCGATCGAGTACAAAACTGATGAAATTGTGCCGAAAGATGTCGTATTTTTGGTCGATACTTCCGGTTCGCAATCCGGTGAGCCTTTGCAGCAATGTCAGGCATTATTGCAGCAATTTATTAACGGATTGAATCCAGCGGATACTTTCTCGATTCTGGATTTTTCCGACAAAGTGCGGCAACTGTCCCAACAACCGCTACCGAATACAGCAGAAAATCGACAACAGGCGATCGACTATATCAACAAACTCCGCGCTGACAATAGTACGGAAATGTTGGGCGGGATTCGGGCTGCGATCGATTTTCCCGCACCATCCGGGCGGTTGCGCACTGTGGTATTCCTCAGCGACGGTTACATCGGCAACGAAAACGAAGTTCTCGCCGAAGTGCAGCAACATCTCAAACCGGGGAATCGCCTGTACAGTTTCGGTGCCGGGAGTTCTGTCAATCGCTTTTTGCTCGATCGCCTTGCAGAAATTGGGCGTGGGTTTTCCCGGATTATCACGAACGACGAACCCGTTAACGAATTTGTGGAAAAGTTCTTCCGACAAATCAACAATCCGGTGTTAGTAAATCTGGAAATTACTTGGCAGGGAGAGGGCGAAAATCCGCTAATTTATCCATCAGTTGCGCCCGATTTGTTTGCCGAACAACCGCTGGTTCTGTTTGGAAAAAAGGGCGATCGCCAAGCTGGAATACTTCAGATAAAAGGAGTTAGTGCGGGCGGACATCAGTACGTCCAAACCTACGAAATGAACTTTACCGAAACTGGAAATCCGGCAGTTGCCCAGCTTTGGGGGCGGCACCGCATCAAAGATTTGATGAATCAGATGGTGCAGTACGAAACCAAGGTGGGAGTGGAAACAGTCACAGAAACGGCGCTAACCTATCAGCTTTTGTCGCAGTACACGGCTTTTGTGGCTGTCAGCGATGATTTGCGCGTCGAACCGAGCACGGAATCGATGTCGATGAATGTGCCTGTAGAAATGCCGGAAGCGGTGGAATATGAGGCAATATTTGGTGGCACAGGCTATGTAGAAGATAATGCCTGCACAGACTGGATGGGACAAGAACAAGAATTAGAACGCGGCATCACATTTAACTGCATGGAGGAGCGAGTATATTCATTGTCCGCACCAGCCAGCGCACCGTCAAAGGCGCGCCGTACATCACCTGTAGAAGTTGTTAGCGCTACGGGGTTGGATGAAATGGCGATCGATAGTTTAAACGAACACTTGGAAACCCTGACTATCCCGCCTGGTACAAACGGCGAATTGGTGTTAGAAATTGTCTTTGGTAAAGTGCGCGCCAGCCGAATAGTTGTGGATGCTGATGCTTCGACTTTGGCGGATGTGGAGTTGCTGAAAACAATCAAAAAATGGCTGTTTAGTTGGCGCATTCCTCAGTTTATTGGGGATACAGTGCGCCTGACGTTGCGGGTGCGATCGTAAAACAGCTTGAGTTAACAATTCGGGTGATACTTTTGCTCGATCGCCCACAAAAAAATGGAAGAATTTACTCTTCCATTTTTTTATAATGACTATTCGTACGGACTCGATCGCATTTTTTAATTAAACAGCAGCCAACTGTGGAGTCGGGCGCTTGCTATTGCGAATACCATCGATCGCACCAGCATAATCCTTCGCCTTAAATACAGCAGAACCAGCGACGATCGCATTTGCGCCCGCTTCCAGAACCTCCCAAGTATTGTTCACCTTCAAACCACCATCCACCTCAATCCAAGGATCGAGGCCCTTGTCGTCACACATTTTGCGCAGCGCGCGAATTTTTGGCAACACAGCCGGAATAAAACTTTGACCGCCAAAGCCCGGATTGACGCTCATAATCAGCACCAAATCGCAAAGTTCCAGCACGTACTCGATCAACTCTAGGGGCGTCGAAGGATTCAGAACCACACCAGCCATTTTGCCTAATTCCCGAATTTGACCCAGAGTGCGGTGCAAGTGAGGCGAAGCATTGTGCTCGGCGTGAACCGAAATAATGTCAGCACCAGCCTTAGCAAAGTCTTCGACATACTTCTCCGGTTCCACAATCATCAGGTGGACATCGATTATCTTGGTAGTAACAGGACGAATTGCTTCCACAATCAGCGGCCCGATCGTAATATTAGGAACAAAGCGACCGTCCATCACATCTACGTGAATCCAGTCAGCCCCAGCTTTGTCGATCGCCCGAATCTCATCTCCGAGACGGCTAAAATCGGCTGATAATATGGATGGAGCAATCACAATCGGTTTTTGGGATTTGGTCATGGCTTTCGTCGGTTCTCCTGTCTCCTGTGCTGTATCCAGTTTATCAAACTACGGCTGTCCGGGTCGAAAACTTGTGAATCATAGGTACCTGCGGGCGCAAGCGGAAAAATTTTTGCCTCTAACACGCAGTTTTTGTGCTTGCGCCTGCCCTGCTCTTAATTTTGGTTTAAGATATAAATTTTCCCTCTAAGAAATAACTTTTGTACAAAACCACACCTCCTGCAAATTTTGAGTAGCCAATTATGAAGAATACAGATCCCTTAGAAAATCCTGAACTCGATCGTGCAAGTCTGTTTGTATTAATGATCCCAGTCATCGGCTTTTTCCCCGCCCTGTGGAATCTTTACCGCCGTCAAGGCAGCCCCGAACGCAAAGCCGTCAGCCGCTTGGCAATTGCCCTTGCTTTTAGTTGGCTCTTAGGACATATTCTTTTAGAAGCGGGAGCAATTTCTGCGGAATCTCCGACACTTACCATGTTATTAATGAGTAGCCTGCTGACAACCAGCTATTTCATCGTGGCGATCGGACTGATGGTTCGCCTCGGTCAGCGTCAACCGCTATGGTTGCCCGGAATTAGCCGCGTAGCCGAGCAAGTAGTGGGCAAACATTTATCATAATTTAGGGTTCTTTAAAGCCCCTACCGTATTGATTCAGTGCATCTTTAGCTTGATACTACATATTGCCATTATCTTTTTTTATTTTTGTTGTGTGTGAGGAAGCCAGTGCCAGCTCAAAAAACTCCTAATCAAGACCCTATCAAACAATCAACTGCTCAACCTTCAACCAAAAAATCGCATCAGCCCCACCGAGGCCGTTGGCTGGGTTTTGGTTTTGGTTTGGCTGGAGTAGCCATGCTCTCAGCCACCGCTGGAGCGCTGCTAGCCGTCTCCCTTTCCACAACCCCGCTTCAGCAACAAAAGTTGAGTCCTGAAGAAGCTGCCGTATTTTCTCAAGGCGACATGGCAAAACTCAACATGAAAATGCCAGAACTGACTCGCCCAGTTAATATTTTAGTCCTAGGACTTAAGGTGCTGAGTTCCGACCTTAACGGCGCTCCCGATAAGGAAAAGGGATATGATGTTTGGCAAAACTCTTTTAAGGGATTAACCGATACCATGCTGTTGGTGAGGTTCGACCCTCAAAATAAAAAATTAAGCGTACTTTCTATTCCGCGAGATACCCGCACTTATGTTGAAGGCAGAGGCGAGGTCAAAATCAACGAAGCTAATTACTACGGCGGCCCGGCTTCATCCGCCAAGTCAGTCAGCGGATTATTGGGCGGAGTAGGAATTGACCGCTATGTCACAGTCAATATTCAAGGCATCAAAAGCTTGGTAGATGCACTTGGCGGCATTACGATTAATGTCCCTAAAGACATGAAGTATACCGATGAAAGCCAGCATTTATATATAGATTTAAAGGCTGGCAAGCAGAAGCTAAACGGCGAACAAATCGTGCATTATTTGCTTTACAGGCATGACGATTTGGGCGATATCGGGCGGGTGCAGCGGCAGCAATTGTTGATGCGCGCTTTTGTGGAACAGGAAGTAAATGTCGGTTTGTTGTCTCGATTGCCGAAGATTTTGTCGGTGATTCAGTCTCACCTCGATACGAATTTGAGTATAGAAGAATTGGTGGCTTTGGCTGGTTTTGCTACTCAAACCGATCGCGCCAGCGTGCAGATGTTGATGGTTCCCGGCAAGTTCAGCGATAACAAAGATTACAAGGCTAGCTACTGGTTGCCAGACCAAAGCGGCATCGAAACTCTGGTGGCAGAACATTTTGACTTCGGTCAAAATACTTGGAAAATTGAAAATGCTGATGCGACTTTTCTGAAGGTGGCCGTTCAAGATAGTACCGGAGATCGATCGGCTGTTGAAGATTTTGTCAGGACTTTAACACGCGCCGGCTATCGAAATGTTCAGGTTTATAAAGCTTGGCCAGAACCGCTGGATGTAACCACGATTGTAGCTCAAGACGGCGATGTTAAAGGTGCTCAAGCGATTCGCCAGTCTTTGGGTTTTGGAGATGTGCTGGTTGAAAGTACCGGTGCTTTGCAATCCGACGTGACAGTCAGATTAGGTAAGGATTGGTTGGAGAAAAAGGCTCAGTCAGGCCGGGGACTTTAAGTCTTTTTAAACCGGCTTTCAAATTCGGTATTTGTAGGGACACAGCAGTGCTGTGTCCTCTTTTTTGGTTTTTCGATCGAGTTCGGTTAATTGCTTATAAAAACCGGGCGGGCGGGTTTATGAGGTTGTCAGTTTTAGGCAATTATTATTGGTGAGGGGAACTCCTACAGGAATTATAGCAATCCTAAATGATTCATGAGGATTTGTAGGGGTAGTGGACGGTGCGTGCCTACCCTATCTATCGGGCAACCACGGGGGGATTGCCCCTACAATAATTATGCAAATGATTTAGAATTGCTATATATCTATTTAATGGAACCTGGTACTGTATTATGTCCGGTCGATTCCCTCCGCTGTGCTTCGCCCATAATTAACTTTCCCTCGCCTCTCTCCCCCTCCCCCACTCAATCCTTAATTAAGTTCGATCTCCCGGACATGATATTATTCGAGGTAGGGCGATCGCTTTTTGGTCGATTTACTGATACTATCTTTTTGGGTGATGGTGAATCGCGATCGCAACACAGCTCCTCCCCTTCGCAATCGATCGCTGAAGCAATCATGAACCAGGCTGGGAATGCTTTAGATATTTTATCAAGGTAGGGTTGATGAATAAAAGCTCTAAAATAGACCGACAGCGGGAACACCAGGCAAATGAACGCACGTTTCTAGCATGGTTGCGAACCTCACTGGCTTTAATTGGTTTGGGGTTTGGGATCGCTCGATTCAGTTTATTCCTGCGTCAATTTCAAGCTACAGTGACTCAGCAAGAAGTTTCATCCCCTCCCTTCTTAAATTCAGAAAATTTAGGGCTAAGTCTGGTTGTTTTTGGGATTGCGGTCATTGCCTTAGCAGCATGGCGTTACAATCAAGTTTTCTGGCAAATAGAGCGAGGAGATTATCGCCCTAATCGTCTGCTTGTTTGGATTCTGACTGGAGTTGTAATAATTTTAGGAACTTTGAGCATTCCGCTGTTGCTGTGGCGAGAGCGCGGCAATATCCCTCCCATTTCAACTCCTAAAAATTCTCAATTCTAAGTTAATCCAAGCGGTGCTAATTGCCAAGCTTATAGCGGCTGATTTTGTGTCAATGTCGCTCCATCCTCCATCCAATCGAGTAAAATAAGACAAAAATCAGCTATTAGTTGTTCTAAAGTTCGATCGCCTCAGCCACCGCACCCACACCAAACCCAAAAAAACTACCGACGAAATAAGAAGGAAAATCCGACCAAGTAAAGGAGTTTCCCAACACCAATCGTCCCGGTAAAGTAGCTCTAGCTGCTTGTAAAAACGGAGGTTGCCACAGTTGCAGAAACTCGAATCCGCAAGCAATACACACTCCTATAGCAACCCAAACCAGCGAAGCTTGCGGCCACAAGAAAACTGCTAGCAAAATCCAAAATATTTCATAAGCTATGGCTCCAAAAAAGTCGTTGAACCATTCCGGTGCAGGGCCGCGAGAAAACCTGACTGCGTAACCTAAAGGGATAATTACAGCAATGCTGATTAGCAGAGCAACTCGATATTTGAAAAAACGGTGATGGGGAGAAAATGGGGAAGTCATTGATTCTGGGCACAATCACGTATTTGTTGTCACAGGTTGAAGTGGGTAAACCTCAGCAGTAAATGTCATCTTCAATGCCGCATTGGCTTCCAACGGTTCATTTAACCAAAATTCTTTGTGCCACATATCCTCTTCTATCCAGTATGAAATCATACGACAGCCGTAGGCTTGATCACCATTGAGCAAGTCGATTTCGCATGGACTCTGACCATGCCCTTCCAGATACACGATGCAATCTGGATTACTGGGAGGGGGTGTCCAGTAAGGGTGATCTTCCATAAATTTATCATCGAAAGAATCATAGTCTGGAAACGGAACCCAATTTGGGCGATGATGGCTAAGTCTGACAGTCACCTCAAGCTGCTCAAAGTCAGGATGCTCTATGGATTTTTCTAGGAACCTTGTGACTGATTCAATCTCGATATCTCGCGTGATGTCCTCAAACAGTACCCCGAAATCAGTGACCAAACAAGCCAGTTCATCATCGGCGGTGAACCCCCAATAACTGGCATAGCTACCATCCCCGTATCCACTTCCAAATGCGATCGCATTGCCCCCAGTATCAGGGTCTAGGGTGAGATTGAAAGTGTTAGTATCGGGGTCTAGGGTGAGATTGAAGCCACTCCGATCCACAATTTGCCCAGATGGGTAGGTCAATTGAGTTACCAGATCCTGAGCTGCTAGCCAGCGATCCAATTGAAACTTTTGTTCAAAGGCACGATCGACTAAACCCTGCAATTCTTCATCAGAACGTCGCTCAACTACCTGAGCATCGACAAAACAGCCCATTCCCGCATCAACACCATAACCAAAAAACTGATTCCGTCCTAACTGGGCCAAATCCTCACCTGGACGCAAAGCCATCTCCCAACGGACAGGGGATTCAGAGCAAAACTCAACCATCGCACAGGCAACCCTATAGTCAACCACACTTAGTAACACAGGATAGCGCCCTCGTGGAACGGTTCTGGTAAATGGGGCAACGTCTTTGCACCACAGCCAACCGGTGTCGCAAGCAATAATACGTCCTGAATGTAAAACTAAGTCACCCGCCTGAACAACATCACTGGTTATGCGACCCTCTGTGAGCGATTCGTAGACTTGATTTGGCCCGAATGCTGCGAGGAAGTTGGTATGAGTCTTTGGGGACATGAGGCGATCGCAGTTGGATAGAACATTTTTACTATTATAAATTATCGATCGACTGGCATAAAATCGTAACCCGCACCCGATCGAGCATCTGGTACAACTTGCAAAAGAACTACATTGCTGTTGCGATCGCCGCTGGACAAAAATCTAATTTCCCCAGTAGCGCCGCTAACCTTAAAATCAGAGCCCGCCAAAGTCTCAGCCAACATCACCCGCCCAGCTAGACCGCTATTTGGAGCAATTTTGCCGATCGACCTTCCCAGCCGCAAAACCTGCACCGCATCGTAACTCATCGCCGTCCGCCAGTTAACATCAATTCCCCACAAATCTCTCGATAATTCTACAAAATTTTTATTTTTAGTATCAGCAAAATGCCAAGGAACCGAAATTACAGCACCGCTCAAAGCCGCTCCGCCCTGTTTTAATAAATCAGTATTGTAGAGAGCATCGCCGCCAATTATTGGCAAACGATTTTGATTGAGTTTAGCAATTTCTAGAGCCGAATTCACCGTATCTGAATCCGGGAACAATACCAGGACATCTACTGCAATCCCTGCCAATTGTGCTGTGGCGTCAGACGCTGACAAATCTACTTGTTTGACAACTTGACCGCCTTCCAAAATCAAAGTAGTAGAAAAAGCTGTTTGCAGCGACTTGCTGTAAGAACTTTTAGAATTATAAAAAACAGCAGCCGTGGTTTTTTTCATGCTGTTTAGCATATAGCGAGCTAAAGCCGTACCTGTAAATTGGTCGCTCGGTATCGTCCGAAAAAAATAATTCACCCCGTCGGCGCGCCTCGGAACCGTTGCTAATTCGATGCTCGTGCTCGTAGGTGCGATCGCCACCATTTGACTTTCGGTATAAATTGGAGCAACGGCGATCGAAGTTTTGCTGCTGCCGTGACCGACAACCGCTAAAATATTAATATCTTCGATCAGACTTTGAGCAATTGCCTTCGCCCGATTTTCATCGTTACCATCATCAGCAATTACCACCTTTAAAGGCACTCCCGCCTTAATTGCTTCATCTTGAGCTTGAGCTATCCCGCGCAATATTTCCGCTGCGGCGCTGGGATTGTCGCCAATCGGAACTACCGCCGCAATTTTCAGAGCTTCCGCAGTACCGAGTCGAGCATTATTCAGGTAAATCAAACTTTCCGGGTCATTGCGATCGGCTTTCAGAGCCGCTTCTAGCTTAGAAACCCCCGTTTTAAAATCTCCGGCGGCTATCGCGCGAACTCCTGCTTGCTTGTCAGGAGTTGCGGTGCTAGCAAACAAAAGGCGATCGCCCGCACTCATGTAAATGCTAGCATCTACAGGCGAGGAATTCTCGGCATTTTTCGCTGATACCCCGGGCAAATCCGGCACTTTAGGAACGTTAGGATTCAGGCTCTTCTCAGCCAAGTGTACAGCATCTTTTAGGACATTTATCAACTCATATCTGAATAAAAAAGCACCGCCGCCCAAAGCAATTAAAACTATCAAAAACAGATAAACCATCCAGCTTTTAAGGCCCGATTGCTGAGAGTTAGCCTGCTCGTGGCTGCTCGCCAAAGTAGCGGCTGTCGGCTCCTCGAAAGCTGCTAACATTTCCTTAGCAGTAGTGAACCGAGTTCGCGGGTGAAACCTGATCGCTTTATCCAGAACCGCCGCAAATCTCACACTCACTTTTGATGAGTGATTCAGCCAAAGCATCTCCCTAGTTTGGGGGTCAGTTTCTAACTCCTGCGGCCACTTTCCAGTCAGCAAATAAATTGCCGTCAATCCCAAACTGTACAAATCGCTAGAATATTCTGGTCGGCCTGCGGCTTGTTCCGGGGACATAAACTGCGGCGTTCCGATTGAAATTGTAAGATTATTTCCCCCAGTATTTACCCCTTGATTGATGGTTTCCTTAACTACGCCAAAATCGATCAGCACCGGTTCATCATCCGACTTGCGCAAAAGAATATTTTGCGGCTTAATATCTCGGTGAATAATCTGTTTTTCGTGTATGTAATCCAAAACAGGCAGCAGACTTGTCAGAATTCCCTTAACTTGTTCCTCGCTCATTTTTCCAGCAACTTTTACTCGGTTGCTGAGCGTTTCTCCGTCTATCCATTCTAAGGCTAAGAAAAATAAACCATTTTCTTCAAAGTGACCGTAGAGTTTGGGAATTTGAGAATGTTCTTCGCCCAACTTTTCCAAAACAGCAGCTTCTTGAGAAAAACGCTCTCGAACGCTTTGGTCAATGTGAGGATTATCAGTGTGGGGCTTGAGTTGCTTGATGACGCAGCACCGGTGCGAAGGCATTTGCGTGTCTTCGGCGAGCAATGTTAAGCCAAAACCGCCTTCTCCGAGCTTTTCGAGAACCCGATAGCGATTGTTCAAAAGTTTCGCTGGTTCTGTTTGTTCCGGCGGCTGCAAAATTTCGCCGTTGATTTCCACCGGGCTTTCTACTGCTAAAATTCCATATTTGCCGCTCCCGTTTGGTTCGGCGTGAATTAGCATGGATGTGTCGCCGTTGTCTTTTAACTTTTTCTTGAGTTCAAAAATGCGATCGACTATGATTCTATTTTCCTCACCTGTTGGCGGGCGCTTGTACAGCAACTTAAAAATCGCTGCTGGTTCGACATATTTGCCGTAGTGCTTGCTCAACAGCACCAGCACCATATATTCTTCTTTGTTTAGGTCTATGCACTCTGAACCCAGCTTGACGGCGCGGGTTTTAGTGTCGATGCTCAAGTTGTCCATGAAGAAGAAAGTTCGGCAACGGATTTTTTAAAGGATTTAACAAATGTATAGTGGAGCTTGCATTTAAGTTAAAAAACATGAAGTTTGAATTTTTAAATTAAAAACTCAAAAGTCAAAAGTTTCTTTAACGTTAGCCTCCAATAGCGGTAATTGCCAAGGTTAAAGAGGCAGATTTTCAGCTTTCTGCCTACTTCGCAGCCGTCGGAGACGATCGCCCTTTAATCCAATCGAGTAAAATAGGATTGACTAATTCTGGCGCTTCGTCTTGCGGACAGTGGCCGACTCCCTCCAAAGGGATAAACTTTTCCACAGCCGGAAAATTGGCCAATTCTCGACCAAGGGCGATCGGCTCCCAAGGGTCATCTGTCCCCCACAGAATCAAAGCCGGACAGTTCAAAAGCGGCAGTAAATCCTCCGGTAACGGCCCTTGAGAATAACTGATAAATGCCACAAATACATCGACTGCGCCGCTGTCTTTGGCAGGCTCAAGCAGCATATTTACCAACTCGTCGGTGACAGCTTCAGGACGATGATAGGCTTGCAAAAGCACTTTTTTGACTGTATTCGGCGTCGCTAATTGTTTGAAAAATAATTGACTGATCCATTTGACATTTAACACTTTTTGTGCAATTGGCGCTCCAAAACTGCGATACCAAGGCAATTCGGCGCGTTTGCGATCGTGCAGCAAACGCAGGGAACAATTGAGTAAAATGACACCAGAAGCAATATCGGGAAAATCCACAGCCGCTTGCATAATGGCGACACAGCCGATCGAATTTCCGACCAAAAAAGCAGGCCCGCCCGTAACTTCCCGACAAAAATCAGCAATTAACTCTCCCCAAGTTTCAAAAGTATAGTCAATCTCAAGCTTGGGCGCGGGTTTAGCAGAACCGCCAAAACCGATGAGGTCGATCGCAAAACAGCGACAATCAGCAGCCAATGCCGGCAAATTCTTGCGCCAATGGCCCCAAGACGCACCAAAACCGTGGACAAACACCACCGCAGGGCCCTGAGTGCCCGCAGTCTGGTAGCAAATCGGAAAACCTTTCCACATCCAGGTTAGAGGTGCAACAGCAGTTAACGTAGAAGAAGTCATGGGATTTTAGATTTTAGGTTGGGCATCGGGCATCGCGCATCGGGCATCGGGCATCGGGCATCGCGCATTGTTAGCTATTGACTGCTGACTAATGACTAATGACTAATGACTAATGACTACTTTGCACCACGAGCCTATATTGTGCCACCATTAAAGATGCTGAATTTTTTGCCTTATTGAAATTTCCCCTATGCCAACGATCGCCCCAACTTCAGTCGTACCGTTTCTCGGATCGGAAATTGTACCAGACTACGACACCGCCAAAGTAGTTATATTGCCAATTCCCTACGAGGCTACCACCACCTACCGCCGGGGATGCCAAAATGGCCCCGCGAAACTTCTAGAAGCTTCTCACCAACTCGAATGCTACGACGAAGAACTAGACTCCGAAGTTTGCTACGATGTCGGAATTTATACAAAAGAGCCGATCGCCGATACCCGCAACAGCCAGCCAGTTTCATCCTTAGAAATGCTGCGAGTCACCCAAGCCGCAGTCTATCAGCTAACTACCGAAAATAAATTTGTCATCTCCCTAGGAGGCGAACACAGCATCACCGCCGGCGTTGTCGAAGGTTATCGACAAGCTTATCCAAACGAACCTTTCACAGTCATACAAATCGATGCCCACGGCGACTTGCGGCACGAATACGAAGGCTCGATCCACAACCACGCCTGCGTGATGCGGCGTATTGTAGATATGGGTTTGCCCACACTGCAAATCGGGATTCGCGCTATCTGTAAGGAAGAAGCAGACTTGATTAAAGCCAAACAGCTAAACGTGATTCGGGCTCGCGAAATCGCGAATGAAGCTAATTGGGTCGATCGGGCAATTGCTAGCATAACCACTAAACGGGTATTTTTGACGATCGACTTAGACGGCATCGATCCGACTTTAATCCCAGGAGTTGGCACTCCAGAACCCGGCGGGTTAAATTGGTATTCACTCACCGGATTTTTGCGCCGCATCTTCGAGTCCTACGATGTAATTGGCTGTGACATTATGGAATTAGCACCTCTGGTAGACTCTGTAGTTTCGGAATTTACCGCCGCCAAACTAACATACAAAATGATTGGATATCAAGCTCTGGCTAAAGGTTGGCTAAAGCAAGACGAAGCATAAATCGCTAAGTACAAATCACTCGCAGGCTGTTGGTAAGGCTAGAATGAAAGTAAAGCCCAAAAACAGCCTATTTTATTCGCGCTCTCGTCTTTCACCTTTGATGCTGAAAAATACTGCTCTTCACCTCCTGAAAACATGAGTTTACTAATCGAAACAACAGGTACTCCTATTAACGGCTACGCTCCCGATTTTGAACTGCCGGGAGTTGACGCAGATGTGCACCACTTAGCTCGATATTTGGAAAAATATCGGGCGATCGCGGTGATATTTATGTGCAATCATTGCCCTTACGTGCACTCATATCTCGATCGCCTGAAAGAACTGCAAGCAGAGTTTCAAGACCGAAATGTTACCTTAATCGGGATTAATGCTAATGATGCCAACCAGTATCCCGACGACAGTTTTGAAAACATGAAAATTTTTGCAGCCAACAATCAACTCAACTTCCCGTATATTCGAGATGTTGCTCAAGATGTGGCCGAAAGTTTTGGGGCTTCTAAAACGCCGGAGGTTTTTTTGTTAGACC
This sequence comes from Cyanobacteria bacterium SOY_34_metabat_3, assembly GCA_031399265.1. Lineage (GTDB taxonomy): Bacteria > Cyanobacteriota > Cyanobacteriia > Cyanobacteriales > Microcoleaceae > Microcoleus. Next base: position 22,954 of record JANNOR010000080.1, on the reverse strand, counting down.
AAGACGGCCGATTGCGCTATAAAGGTTTAATTGATGATAATGCTGATGACGCAGGGGCTGTGCAGGTGTCTTATCTGCGAAGTGCGATCGCTCAATTGCTCAATGACGAATCGGTAGAGCCTTCGATTACAGAGGCGATCGGCTGTTCTATCAAGTGGCGAGAATAGACGGCGGTTGAAACCGCGTCTACACAAACGATGTCCGCCTCCGCAGACTCAAGAAGATCACATATTTTAACCGCTCTTCAACCCGCGGAGGCGGGTTTTGTCTGTATAGACGCGGTTTCAACCGCCCGGTCTTCTATTTCTGATGAACTTAAAAAATACACGTATTCCCAATTTAATGATCGCAGCAATTGTGACGTTCGCACTGCTGATTTATGGGACTCCCGCCACAGCGCAGCAGCGCACGTCTTTAACCGTATCCGCTGCGATCAGTCTGTCGCCAGCCTTAACAGAAATCAAGACTGTCTATCAAGGGAGCAATCTTAATGTTAATATTACTTATAATTTTGGTGCTTCCGGCGCTCTAGCGCAGCAAATTCAGCAGGGAGCTCCGGTAGATGTATTTTTAAGCGCCGCTACCAAACAAATGAACGATTTGCAGCAAGCTAATTTGCTGATTAACCAGACGCGGCGCAATTTGTTGACAAATCGGTTAGTTTTGATTACTCCCAAAAATGGCGCAGTTGTGAGCGATTTCAAACAGTTGACAGATGCCAAAATCAAGAAAATTGCGATCGGTGAACCCAAAAGCGTACCTGTGGGACAATACGCTCAAGAAATGCTAACTAAACTTGGATTGTGGCAGCAACTCCAACCAAAATTAGTGTTAGGAAATAACGTCCGCCAAGTGCTGACATTCGTCGCCAGTGGTAACGTTGACGCTGGTATAGTTTACGCGACTGATGCCAAAGCATCCGACAAAGTAACTGTGCGCGTCAGGGCTGCCGAAAATTTGCACTCGCCGATTGTTTATCCGCTAGCAGTTATCAGAAATAGTCGCAATCCTGCTGTCGCTAAAATGTTTGTTGAGTTTTTGGCGGGCGATCGGGCTAAAATAGTATTTCAGAAATACGGATTTGGCATAGCTCGATAATTAGTCGTAAAAATTGTAGATATTCAGAAACCTTTCTTCTCTTCCTTCGTTTCTTCGCGCCTTCGCGGTTCGTTCAAAAAAAATCTGATTCACAAACCATTTAAAACTACTTATACTAAATCCAAAATATGGAATTTGACTTATCTCCATTATGGATATCTCTGAAATCATCAACCATCGCCACATTCTTTACCTTCTTTCTCGGAATAGCCGCCGCCCGGTGGATGCTTTCAACTCGCATTAAATGCAAACCATTGATTGAAGGTATTTTCATTTCTCCCTTAGTTTTGCCGCCGACTGTAGTGGGATTTTTGCTGCTGCTGCTGTTTGGTAGAAATGGGGCGATCGGTCAATTTTTGCTGCAATTTGAATTAACTGTAATTTTCACTTGGCAAGCCACGGTAATTACTGCCACAGTTGTCTCATTTCCCCTGATGTACAAAACTGCTTTGGGAGCTTTTGAGCAAATTGATCCTAATCTTCTCAACGCTGCTAGAACTTTGGGAGCATCGGAGTGGCAAGTGTTTTGGCGGATTATGTTGCCGCTAGCGCGATCGGGAATTTTAGCAGGAACTATTCTCGCATTTGCCCGCGCTTTGGGTGAATTTGGGGCGACGTTGATGTTAGCAGGAAATATTCCCGGACAAACTCAGACTATCCCGATGGCAATTTATTTTGCTGTGGAATCTGGGGATATGAGGCAAGCTGCTATTTGGGTTTTGATTATTCTTTGTCTTTCTTTGAGCGCGCTAACTGTTGTTAATTATTGGACGGATTTACAAAGGACTTCGCCTCACCCGAGTTCGAGCTACAAACTACCATCAAATCTTCCTAAAATTGCGTCTTGTCTGACGACAAAAAACCAAAAACAACTCGAAAGCGGACTTTTTTTAAACATCTTTAAACCTCTCTCTGGCTTTGCTTTGGATGTCGGCTTTGAGATTGGCGCGGAAGTGCTGGGAATCTTGGGCGCGTCGGGTTCTGGCAAGAGCATGACTCTGCGCTGTATCGCTGGTTTGGAAACTCCAACCAGCGGTAAGATTGCAGTCAACGGCAAGGTTTTATTTGACTCAGCAGCGGGTGTTAATGTACCTTCTAAAGACCGCCTCATCGGTTTTTTGTTTCAAAACTATGCTTTGTTTCCTCACTTGACTGTGGCTGAAAATATTGCTTTTGGTTTGCAGCATTTATCGAAAGACGAGCAAAAACTTCGAGTCAGAGAACAGCTAGTTTCGGTGCAAATGTTGGGGCTGGAAAACCGTTATCCGCAGGAACTTTCGGGAGGCCAACAGCAGCGGGTGGCTTTGGCGAGGTCGATCGCCCCTTGTCCAGATTTGCTGCTGTTGGATGAACCGTTTTCGGCTTTGGATACGCACTTGCGCAGTCAACTGGAACAGGAGTTAATGCAGACTCTGGCTAATTATCGCGGAATTACTTTGTTTGTCAGCCACAATTTAGAGGAAGTTTATCGGGTGTGCAAAAATCTGTTGGTTTTGGCTGAGGGAAGACCGATCGCCTTTGATACTAAGGAGCATATTTTCGATCGCCCCCGCAACTTCACCGTCGCCCAGTTGACGGGCTGTAAGAACTTCTCCGAAGCTAAACCGATCGCCGAAACTGTCATAGAGGCGATCGGCTGGGGCTGCAATCTGACTGTAGTCGAACCACTTCCCAAATCCTTAGTTTTTGTGGGGATTCGGGCTCATCAAGTAAGTTTTGTCAGTGGGTGCGATCGGTCAAATACTTTTGCTTGTTGGATTGCCTCGATTGTAGAAACTCCGCACCGGGTGACATTATATCTCAAATTGCACTCGCCTCCCAATGATTCCCAAGATTATCACTTGCAAGCCGAAGTCTTTAAGGAAAAGTGGAGAGCTATGAAGGACAATCCTTTTCCCTGGTATGTTCATTTTGAGCCAATTAGGTTAATATTAATGGAAGCCTGAGTTAACGAGCAATATACACTCAACAGTTAACAGTCAAAAAATAACCCAATCAAACCATGACTGATAAAGTTCAAAAAACCGACGCCGAATGGCAACAGCAACTAACGCCAGAACAGTTTAAAGTTACCCGAAAGAAGGGAACCGAAAGAGCTTTTTCTGGTGAATATAACGCCAACAAAAAGCCAGGAATTTATAAGTGCATTTGCTGCGGTACAGAGCTATTTAAATCTGATACAAAATACGATTCCGGTACTGGTTGGCCGAGTTTCTTCGCTCCGATTAATGAAGAAAATGTCAAGTGCGAGGCAGATAACGCCTTGTTCATGCGCCGCACGGAGGTGCTGTGCGCTGTTTGCGATTCTCATCTCGGTCACGTATTCAATGACGGCCCAAGGCCCACCGGTCAGCGTTACTGCATGAATTCTGCTGCTCTTGATTTTGTACCCAAGGAGTGAGTTGAGTCTTTTAGGGGCTCGATCGCGTTCCCCAGAAACAATCAATTGCATTGCGACGCCGACTCTCGCAGTCGGTTCGGCTAGCAGCCAACAAATTCTGTTGCAGGAACCAGCACAAGCAGGATAACTGTTCTGGGAAATTGATGTTCAAAATGCACCCGTACTGCTATCTTATGTTGGAGGCAAACAGAGTAAAAAAATAGTGGCGGCATGGGGATGGTTTATCAGCGAGTTTTGCTGAAGCTCAGCGGTGAAGCGCTGATGGGTGGATTGGGCTACGGGATCGATCCGGTAGTTGTTGGGTCGATCGCCCAGGAAGTGGCCAAAGTCGTGTCCCAAGGCATTCAAATTGCGATCGTTGTCGGCGGCGGCAACATTTTTCGCGGGGTGAAAGCTGCTTCGGCCGGCATGGATCGGGCAACGGCTGATTATGTGGGTATGATTGCTACGGTGATGAATGCGATCACTTTGCAGGATGCTTTGGAACAAGCAGGAGTGCCCACCAGGGTGCAATCGGCGATCGCCATGCAAGAAATAGCTGAACCCTACATCCGGCGGCGCGCAATTCGCCACCTCGAAAAAAAACGGGTAGTTATTTTTGGTGCCGGTTCTGGCAATCCTTTTTTTACTACTGATACTACAGCCGCACTGCGGGCGGCTGAAATTGATGCAGAGGTGATTTTTAAGGCTACTAAGGTAGATGGGGTGTACGATTCTGACCCCCACGTCAACCCCAACGCGCGCAGGTATCAAACCCTCACCTATGCCCACGTCTTGAATCAAGACTTGCGGGTGATGGATAGTACCGCGATCGCCCTTTGCAAAGAAAATAATATTCCTATTGTGGTATTTGACCTGACAGTATCGGGCAACATTTACCGAGCGGTAATGGGAGAATCTATTGGAACTCTTGTCGGAGGTTTTTGTGAAGTTAGCTGAATCAGAAGATCATATGCAAAAGGCAGTTGAGGCTACTCAGCGGTCTTTTAATACTATTCGGACGGGACGGGCAAACGCCTCTCTCCTCGATCGAGTCATGGTAGACTACTACGGCTCCCCAACTCCGATCAAATCCCTTGCCAATATCGGAACGCCGGATGCGACTACGATCAACATTCAACCGTTCGATCGCACAGCGCTTACTTCGATCGAAAAAGCAATTTCTCTGTCGGATGTAGGACTCGTACCCAACAACGACGGTTCGATTATTCGCTTGAATATTCCACCGCTGACTAGCGAAAGACGCCAAGAATTTGTCAAAATGGCCGCGAAGTTTGCCGAAGAAGGTAAAGTTGCAATTCGGAATATCCGCCGCGATGCAGTTGACTCGATTCGCAAGCAAGAAAAAAGCAGCGATATCTCTAAAGATGAATCGCGAGACTTGCAAGATAAAATTCAAAAGCTGACGGACAAGTATATTGCCAAAATAGAAGAAGTTCTGGCAGGGAAAGAGAAAGATATCACGACAGTCTAATAGCCTGTAGTTAATTGTTATTAGTTATTGGTTATTTGTGCGTTGTTCATAATAACTAATAACTAATAACTAATATCGTTGACCATTGCATCGGTACTGTTCAAACAGTTAACCCTTTAAAGCGAACGACTCCGCTCTTTCTCGGCGCAGTTAACAGTTAACAGTTAAATCGCTAACCTCGCTCTTCTAAAGCTGATGCCGTTTTAGAATGAAGGAAGAAGAAGTAATCTTAAATCCCAATTTCTTATTTTTAATCGTTAATTAAAATCGGAACTAGATCGTTTTGGTTTGCATTTGAATAATATTTTTCCGAGCTTAACTCATAAATTCTGTACAACCTGAAATAAATATGATAATTTATTTTTATAAACTAGAGGAGCCTTACGGCTGCTTTTCTAATTTTTCACTGCACGGCATTTCCCTAGACGGTCAAGATTGGTTAACTGTAGAACATTACTATCAAGCCCAAAAATTTGTCAGCGCTGATGAAAAATTAGTGGCGGCGATTCGATCCGTACCAACTCCTCAAGAAGCCGCCAAGTTAGGTCGCGATCCGAACCACCGGATGCGCGCTGATTGGGAAGCGGTGAAAATTCCGATCATGCGCCAAGCAGTTTTAACTAAATTTTTCACTCATACTGACATTCAAGCTATTCTCCTCGCCACAGGGGATCGGACGATCGTGGAGGATTCACCAACGGATTACTATTGGGGCTGTGGGTGCGATCGAACTGGGCAAAATCACTTGGGTAAAGTTCTGATGAGCGTACGCAGCGAAATTTGTCAACGCCAGGGGGGCTGATAAAAACTTAAATTATGAAATTTAGCTTTCATTATATGAAGTTATACAAACATATGTCAAGTTATCCTAACAATCAATAATTGTGAGACTGAAAGTTTAAGATTGCGAGAAATTTATAAGAAGATTAAAATAATAATTATTATTTGGTTAAGTCGCTGGGCCTGTCGAAAGCGCAGATTTTCCTTCGCAGACCCGCAGAGGGGATACACTGTCAGCTCTCATCATTACCATGCCGATTAATTGTACAGCTCGGCTGAGGGAAAAACTGAGAGTGATGTCGCCTGAGTCCGATCGCTCCCACAGCACGTCAAAACTTCTTACAATTATTTTATTATTGAAAAAGGAGATTTATGGAACTCACCGAAAATACGCAAGAATTACATCATAAACTAGATAGAGAAGTTTTGGTAAGGGGGATAACAGAACGCATCCGCCAATCTTTAGAATTAGAAGAAATTTTAACCAGTACGGTAGCAGAAGTGCGGTCTTTTTTGAAAACAGATCGCATCATGATTTACAGGTTTAGTGCCGACAGCAGCGGCGAAGTTGTTGCCGAATCAATTAATAACAACCGTCTCCCTTCTTTGAAAGGCCTGCACTTTCCAGCAGACGACATTCCTCCCCACGCGCGGGAGATGTATGTCAGTATGCGCCAGCGCACGATCGTAGATGTTAACTCCGGGACGATCGTCCTGAGTCCCCTCGATGCTGCCGAAACCGGGCAACCTTTAGCAAAGGAAGAAATGCACTACCGATCGCTCGATCCTTGCCACACCGCTTACCTGATGGCAATGGGAGTCCAATTTTCCTTAGTCGTGCCGATTTTGCACCGCAGGAGCGTGTCGCAAAACAGCAAAACAGAGATCTGCGAAGCCCCGGCGTGCGTGACTAGATACGATGCAAAAAACGACCGCAAAACTCACATCGAACTGTGGGGAATTTTAGTGGCTCACCACTCATCCCCCCGCAATATTTCACCAACAGATTTAGAAGTAATTCAGCTTGTAGCAGATCAATTGTCGATCGCCATCGACCACTCGCTCCTGCTCCAGCAAACTCGCTCTCAAGCGGCCCGCGAAGCCACCGTGAGCCGCATAGCAGGCCTGTTGTACGGTCACGTCAACATTCAACTGCAACAGGCTTTAGAAGCCACTGTTACCGCTTTGGGCGGCAGCGGCGGCAGACTCTATCTCACCCGCCCGAAAATCAACAGTGAAAAGTTATCGGCCACCAAGCTCGATCGAGCATTTCCGATTTCAGCCGGCGATGCTACCTTTGAACTGTTCAAAGCCGGCGAGCAACCGACACTTCCGGGCGGGGAAACAGTCAGGGCGATCGAAGCTCATCCCCTATGGCAGCAATGGCTAACTAAGGGTTTTAACAACACCCAACAAATTCCGAACTTCCCAATTCTTAATACTTCGGCCCAGTTTACCCTGAGCGTAGTCGAAGAACTCAGTACAAGTTCTCAATTGCCAGTTTGGATAATTACAGACTTATATAAAGAACCTCAATTTAGAGTTTTAGTCCCCGCTTTTCAAGCTACTAAAATCCGGGGTTTGGTGGTAATTCCCCTTTACTACCAACAACAAGTAGTAGGCTGTTTGACCATTTTTCGCAATGAAATTGATACCGAAAAAATGTGGGCGGGGCGTTTTGATAGCAGCGCCGGACAAATCTTGCCCAGACAATCTTTTGAAGCCTGGAGAGAAGTCAAAAAAGGTCAGTCGCCCGAGTGGAAATGGGAGGAGATCGAGCAAGCTTTAGCGATCGGCAGCCAATTTTGCGCGGCAATCGGGCAGTACGTTCTTTATCAAGAAGTGCAAGCCCTGAATGCTAACTTAGAGCGCCAAGTTGAAGAACGCACCGCCCAATTGCAAAAATCCTTGGACTTTGCGCGAGTATTAACGCGAGTTAGAGACCAAATTCGCAGCACCTTGGATTTGAAAACGATACTGCAAACTATTGTGCGAGAAGTGAGAGTTTTGTTGGATACCGATCGCACAGTAATTTACCAATTTGCCGCAGACTCAAGCGGCGAGGTCGTTGTCGAAGCTGTTCGCGGTGAGTGGGAGTCAATTTTAGGTCTCAAATCTCCACAAAATTGTTTTCCCGAAGGCTCAGTGTGTTTTTACCGAGCCGAACGGGTGCGAGCAATTAATGATATTTATGTTGATGATTTAACGCCCTGTCACCGCGAATTTTTGGAAAGTTTGCAGGTGAGGGGAAGTTTAATTGTACCGATGATGGGCAAAGATTCACAGTGTTGGGGGTTGCTGATTGCCCACGAGTGTTCCGGGCCGAGGGTTTGGCAAACAGCAGAACAGGAGTTGCTGCAACATTTGGCCGCTCAAGCTGCGATCGCCATTCACCAAGCAGAACTTTATCAAGAAAGTCTGAATGCAGCAGCAGCCGATCGGGCAAAAGCCGAACAGCTAGCTCGAACCATCACAGAATTGCACAATACTCAAGCCCAATTGATTCAAACCGAGAAAATGTCCAGTCTCGGACAACTGGTGGCGGGAGTCGCCCACGAAATCAATAACCCCGTTAACTTTATCTACGGCAATCTCTCCCACGCCAGCGAATATACCAAAGATTTGCTCTGCTTGGTGGATCTCTACCGCCAACACCACCCCAATCCCCACCCAGAAATTAGCGAGTGTTCCGAAGCCGTAGACATCGAATTTCTGGCGGAAGATTTGCCCAAAATTTTAGGCTCTATGAAAGTTGGAGCCGAGCGCATCCGCCAGTTAGTTGTATCTTTGCGGAATTTCTCCAGGAGCGATCGATCAGAGAAAACAGCTGTTGACATTCACGAGGGGATCGAGAGTACACTCTTGATTTTGCAGCACCGGATCAAAGCAACATCCGAGCGAGAAAGCATAAACATTATTAAAGAGTATGGCGATTTGCCGCTAATTGAGTGTTATGCCAGCTCGCTCAATCAGGTATTTATGAATCTGATCGGCAATGCCGTTGACGCCATAGAAATGGGAGGAAAAGAGCTATACATGAATGTTCCTTCCAAGTGGGAAAGTGTAACGCCGACATATTTAAGCTCCCAAAAACAGGCTGTAGAGCCAGTAGATATCAATGACAGCGCCGAGTGTTTGATTCCTGATTTTCCATCCCCTTGCATTCGGATTCGCACCAAATTAATCGATAAAAAAACGGTAGTAATTTGCATAGCCGACAACGGTCACGGCATCCCCAAAGAGTTAATTTCTCATATATTCAATCCCTTTTTTACTACTAAACCCGTCGGTCGGGGTACGGGTTTAGGACTGTCTATCAGTTACCAAATTGTTGTAGAGAAACACGAAGGGGTACTCAAGTGTGTTTCTCTACCGGGTCAGGGTACTGAGTTCTCGATCGAGATTCCGCTGAATTAACTAGAACAACTTAAACAGTTATGGGGGCGAGGCGTTCACAAGTCGTGTCAATTAAAACAGCACTTGCATTAGAAAAGAACCGATCGAACCCATAAGACTCATAAAGTCGCCGCGGCTGGCTGTGCGGGGTTCTGTTGGCTTTTGGCGGGCCACAATGGCTTCGCCTAACTGCTTTGACAACTCCTGGCCTTGGGCATTTCCCTCAGCAGCGAAGAGTTGATTTGCTCTTGCTGCGTCTTGAGCCGCGCCGCCGAAGTCTCCCAAGTCAGCGCGAGACATACTGCGCGCAAAATAAACGGCTGCTAAATCCGGTTTCAGATTCAGGGCTTGATTGTAATAATCAACAGCGTTTCTGTAGTTTCCCGCTTGAGCTTCCTTTACTCCCAACCGGTAGAAGTCTTCAGCATTGCCAAGATTAGTTGGCATTCCTCTAACTCCGAGCAGTTGCGCGTTAGTTAGATTGGCGCCTTGCAAATTAGCATCGCTGAGATAGGCACTTCTCAAGTCAGCTCCGGTGAGGTTGGCTCCGCTGAGGTTGGCCCCTGTCAGGTTGACGCCAAACAAACTGGTACCGGTGAGGTTGGCTCCGCTGAGGTCAGCCCCGGTCAGGTTGGCTCGGCTGAGGTTTGCCAACCTCAAGTCAGCACCTTTGAGATTGGCTCCTGTTAAATTGGCTAAAACCAGACCCGCACTGCTGAGGTCGCAGTTGGGGCATTGTCGGGTGGCGAGTAATTGTTGCGTGTGTTGGATGTTCTCGGCCGGTGCAGGTGCGATCGGAGCGATCGCGGTCAACACCGTTGCAGCAGCCAGAATTCTGAATTTCATTTTAACCGTCCCAAATCCAAAATGTTAAATCTAAAATAGCTTTTATTCAAGCGATTGAAAATCAAGTTGACAGATCTTGCTAACTATTGCCTGATTCTTAGCTATGTGCGATCGGCTATTTGCGTTTAGACTTAATTTTTTTGGCTAAAAGCCAGCCCCGCAAGAGTTTCAAGAAATAGAACTGTTAAAATTAGATGCGCCCCTGCTTAATACTTGCGCAAAACCTGTATGCCTAGGATATGCTGCGCACACCTCAACCTTATAAGTAGCCAATAAAACCACTTTTTCTGTAAGTTTTGTATGATAGACACCTACATTGAACTTATTGGGTGCATCTCACTTTTGAAGAGGGCGAAGCATGACCGCATATAAGTTATTAGTTATAATCCCATATTGACTACGGTCATGCTTCGCCCCTACGGATATATTTGCACTCATTGAGATGCACCCGAACTTATTCGCCTTACCTCACTCTCAAATAAAGATTTTGCCAGCAATAAATTAGGGCAACAAAAAACTTGTTACCCTTTAGTAGCGGTTCTGCCAAACCATAAAATCCAACAAATAGATTAGTCGTGAATCGTGCCGTCGGGCATCGTCGTACCCTTAAGATATACTCCGCTCAGGTTGACTTTTGTCAGGTTGGCTCCCAGCAAGTTTGCCCCGCTTAAGTCGGACGCACTTAAAATCGCTTCCGTCAAATCTGCCCTAATTAAGCTCGCTCCCATTAAGTCGGCTCCGCTGAGGTCTACTTTGCTCAAGTTGGCCCCAATTAAATCGGATTCTGTGAGCACCGCCCTGCGCAAGTTGACTCCGTAAAGATTTACTCCGTGCAAGTCCGCACGGCTGAGTATTGCCCGAGATACGTTGGCTCCGATTAAAGTTGCTTGGATCAGAGAAGCTCCGCTCAAATCTGCTTTGCTAAGATTTGCTCCCATCAACTCGGCTTGATTCAGGTTAGCTTCCGCTAAAAGTGCTTCTGTGAGATCGGCTCCACCTAAGTCTGCTCTGCTCAGATTAATCTTGCACAAATTGGCTTTGCCAAAGTTGACTCTGTTGAGTTTGGCTTTGCACAGATTGGCTCCAATCAGGTCGGCTTCACACAGATTGGCTCCAATCAATTCTACTTCGTAGAGGTAGACCTCATGCAGGTAGACGCCGCTAAAATTTCTTTCTCCTATTGCATATAGCTTGAGCAGTTCGTCAACGTTCATGATCGCTTCTCTACACCTTTTAAATGAAGAATACTCTCAGCCAACTGCTTACACCGGATGTTTTGCAATGTTAGATTTTAGATTCCGAAATATTGATTCCCAGCGCGGCACTTCTTTCAATCTGCAAAATTCCAGAATAAGTTAGATTATTGGGGAGGTCTGAAGAACAAAACTGGAGAAATTTTTCTGGCAAACAAATTAACATTTAATATTTTTCACAATCATCCCGATCGCACTTCTGGAGTAAGTCAAAGGTATTTTGGGCAGAAAGCGCGATCGAACCCATAGCTTTTTGCAGCTAGTTGAGTTTACTGAGTATTAGTGTGACAAGAATCACTTATTGATGTTAGTAGTATCACATAGAAACAACCGTTTCGATCACGGCTGGCAGAAAAAAATAGCAGATAGTGGTACTGTACTGCTGAAAAATTGACAAAGCCACGGTCAGTGTGTTTTACTCAACTTTCCAGAAAGCAAGTAATTTCACAGATACTTGCTTTTTGGCAAGAAGGTCGGTTGCAGCGTGACTTGGGGCAGCCGGTGGCGTTCAGCAAGAGTGCTGATATCTCAGGATTTCTCGCACAGCGAAAGCCAGAAATCCGCTTCGGCGAATAGGAGTATGTATGTGTAAAACTGCGATCGCTGCTGTACAAACCAAGCTTGTCTGCTAGCAACTAATGACTGAAAAGCGCTAATACCTTCGCAAAAACTACCAATAAATACCAGGAAAACCATGATACATATTTAGTAAGAACAGAATAAATGGTATTCCTTAGAAGTCAACTATTAGGGCTAATATTGCAGTCGATCAATTAACCGATCTCAGTATTAGCAATGACTCTTGTCCCCTCAGATACAATACTGACCCAAAAATCATTTTTTTTACCAAAAAAACTTCGTTGCAACCGTTGCTGACCGTAGAAAAACTGATTTTGAGAGTCTGTGTGCGTGCGGGACATAAAAAGTTTAATTGAGAGCGTTTTTGTATTGCTTTTTTAGCAATCAGAAAAGCCTGAATTTAGGCTCGGAGCGTATTTGGCTCCCTTTTGTCAAACAAAACTATTGTAGAGCGCAAAGCGCGAGGAAATTGATATGGCTGGAGTATGTAAACTTAGCATCACAGAGACAATTGAAGAACTAAAAAGCTTGTTAACCGAACAAAAAACGGCAAGCGGCTTTCAAAAAATTCAAGCACTTTACCTGTTCAAAATTTGTCACGTTAAGACAGTCAAAGAATTGGCAATGACGATCGGGGTAAACCGAATTACAGTACAGCGGTGGCTGAGAAAGTACCGCTCTGACGGACTCGAAGGACTCATGGAAACCAAGCACAGCGGCGGTCGCAAGCCGGCGATTCCTCCTCTGGCCCGCGCTAGTTTGGCAATGCACCTCAGCGACCCCCAAAAAGGCTTTAGAAGCTATGGAGAAATTCAAGAGTGGTTGCAGCAGGAGTATAGCATTGAGGCTTCCTACAAAGCGGTTTATGCGACAGTGCGATACCAACTCAAAGCGAAGTTGACCAAAGTCTAACAGGATGACTAACTTGCAGGTTGTGTCTAACTTGCACGTTTTGATTTTTTTAAGATTCGATTAAAATTTTCCGCCTCAAAACGAAGCTGAAAAACAGTCTAAATAACGACTAACTTGTAGGTTGTGTCTAGCTTGCGAGTTTTGTCATTTTTAGTATTTTACGATCGGAGCGAGATTTTCATAATTTAAGGCAAAAACCGATCTAAAGCAGCTTTCAACTCTTCAATTTCTGTATCAATATTGCCTTCTTTGGCGGCTCTGGCGATGCACTCAGTCAAATGTTCGTCCAGAATGATTCTGGCTACGCGATCGAGCGCGCCTCGCACCGCAGCAACTTGTACCAGAACTTCTGGACAAGGGCGATTTTCCTGCACCATTGTTTTAATACCCCGAACGTGTCCCTCAATCCGAGACAAGCGATTAACCAGCCGCCGCTTGGATTCTTCATCGTGATGGTGAGGGTGAACGGAGCCATCATCGTGATGGTGGTGGGATTTTGAGGGCAAAGATTTGTCAGTAGAAGTATCAGATAAAATCATGAGGCAAAATTTAATAGTTAGAATTCAGAATATTAGGATATTGTCCAGGCTTCTGACTCATGTATTGTAACCAGTTCTACAACAGAATGGGATGCAGGCACGGTTACGATTTGTCAAAATATATTTAGGAGTTCTCTGCGACAGATTATTTAGTCTGCGCGAGAATACCTGTATCTAAATAACTCAGCCTGACTCTTATTCAAGATATGCGACTATTCAAGTTTTTTCGCCCAGCACCCGGAACTGCGGCTCGCCTGTTGAGCCTAATTTTAGCAATCACGATCGCCCTAAATGCTTGGCTGGTCAACCCTGCAACAGCCTCTGCTACTGACATCCAGCCTTCGTCCAACCTCCGCCAACAGCTTAAAACTGGCCAGCCGAAAGTGCAAATAGAGGAATTCTCACCGCCTGCCGAAAATCCCCCAAAGTTGGCACTCCGGGGCGCGGAACTCCCGGCGACTGCTAGCAGCAACAGCTTTGTCACCGCAGCCGTCGATCGAGTCGGGCGAGCCGTTGTCAGAATTGATACCGAGCGCACGGTCAGCCGCAACCTCGATCCACTCATGGAAGACCCGTTCTTCAATAGATTTTTCGGTGAAGACTTGCGCACCCAAGTCCCCAGACAAGAACGCTTGCGGGGTCAAGGTTCTGGCTTCGTCATCGACAAAAGCGGGACTGTGTTAACCAATGCTCATGTCGTTGATAAAGCCGATCGAGTTACTGTCACTTTAAACGACGGCAGCATTTTTCCGGGAGAAGTTTTAGGTACGGACGAAGTGACAGATTTAGCCGTTGTTAAAATTAATACCAAAGGTGTTAACTTACCCGCAGCAGCGTTGGGAGATTCCGACGCGGTGAAAGTGGGGGATTGGGCGATCGCCGTCGGAAACCCCCTCGGATTTGACAATACAGTCACCTTGGGAATTATCAGCACCCTGAAGCGATCGAGCGCAGCCGTAGGAATTCCCGACAAGCGCCTCGATTTCATTCAAACAGACGCAGCCATCAACCCCGGCAATTCCGGCGGGCCGCTGCTAAACGGTTTAGGAGAAGTAATCGGGATTAACACGGCGATTCGAGCCGATGCGATGGGAATTGGCTTTGCGATTCCGATTAACAAAGCGAAAGCCATCTACGCGCAGTTAGCCAAGGGAGAAAAAGTCAGTCACCCATTTTTAGGCATTCAGATGATTGCTTTAACTCCTGAAATCGCCAGAGAGAATAACGCCGATCCAAATGCTGTTTTGATCGTACCGGAAGTCAAGGGAGTGTTGGTGATGCGAGTTATGCCAAATACGCCTGCTGAGAAAGCGGGGATTCGCAAGGGAGATGCGATCGTCCAAATTGACGGCGAGGCTGTCACCACGGCCGAACAGTTGCAAAATCTGGTAGAAAACAGCCAAATCGGTCAAAGTTTGAAACTGAAACTGCGGCGGGGTTCTCTGACGAAAGATGTGACTGTTCAAACGGCTCAATTGAGAGATTTTTAGAGCTGAACGGGAAGGGGGGAAACTATTAACAAATAGCTTCTTCCTTCCTTTTTTATCTGAATCGATCGAGAGCCGCGCGATTGCCGATCGGCGCATGGGGCATACCTCACTTTTTTGAGAACCGCTATACAATTTAAATGCACAACCGCTTACTACTTTCAACAATAACTTAAAGTGCCTACTTGTTTAACAGTAAATTCTGTGACATTTTGGTGTGTTAAATTTTTTTTCTGATGAATGTCGCGAGTTTCTATCTAAGATTAATTCCGGTGGCATCGGAATTAATCTAACCCGAAATCATAACGCGGCTTTTGGAGTGTCCCTACAATAAATCTGGCGCTGCCGTGAAACGGCACTGCCGTGTCGAAAGCCGATCGTTCCCGCACAGCCGGAATTGACATAACAGGCGACCGTCACTTTTGTCACGTTAGATATAGTGTGCCTGCCTAAGTCCTGTATTTACACTCATTGAGATGCACCCGCAGCGCGCACCTTACCGCTAGCAATATTATGGATCTTCCTTCGTTAACAATTATGAGGTAAAATCATAATTCAAAACTCAAAACTACTTAATCATGGCTTTCATTTCAATTCGCGGTGTAGAACATTATTACGAGTGGATAACAGCAGAGCCAAGCGCGCAAAATGGCGGCAAACCTGTAATGGTATTCCTGCACGGATGGGCTGGCTCTGCCCGCTACTGGGAAAGCACAGCACGCGCTCTTGCTGGCGACTTTGACTGCTTGCTTTACGATATGAGAGGATTTGGACGTTCTCCACTGCCACAGCAGCCTCCTGAGTCGAGCTATGAACTCGAAACCTATGCTGAGGACTTAGCTGAATTATTAGAAGCTTTGAATTTAAGCCGCGTTTACATTAATGCTCACTCCACAGGTGCATCAATTGCTACTTTATTTCTGAATCTTTATCCCGAAAAAGTAGAAAAGGCAATTCTGACTTGCAGCGGTATTTTTGAATACGATGAAAAAGCCTTTACAACTTTTCACAAATTCGGCGGCTATGTTGTCAAATTCCGGCCGGGTTGGCTGGCTTCTATTCCGTTTGCCGATCGGGTATTTATGGCCCGGTTTCTGCACCGTTCCCTTCCCGCACAGGTTAGTCTGGCGTTTCTCAAGGATTTCTTGATGGCCGACGAGGAAGCTGCGATCGGTACAATGGTGACAGCAGTCAGCAAAAGAGCAGCCGAGGAAATGCCCGAAGAATTTGCGAGGCTGAGTGTTCCAACGCTGCTGGTAGCTGGGGAATTCGATCGAATTATCCCCGCGATCATGGGAGAGCAAGCAGCCTCCCTCAGCAAAAAAGTAGAATTTGTTATAATTCCCAATACAGCTCACTTTCCGATGCTTGAGGATGCTGCAACATACTTGCAGCGAATCCGGGATTTTTTGCCCGCAGCGGCATAGGTGAGTTATTGTTCATTCAATGTACGATCGGGGAAGCCAGCTTTCAAAGCAGCCTTTACTCCGATCTTAATTTTTAATTCCTAATTTCTTAAAGCGAAAGGTGGTAAAATGAACGACCTCGACCAATACTATAAAGTGCTGGGACTGCTGCCTGGAGCTTCCCCAGAAGAAATTACCCAAGCCTACAAAGATTTAGCGTTCATTTGGCATCCCGATCGCATTCCTAAAGACAATACTAGATTACACCAAAAAGCTGAAGAAAAGATTAAGGAAATCAATCTAGCTCGGGAAAAATTGCGATCGATTCAGCCCAGAGGTCAGAATCAAAACGTTCAGCACAGAAATACCCAGCACAAAACCACCCAGCCACAAAACACCCAGCCACAAAATCCTCAGTACAGAAATCCTCAGTACCAAAACACCCAGCCACAAAATACTCAGTACAGAAATACTCAGTACCAAAACACCCAGCAGCGAAACACCCAGCCACCGCCGGCAAGCCCAAAAGAACCCCGATACTCTCCCGAACCTTCTTCAGGAAAAAATCCTGGAAATTATGCGGGAAACTCTTCTGCAAATCCTTCAGGGCCCTATTCAGATTCGCCCCGCTACCCATCGCCACCGCCCCAGCCATCTGCGCCTTACCGCCAAGCCGCGCCCCAAAGTCCCGATTTGAGCGGTTCCAATTTTAAAGGAGCTTCCTTAAAAGAAAAGGATTTTTCAGGGAGAAACTTGAGCAATGCAAACCTGAGTCAAGCTGACTTAAGCGATACTTTTCTGCACAACATCAACCTCACAGGTGCGAATTTGCACAAAGCAAACTTGTTCAGGGCTAACCTGTTAGGAGCTTGTTTGATCAATGCCAACTTGAGAGAAACCAACTTAATCGGAGCAGATTTGAGCGGCGCAGACTTGAGCGGTGCGGATTTAACAGGAGCTAAAATCGGTTATGGCGATCGAGTTATGGTAAAACTCACCGGAGCTAGATTAACAGGTACAATTTTACCCGACGGTACGGTTCACAGTTAAAGGATTTAGTTTTGTTGTCAGTTGCAGCAGGCGCAGTTTTACGCGAAATACCGCAAAAATCGGCGTTGCTGAATTTAGGTATGATTCACTCGCCATAGCAATCCCTAAAATTTAGAGTAGGGGCAATTCATGAATTGCCTCTACATTTCGGAGACCAATCATACTCCAAATCAGCAACGCCGGAATATCTAACCCGGATTTGATATTAATTACTGTTGGCGGCGCAACTTTCGCCCAGCCGCCAGCATAGCGCCTCCCGCCATCAACCCCCCCACAGTCATCGGTTCGGGAACCGCCTCAGCTTTAATTGTCTCCACAGAACCGCCTTTAATAAATACAGCAGAATCAAAATTACCGTCATCCACATCTTGAACGCGGATGCTGAGTATATTTGTCTGATTTTGCTTTAGCAAACCCTCAAAACCTAAAACTTTAGTAAAACCGTCGAGCTTAATGATATTAGCAGCAATACCTGTCAAACTTGGGTTGTTGATATAGTCTGGGTGATCTGTAGAGCGATTATTTGGATCGGGAACCAAATTATTAATACTCACTGTTTTGCCGTCGCTTAACTTTGCCAAATTAGTGCCATTCAGGAGCAGTTCAAAATTGTCATTAAATTTAGAACCGCCGAACTCAGGAAACTCCTCAGAAGCAAATACATATTCAAAGAACAACTTTTCTACCGTGCAATTAGCAAAAAAACTGAGGTTGAGCTGAGTTAAATCCCCTTGTTCACCCTTAGAGTCAAAGTCCGTGTTTAAGTCGCTACCGTTGGTCATTAGGTTATCTTTCCGATTCTGACCGGGTATCTCGGCGACTTTACCTGTACTGAGAACAACACCTGATGTCAAACCGAACGGGTCATTAGTAAAAGTTCCAAAAGCAGCTTTATTTCCAGTCACTGAAACAGAAAAATCGCTCAATCCCGCTGTCTTAGTTCCCAACAAATTCCTTTTCAAAATCTCAGTGTTATTAGTTGCCCCTATCGAAAATGCCATTGCGGGTGATGCCCACAAGCTCATAACACCAGTTAATGTAGCAGCTAAGGCAGCAAACTTGTGATAATTTATCATAACTTTTGTGTTAAAAATACAAGCCAGATTCAATGCACAGCTTCATTTTCACATTATATAAGTATCAATGTCTAGTGCCTTTACAATGAATTTATATCTACGTAAATTTACGGTTTTTGTGATTTTTTTTACGGGTGTTTATGGGAAGTTAGTTAGTCAATATACCTCTACCCAAAAATACAAATACCAAAATATACGTAGACAGACTAATAATTTCTGGACTTATGCAGTGGATGCAAAATAAACTCCTTTTTTATACGGTTTGCGATCGCCGCAATGACTCATGACTAATCACTAATCACTAATCACTAATCACTAATCACTAAAATCCCCTTGCTTCTCCTTCCCCGCGCCGATCGGCTGCCCCTTCCAACCAACCATCAGACGTGAGGACGATCGCATTTGCATTTCCCCAGCCCTCACTTTCCCGAATCACGTGTCCGCGTCTACGCAACTCCGAAAGCGTCGCAGCATCAAAACCTCCCTTTTCCACCATCAGCCGATCGGGCAACCATTGATGGTGCACCCGAGGTGCAGAGACAGCCTCGCCGACATTCATGTCGTAAACCAGCACATTCAGCACAATTTGCAACACTGTCGTAATAATCGTGCTACCTCCGGGAGCTCCCGCAGCGAGGCGAAACTTGCCATTTTCCGTGACGATAATCGGCGTCATGCTGGATAAAGGAGTTTTAAGAGGGGCGATCGAATTTGCCTCACCGCCCACCAAACCAAACAAATTAGGCACTCCCGGCGCTGCGGCAAAATCGTCCATCTCGTTGTTAAGCAAAATTCCCGTACCCGCCGCCACAGCCCCCGCCCCAAAACCGCCATTCACCGTAAACGTCAGACTAACAACATTGCGCTCTTTGTCAACTACCGTCAGGTGCGTGGTTTCGGGAGACTCGTACGCAAAGCGGTTCAAAGTTTTAGCGTCAACTGCTTTTACCTCGATCGAAGGTTTGGCTTTCGACATCTGGATTTGCGATCGGCGCAAGGTCGCATAATTCTTGCTAGTAAGAGCTTTGACGGGCACGCTGACAAAATCTGGATCGCCCAAATACTCGGCCCTGTCAGCATAAGCAATCCGCATACTTTCTGCCAGTAAATGCAAGGTGTCTGGACTTTTCGGCCCCAACTTCTTTAAATCGGTGTCTCCCAGAATATTCAGAATTTGCAGCAAATGAACGCCGCCGGAAGAAGGAGGCGACATCGCACAAATTTGGTAAGCGCGAAAGTTGCCACAAACCGGATTTCGCCAAATCGGCGTATAGTTTTTGAGGTCTTCGAGAGTGATAATGCCGCCGTTTTTAGCCATGTCGGAGGCGATCGCCCGCGCAATATCTCCGGTATAAAAACTTTGAGGGTTCTGCGCAATTTTACGCAAAGTCCGCCCTAAATCCCGCTGCACCAAAAGCTCCCCGGGCTGATATAAAGTGCCGCCGCGAGTAAAAACCTGCCGCGCCGCCTGGTTCTGTTCGATCGCATCCCATCGCCGCTCGAGGGCCTTTGTGAAGCGCGAACTTACGGGAAAGCCATTTTCGGCGAGGGCGATCGCCGGTGCGACTACAGCCGCCCAAGGCAACTTGCCGTACTCGCGGTGCACCGTATAAAGTCCAGCCACAGTCCCCGGAATTCCCGCAGCCAAATGCCCGTCCAGACTTGCCCTTGGCCGCACCTTGCCTTGCTTCTCGAGGTACATATCGCGCGTCGCCCGTTTCGGAGCTCGTTCCCGGAAATCCAGCGCTTGCACAGTACCGGTTTCTGCCCGCCGCAGCAGCAAAAAACCCCCACCGCCGATACCCGCCGAAAAAGGCTCCACCACCGAAATCGCCAAAGCCGCAGCAGCCGCCGCATCGACTGCATTGCCTCCCTGTTGCAGCACGCTCAAGCCAGCCTCACTCGCGAGCGGGTGAGCCGAGACAGCCATCCCCTGTTTGCTGCGCTGCTGCTGTAAGTTTGGCTGTAGCTGCTGCTGACAGCCAAACATCACCACTGTTAGAAAAAAAGTATAAATTCGCACTTTGCTAGAGAAGTTTGGCAACATTTTTGACAATAGGTATTTTTGAATAACGGTACGATCTGCGGCAGATCCCCTACTTCTGAATCAAATTCATTGATGGTGAAAATCAGAGCGGCCAAAAAAAGTCGGCAATCTGGCTTGTCTCTTCACGCGGACGATCGGCAATACCAGATCGCACTCATGTCGCAAGCCTGTTATATTTACAGTACGTCAGTTTCGGGAATACAGGTATTTGCACGTGAAGGAATCAACATCTCTGCTTCCACACTCCAGGCAACCATAACTTATTCTTGAGCGCGATCGGGCCGAGCCAGTTTTAACGAATCGGACAAAAAACTACCAACGGTCAAAAACTAAAATTTTTCCCAATTTCGCTGCAAAACAAGATGAAATCGCACCCAAGGGCAGCCGTTTTGCTGCACCGCCTTAATTCTCCAGTTAGCGCCAGAAACCGATCTAATCGCAGTATTCCCATTCAAGAGTCATAGGTGGCAAAGACTGTACTTCTGCCAACAACTACCAAACCACACATAATTCAAGTTATGAATAGCGCAAAAGTCAGTGTCATCATTCCTGCATTCAATGCAGCCGACACTCTGGCAGAGGCAGTTTCCTCCGCAGTCAACGGTACCCACAAGCATCTAGAAATCTTAATTGTTGATGACTGCTCTACTGATGGTACTGCCACAGTTGGTGCTAAACTTGCCCAAGAAGATTCGAGAATTCAATACTTCCGAAATCCTCAAAATTACGGGGTTTCTAAGTCTAGAAATTTAATGATCTATCGCGCAACGGGCGAGTATGTAGCGTTTCTCGACAGCGACGATACCTGGGAACCCCATAAGCTAGAATTTTGTCTGAAGATGCTGGCAGAAAATCCCGAAGTCAAAGCTGTGGCTCACGCTTTGCGGTATTTAGACAAGCGCGGCAACAAGTTGAGTTATGTTGCTACCTATCCTACAACTAAAGCAGAAATGCAGGAGATTAAGGAGACAGGCGAAAGTCCTTGGGTTTTTCCGTCTTCTGTTGTAGTCGATCGCTCCACTCTTCTCTCTGAAGGCGGCTTTGCAGAAGATTGGCTGGTAGGAGAAGATACAGAGTTATTTACCAAAATCGCCCAAAAGTACGGCTTGCTAGCAGCGAAAGAACCTTTAGGCAATTATCGAATTAGAGGCAACTCTCTCACGGATAAGCACTGGCTTAAAAAGCGCATAGCTGCTGATTGTGTCAAGGAAAACCAACTGCGGAGATTGCGCGGAGAAAAAGAGTTATCGCTCAATCAATACGAACAGGTATGCTTTAAGGATTTGCCACTTTTGAAAAGGCTCAACAAGTTTCGAGAAGTTTTGGCGCTGCACTACATGAGAAAGGTGGGACAAAGTTGGTTGAATCGCGAGATTTTGCCGACTGTTATTTACGGCATTGTTACTACAGTTCTCAACCCTCAAGCTACTCTGAACAAGTGGAAATGGATGAAGTATAATGAAAATAAGGCTTGATATTTCGTAGTTGATTAAATTTATGGACTGGCAGGAAATTTCTGGCAACTGGGTTTTAATTCCTTCTAGACCGATCGCGATCGTGCATTTTCTCGGCGGTGCATTTGTAGCGACAGCACCGCAACTCACCTATCGATGGCTGTTAGAGGCTTTGGGGAATCAAGGATATGTTGTAGTCGCAACGCCGTTTGTCAATATTTTGGATCACATTGCGATCGCCCGCGATGTCCTCAACAAATTTGAGAATGCCCTCGATCGCCTGCGGGCCACTAAATCGCTCAAAGCTTCGTATCTCCCCATCTACGGTATGGGACACAGCATGGGATGCAAACTGCACCTGCTGATCGGTTCTGTATTTGACGTAGAAAGAGCCGGGAATATTCTGATCTCTTTCAACAATTATGCGGCATCCGAAGCAATCCCGATCGTCGAGCAAATTTCCCCCGTCTTTAAAGTAGAGTTTACTCCTTCCCCGCAAGATACAAATCGCCTCGTCCAAGATAGCTATCAAATCCGGCGCAATCTTTTAGTCAAATTTAACGGCGACAACATCGATCAAACCCTGCTTTTGAGTGGTTTGTTAAAACCGAGATTTCCCGACATGATTACAGTTCAGACTCTAGTCGGCAATCATCAAACGCCCTTGGGTCAAGATGTTGGCTGGCCTGTGGGTCAAATTTTTACTCCCTTCGATGCGATCGGGCAATGGGTGAAACAAGAAGTGTATCGAGAATTAAATCAATTAAAACGGACAATTCTGCTGTGGCTCAACCCTCTGTCTCGCGTTTAAAAACTGCTCTGGATCATAAACCAGAAAGTTCCTCCGGCAGTTGCAAAATATCAGCTTCATCCGTTGAGATAGGAGTATAATTTTTGACGATCGACAAACAGTTCCGGCGATCTGCCGTTCTCGTATAACTCAGACTGTCTGCGATGTCTTTCATCAACTTTAAACCCCGCCCGCCCGAAGCTTCTGGATCGATTTTTTCCGACATCTCTTGAATTTTTCGCTCTAAATCAAACGCAGCGCCCGAATCCCAAATTTTAATCTCTACAGATTCAGTACATACCGCCACCTGAATGTCAATCGGCCAATCTGGTCGTTTGCCCTCGTGGGCGTGACGCACTGCATTTG
>JANNOR010000064.1:0-12092 GCA_031399265.1 Cyanobacteria bacterium SOY_34_metabat_3 | reverse complement strand
CTCATGATTTACGGTAAAACCGAAGCTTGAAAAAACACCTTTAATCTGATTGAGATAGAAGTGATCCACACAGAAATATTTGAACTGAATTTTGAGGGCTTTTAAGAGAACATTTGAATTATCCACCATCTGCAAGTCTGTCTTTTGGTAAATCATAGAAATTTTAGAAAGATAAGATTATACAGCTATTGTAGCAATATCTTTGCGATAGGAACAAGCCTATCTACTTAATTTAGTGTGTCAGATCATCTTCGCTTAAAGGCTCAGAACTCTGCTGGATATATTGACGCAACGCTTCATTAATCAAGGTTTGGTAATTCCCTCCATCTGCTAAATGAACTCGATCGCGAAACCACGCTAAAACCTCATCGTCTAACGAGATTGCGATCCGAGTTTTCCCAGGTAATGTTGGATCGATCGCCCTTCGCTTACCCTGACTAAAATCATACTCTGTTTCCATGACTATTCCTCTCCCTCTTCTTTTCCATTCTCTGTGCTCTCTGCGCCCTCTGCGGTTCCTTCACTCTTTCCCGCATTAACCTCAATCTTTTTCGGATGACGTTCCGACGCAGCTTGTTGCAGCATTTTCAATTTTTCAGGGTCAGCATCCGATCGCCAAAACAAGCGATGCCCCCTAATTTTGACACAATTTTCGTCCAAACAGTTCAGCAATTCCCGCTCCTTAAATCCACCCGGTTTATCAAAAATTCCCAGCTTTTCCTCTTGGCGGCTGAGTTTCGCAAACTTCTGATAATGCGGATAACTCGAAGTAACAAAAGCTTCTTTTCTTACTAAAACTGGCGGATTAGGCCAATGAGAATAGTCTTGATAGCCCACAGAAAGACCGCGTAAATTTATGTGCATAGAAGTGTGGAGAACTGGATGCGGATTAGTATCAAAATCGGGATAAAATAAATAGGATATTTTCGGCTGATTAGCATGAAATTTGATAATTGTCGCGCCATCAAGTCTGCCGATCGTCCGATTAGCACAGCCTTCATAAAGTCGCAGCAAAGGGTCTAATTCTTCTAATGCAGAGACGTGAACCGAAAGAGAACCAGGGAGTTTATAACCGATCGCACTATCTTCACAACAATCACCAATAATCTCACTTTTGCCCAAACTATATAGCATTAAATCTGCCAAAGTGCAAGCTTTTTGATAATTGTCAAACAAACCTTTGATGTCATTGCGGATTTGAGCCGGGAGTTGGCGCATCGAAGGTCGGTCGTCCAAACCGTTGAGAGCGAGATATACTAGCAAATCCTGGCGGCGTTTATCGGCGATCGTCTCCCAATCATCCGCGTCGGTAGCTTGCAAAATCACCCGCCAAGCGCGGTTAAAACTGTGAAATTCCCCCTTAATTGGCGATTCTTCAGCTAATTCGCCTTTGACGGGAAGGCGGCCCCGATCGCTCACAAAGGCCATCAGAGGAGCCAGCATTTCCTGATAATCTTCAAAACGCTTGACTTGCGATCGGACTCTGGGAGTCAATAAGTGCGATCGTAACCTAGAAGCGCGAAAACCTTCACCCTCCGCTGCATCTCGAAACACAAAATAAATCCCCAAAGCCACAGGAATTGCATCAACATTCAAAACTTGGTCAATATAAACCTTCAACTCTTCTTGTTCATAATACTTCTGAAAAGTATTCCAAGAAGTAATGATTCCATCCCCATAAGCAATTTGACCTCGCTCACCATCATCAATCAATACCTGAGCCGCCACTATCAGTAATTTATTAGTTAATTCCCAAGCATTCAGCAAAGCTTCTCGCCTTTCCCCCAAAGATTCAACTACATTAATCACATAACCAATATTCACAATATCAGCATTGATTCGCGGAGTATCTGGTTGATAATATGGATCCCATCCAGAAGCTGCATAACCTTCTTGTGAAATATGTTGAATATCGGCGCCGTAGCCACAACCGTAATCAAAAAAAG
The DNA here is from genome assembly GCA_031399265.1 of Cyanobacteria bacterium SOY_34_metabat_3. GTDB lineage: Bacteria > Cyanobacteriota > Cyanobacteriia > Cyanobacteriales > Microcoleaceae > Microcoleus. The sequence continues at coordinate 10,146 of JANNOR010000064.1, read as the reverse complement.
TATCGCCGTCAATAAATAAATCAGCTTCCAAAACCAAACGCACAGGTTTAGAAATAGAGTTGCGTATGATTGCAGCTTTGTGTCGATCGATCTTCGGGATTGATAGCTGGCTATTTTCCTGTTTCGCAAGTTCAACTACAGCGTGATCGCGAATTTCTACACCGCAATATCCCAAGTATTTGAGCCAACCTTCGCGAGTGCCAATAACGCTAGTATTGTCAAGCAGTCCCCATTTCTCTTCGGAGCGAGTTAGTTGAGCAAACTTGTCGTAGTTGGGATAATCCGTAGTCACAAAAGTTTCCTTGCGGTGCAAAACTGGCGGATTTTCGCTGTTGCTGTAGTCGATACATTTAACTTCCCCTGTTTCCAGATTGATTTGGATGCTCGTTTGTAAAGCTGGATGAGCATCTATATCAAAATGTGGGTAAAAAAGATAAGATATTTTTGGTTGACGAAGCTGAAACTTAATTAAGGTTGCTTCATCAACATTTGGGACATTTTCTCTCGCACACTTCTCGTAAATTGTGAGCACAGGATTGAGTGTTGTCAAAGCTGAAACATGAATATAAAAAGCTGTAGGTAATTTTTTGCCAACTTTGCTTTCTCGACAGCATTCCGCTACTTTTGTAACCAGAAAATCGACCCAAACTCCCTCGTTACCAGGCTCTGCCTGGAAACGCATATTCAGAGGCTCTGCCTCTTTTTCATGCAATAAAATTTGTTGACTAAAAGCCATCAAAGGTGTTAGGGATTCTCCATCATTTTCTAATGGTTCGCTATCTAAAATAGTGTTTGTAGTGGTATCGTAGGTCATAGCTAAATTAATTAATTTTTTGAATTAACCGCAGAGAACGCAGAGGACACAGAGTGAAGAAAGAAATAAATTATTTCTTAGTCCGCGCAGGCGGACTTCGTTTGTGTAGGCGCGATTTCAAGAGACTGTTGGCGAATTCACAGAAGGTGTCACGCCTCACCTCGGTCGGGCAATTCATGAATTGCCCCTACGATTGAACCCTACCGATGGGTTTAAATCGGTAAGGTTGGAAACCATTCGGTAGGGGCAATTCATGAATTGCCCGTACTTTTTTAATTCGCCAACAGTCTCTTTCAATCGCCGTCTAGGATTGCCTAACACATTAACTAAACATTCGAGTTTCCACAAATTCTTGAACCCGGGCTAGATGACTGAACAAACTAACTAATATATTCTCAATTTCCTCCATCGTTAACAATTGGGTTGCTGGCGATTCCGATTGAAAGCCTCGGGCTTGATGCTCTAATTGTGCGGCCAAATCCGACATCAAAGCAACTCCGACATTCGCAGCAGTTCCCTTGAGACGGTGTGCTTGATATTCGACAGTTTGCCAATCTTTAGCTGCTACGGCAATTTTAGCAGCAGCTACGTCAGCTTGGGCGTTGCCGACAAATGCTTGCAAAAGCCGATCGGGCAATTTAACATTAACCCGCCGGAGTTGCTCCAGTCTGCTCCTGTCAAACAGTCCGTCGCAGTCTGCGTGTTCCCAAGTTTGAAGTACGCGCGGCGAAGCTATCCCGCTCTTAATCGCCCTCGGTGCCACCGCAGCCTCTACTTTGTCCGAAAGTTCTGTATCATCTGTTACTAATTTAGCATTTTCTTCCAAATTAATACTTTTAACTCCATACTTATTTTCAAAATCAATATTTTGGGGTTCATACTTTTTCAACACTACCGCCAAAGCATCTAAATCTACAGGTTTGCTGAGATAATCGTCCATCCCCGCCGCCAGACACTTTTCTCGTTCCCCCGGCATAGCGTGAGCGGTTAAAGCAATTATAAAAGTATGCCGATCGCCCTTTTCTCGTTCCCTCAACTTTTGCGCTGTTTCGTAACCGTCAAGTACAGGCATTTGACAGTCCATAAGCACTAAATGGTAGCTTTTTTGGGCTAGGAAATCCAGCGCTTCTTGACCGTTAGCAGCGCAGTCAGCATGATAGCCTAAAGCCGCCAACTGTTCGACAATAACTTGTTGATTTATTGGGTGATCTTCCGCCAGCAAAATTTTCAGCGATGAGGGCAAATTGGAAGTAACAGATTGATTAAAATTAACTGGCAACTTGCAATTATTAGTAGCCTCCAAGCTCTCAAACTCTCCCGTTTCCTTCACAGAAGCTAGCAAAGCTTCAAGCAGGCGACTCGGCCGCACCGGCTCGATCAAATAGCCACTAAAACCCACATTGCAAAGCGCTTCAGCTTTCGCCTGATCCCGTAAAGCAGTCATGGCGATCAACCAGCCAACTGCTTGCATCGATCGTACTTGCAAGCCAAATGCCTCCGCATCCAAATCCGGCATTTGCAAATCCACCAGCACCGCATCGCAGCATTTTTCCCCTTTGCCGGAATGCTGAGAAACTGCACTTTGGGCATTTTTCAACCACGTTAAAGCAGCAGCAGCAGTTTCTGCTTCGTCGCAGCGGGCACCCCAACTTTGAGCGAGCGATCGTACTGCGGCCCTCCTCAAAGCACTTGCAGACACTACTAACAGCTTCTTACCCGCAAGTTTGGTACTCCGAGGCTCAGATTGGAACTGTTTTTCCAAAGGTACAGCGAACCAAAAAGTCGAACCGTTGCCGAGAAAACTGCGAACCCCAATTGCGCCTCCCATCATCTCGACTAACTGTTTGCAAATAGCCAAACCCAAACCCGTACCGCCATACATTCTAGTAGGAGAACCATCTACCTGAGAAAAAGATTGAAACAGCTTTGTCTGCCCTTCCGGCGAAATTCCAATCCCCGTATCCCGCACCGAAAATAGCAGTTTTGCCTCTTTTATGCCCTCTAGCTGCCGCTCGCCCCGCTTGACAGTTATGTGAACAAACACTTGACCGCGATCGGTAAATTTGATCGCATTACCCGTCAAATTCAGCAATATTTGCTTCAATCTACCCGAGTCGCCGACCAACTTTCGCGATACCGAACTATCAACTAAAATATTCAATTCAATACCTTTTTCCTCTGCCAAAGGCGCAACCATTTCGATCACCGATTCAATGCAGCTATTTAAATCAAAATCAGCCTTCTCCAGCCGCATTTCTCCAGCTTCAATCTTAGAGAAATCGAGAATATCATTAATCACGCTCAGCAAATGTTCAGCGCTGCGGTAAATAGTCTGAGCGCACTCTCGCTGTTTCGTTTCCAGAGGAGCGCGCAGCAGCAATTGAGCCATGCCCAAAACCCCATTCATCGGCGTGCGAATTTCGTGACTCATATTCGCCAAAAATTGCGACTTCACCCGGCTCGCTTCTAGTGCTGTTTCCCGCGCTTCCACCAACTCATTAATCTTGTCAGCCACCATCACAATTCCCCCCACTTTGCCGTCGGGATTGTACCAAGGGTGAGCTGCCCAGCGCAGGTAAATCACAGAGCCGTCTGCTCGTTCCCAAGCATCTTCGCTCACAGAAATTACCTCACCTTTTAACACTTCTTGATACATTACTTTCCAGCGATTCGGCGTATCTGGAAACAATTCGTAATGACTGATATTTGTCAGGGACTGCCACCCCAAATCAAATTGAGTCAGCCATTTGTGAGAGTTAGCTACATAGCGCATTTCCGTATCGAACATCGCCATTGCTACCGGCACGCAAGTAATAATTTGTTTCAGTTGCTGCCGCTCCCTTTCTAGAGCATCTTCAGCCTGTTTGCGTTCAGTAATATCGCTAATCATGCCGGCCATCCGCAGCGCTTTTCCTTCGGAATTCCGCTGAGCTTTTCCCTGAGAAGTGCAGTAGCGGTATGCACCGGACGAATGCAGCAGCCGGAATTCTACATTGTAGTCGATTTCTTGTTCCAAATGAGCGCCGATCGCCCGGACGATGCCGTCCTTGTCCTCGGGGTGCAGGCGGGTGTAGAGCGCATCCATCGTGCTGCCAAATTTATCGCGCGACAAACCGATAATTTCCAAAAGGCGATCGTTCCAATAAACCTCATTTTTACTTAAATCCCAATCCCAAATTCCGTCATTCACTCCCTCTAAAACTAATCTGTACCGTTCCTCGCTTTCCTTAAGTTTTTGACTGGCATGAAACGCTTGAGATTCGGCGCGGTAAACCCGAAGGGCATTGTACAAACTGCGCGACAAACTCTCGGGAGACATCTTGCCTTTAGTGATATAATCAGAAGCTCCAGCCTTCATCAATTCCACAGCAATTTGTTCGTCGCCTTGACCTGTGAGCACAATTAAGGGAACTTTCAGCCCTGCTTCCCGCACATCTTGCACCAAAGTCAGTCCGTCTCCGTCCGGCAAGCCGTAGTCGAGGAATACGCAGTCAAATTTGCAGTCAAATATCCGATTTAATAGCAGCGATTCTTCGGCTTTTTCAACCTCGTTTAAATGTTGAAATTTATCTGGTATCGTCTGGATATAATTATTTCGGCTGACCAAGAGTTTTGCCAAGGCATCGGCGCAATCTTCTGCTTCTGTAACTTCTACTGAAACCCCAGCGGACTTGAGCGAGCGTTTCACCGCCATCCGATCGACTTCATCGTCATCTACTATCAGAATTTTGATAATTTTGTCCATAACAACCGAATTGTGGATTGAGCGGAAAAAGCTGCGGTCTGCCAAAGAGAATTAAAATTGATGCACTGCTGAACACTCGCCAAAAATTATGGAATTTTTTATGTAAAAAATTCCCTCTGTTTAGGGAATTTCGCTCAGCATCCAGTATTTGTTGAGGGTATCCATAACTTCCACAAAGTTAGAAAAAGTCACAGGTTTAAGAATATAGCCCGCTACATTCAAATTATAAGCTTCTACCTTATCTCTATCTTCATTAGAAGTCGTGAGGACGATCACCGGAATTGACCTCAAATTTTCATCCTGGCGCAATTCTCGCAAAAACTCGATCCCGTTCATTCTAGGCATATTCAAGTCCAGCAAAATCAATCGGCGCGCTTGAGGCATTGCAGGCTCTATTTTTCCTTTTCCGCGCAATATATCTAGAGCTTCTAATCCGTTGGCGGCTATGTAGAGGGGATTGACGTTGTTAGTTTTTTTGAACGCTCGCTGGACGTTCATCACATCAACCTCATCATCTTCTACCAAGAGGATATGAATTTTTTTTTCTTCCATAAATCAGCCATTTTATAGATGTTTTTTGAGCGGGAGTCGGTGGGGCGAGGTTCAGCCAGCACCGATCGCGAACCCAACAGGTCTAATCTCTATTGTGCTTTGTGAAGAAGCATTTACGCCTCAGCCGGTGGCGGTATCTATCCGCAGACGTATTCACCCGTCAAAGGCAGAAGTGGGGTCAGCCGATCGACAAAAACTCGCCAATAATGCCCTCAGAGAGCTACTCTAAAAACTAAAACTCATCTACATTATTAATCGCCATGTCAGCCGATCGCAAACTCTACGAAGGCAAAGCCAAAATCCTCTACTCCACCGAAGACAAGGAAATCTTGCTAACCCACTTCAAAGACGACGCCACAGCCTTTAACGCCCAGAAACGCGGTAGCATCGCCGGGAAAGGCGAAATCAACAATGCCATATCCGCCCACCTGTTTCGGATGCTAGAAGCCAAAGGCATACCCACTCACTTCATCGACACGCCAGCCCCCAACCAAATGCGAGTCTGCCGCGTCCAAATCTTGCCCTTAGAAGTCGTCGTCAGAAACATTGCCGCCGGTAGCCTGTGCAAACAAACCGGGCTCGCCCTCGGCACAATTGTCAATCCGCCGTTAGTCGAGTTTTATTACAAAAACGACGATTTGGGAGACCCGCTATTGACTCCGGGCCGACTGCTGTTAATGCAGCTAGCCACCCCGGAACAAGTAGATCAACTAGAAATCGCCGCCCGCGAAATTAACGAAATACTCAAAGAATTTTTCACCCAGTGCGGCATCACCCTGGTAGACTTCAAACTGGAATTCGGTATCGACCAACATCAAAATTTGATCCTCGCCGACGAAATCAGTCCCGACACTTGCCGCCTCTGGGACAACGCAGAAACCGACCCCGACGCGCGTGTGATGGACAAAGACCGATTCCGTCGCGACTTGGGATCGATCGAAACCGCTTACCAACAAGTTCTTCAACGGGTTCTGGCTCAGAAAGTCTAGAGCACTTAACAATGCGTTAGAATTGCACAGTTTGTCACAGGCATTCAGCACTCAGCACTCAGCAGTCAACAGTTAGCAGTCAGCGACAAATTCAACCGACTCAATAACTAAGGACTGATGACTGATGACTGATGACTAATGACTAATCTGGTGTGTGGATTCCAAAAAAGTGAACAAAAATGCGTTTATCTGCTGTATTGGTGGCAGTTTTTACTGCCTCAGCAACATTAGGGTTATCAAATTCGGCAAGCGGCCAGACATCCTACTCTGAATCAGGAGAGGAAGCTGTGGCCGCCGTTCCCGAAGCCCAGTCGATCGAACTATCCGTGAAGCGTAGCTATCCCGTAGGGAATCGCCCCCTTCCAGAATTAGCCCAAAATCCTCCTCAAAGCGGCAAAGCCGCTAAAACTAGCAAAGCCGAAGCCCTAAAAATAGTGGCGGCCCCTTCCAGAGGAGAGAACGATCGCGAACCCCCAAACCAAGTCGCAGACCCGGCCTCCCCAGTTTCGCCTGCGGGTGTTCAACTCAAATCCGAGCTAGCAGCTAACCCTTCCCCCGCCTCTAGCGAAAACGTCCTGTCAGATGTGCAACCGGGCAGCCAGCTCCCCCCCTCGGAAGCCGCTGCAACGCCCGCCTGGGTGGCAGTAGAGCCTCTGAAACAGGACGGATCGGGGGCGATCGCTCAAAACCCGCAAGTTACTCCCAGACCTGCGCCAGCTAGACCTGCACCAGCCAGACCTGCACCAGTCAGACCAGCGCCAGTCAGACCTCCGAGTAACACCGTTCCCCCATTGCCTTCGGCCCCAGCACCGCAGCCCAGACAAAGCCCAGCACCCGCCGGGCCAGCCGAACCGCAAGTGCTAGTGGCAGAAGTTACCATCACCGGCGCAACGGGAGACCTCGCAAGCGAGATTTATCGAGTCATCAGCACCCAACCGGGACGCACGACTAACCGCACCCAACTGCAACAAGACATCAACGCCATTTTTGCCACAGGCTTTTTCAGAAACGTGCGCGCAGTACCCGAAGATACCGCGTTGGGTGTCCGGGTGACTTTTATCGTGCAGCCAAATCCGGTGCTGCGGGGAGTGACAATCACCGGCCAGCAAGTGCTTCCCCAAAGCGTAATTGACGACAGCTTCCGCGATCAGTACGGTAAAATTCTCAACCTCCGCCGCTTTGAGGAGGGAGTGAAAAAAATTAATACGTGGTATCAAGAAAACGGCTATGTCTTGGGCCAAATCACTGAGGCGCCGCAAGTCGCAGATGACGGAACAGTCACTCTGCTAGTGGCAGAAGGTCAGATCGAATCCGTTGATGTTCGCTTTTTGAACAAGGAAGGAGAACCCACGGATGCGACAGGTCAGCCGATCGGGGGCAATACCCGCCGCTTTGTCATCACCCGCGAGGTAGAACTCAAGCCCGGAGACATCTTTAACCGCACTAAGGCGGAAAGGGATTTGAGGCGGGTGTTTGGTTTGGGGATTTTTGAAGACGTGCGGCTTGCTTTGGAACCGGGAACGACAGATCCGCGCAAGGCTAGGGTAATTGTCAATGTCATCGAGAAAAATACCGGTTCTCTGGCTGCGGGTGCGGGTTTGAGTTCCGCTACGGGTTTGTTCGGTACGGTGAGTTACCAGCAGCAAAACTTGGGCGGTAGAAACCAGAAGTTGGGGGCTGAGGTGCAAATTGGGGAACGCCAAAATCTGTTTGACGTGAGTTTTACAGACCCCTGGATTGCAGGCGATCCTTACCGCACTTCTTATACGATTAATGCGTTTAGAAGACGATCGATCAGCGTGATTTTTGACGGCGGCGAACAGGAAGTTAGATTGCCAAATGACGATCGACCCCGCATCAATCGCACCGGCGCCGGCATCAATTTCACCCGTCCCCTGTCGCGGAATCCTTTTGCCAATTCTGAGTGGACTGCTTCTGTGGGCTTGCAGTACCAGCGGATTTCAATTACCGATCGCAAAGGCCGGCGCGAATCTGAGGACGAACTCGGCAACCGGTTAAGTTTTAGCAATTCCGGCACCGACGACTTGACAACACTCCAAGCTGGTGCTGTGCGCGATCGGCGCAACGACCCCCAGCGCCCCACGAGCGGTTCCCTGCTCAGATTTGGGATGGAACAATCGATTCCTGTCGGTTCAGGCAGCATCCTGTTAAACCGCCTGCGGGCCAGTTACAGCTTTTACCTACCAGTCAAGTACACCAACTTTACCCCCGGCCCTCAAACCCTGGCATTTAGTTTTAGAGGCGGCACTATATTCGGAGATTTGCCTCCCTACGAAGCTTTTCCCCTAGGCGGCGCTAACTCCGTCCGGGGATACAACGAAGGCGACATGGGAGCAGGCCGCAGTTTCTTAGAAGGCAGCGTGGAGTACCGTTTCCCGATTATTTCGTTTATCGGCGGAGCGCTATTTGTGGACGCAGGTACTGACTTGGGTACGGGTAAAGATGTCCCCGGCGACCCGGCCGGCATCAGGAAAAAGCCCGGTAGCGGTTACGGTTACGGGCTTGGCGTGCGGATTCAATCTCCGTTAGGGCCGATCCGGATCGATTACGGTATCAACGACACTGGCGACAATCAGATTCATTTTGGGATTGGCGAACGATTCTAATTGGGAATTGGGAATTGGGCATGGGGCATGGGGAATTGGGAATTGGGAATTGGACACTCGTACTGAGCGTAGTCGAAGTATTGGACATTGGACATTTAGAATTGGTAATTGGTAGTAATTAACTAATAACTAATAACCAATAACCGATGCCCAATAACCAATTACCGATACCCAATTACCGATACCCAATTCCCCATGCCCAATTCCCCATGCCCCATGCCCAATTCCCAATTCCCAATAACTAATGACTCAACGTACCTTAAAATCTGAATTTGAACTGTCGGGAATTGGCTTGCATAGCGGCGAACAAACTCGCGTTCGAGTCTTGCCCGCTGCTGTGGGAGAAGGCCGCTATTTTGTCAGAATTGACTTGCCCGGTGCTCCGATAATTCCGGCAAAAATTGAGGCGGTTGGTCAGACTGCACTTTCAACTGAACTGGCTGGTATCGATGCTCAAATTCGCACTGTAGAGCATCTATTAGGCGCTTTGGCGGGGATGGGAGCGGATAATGCTCGAATTGAGGTTGATGGGCCGGAAGTACCGTTGCTGGATGGTTCGGCTTTGGTTTGGGTAGAGGCGATCGCCCATACCGGCTTAGTCTCTCAAACATCCAAGGAAAACCCGACTTCCTCTTTTGTCCTGACTGAGCCGATTTGGGTGCGTCACGGCGATGCTTTTGCTGCGGCTTTACCGTCGGCGGAAACTCGGTTTAGTTACGGAATTGATTTCGAGGAACAGGCGATCGGCAATCAATGGTACAGTTGGTCGCCAGAGGTCGAAAGTTTTGCGACGGCGATCGCCCCGGCTCGGACTTTTGGATTGGCCCGCCAAATCGATCAATTGCGACAAGCAGGTTTGATCAAAGGTGGTAGCCTAGAAAACGCCCTGGTTTGCGATCGATCCGGCTGGCTCAACCCGCCCTTGAGATTTGCCAACGAACCAGTGCGCCATAAAATCCTAGACTTAGTAGGCGACCTCAGCCTGCTGGGAACTTGGCCAAAAGCTCACTACTTGGCTTACAAAGCCAGTCACAATCTGCACGTCCAACTTGCCAAAGCCCTGAACTCCCAAGCTCTAGCAACTCTAGAGACAAGTTAGGAAAAAACAAGCAATCTGTGAAGATTTCATCCTCCTTCTTCCTGACATCCGTGACATCCGTGACATCCGTTACAGAATCCGTTGCCGAACTTCCTTCTTCCATAACACACTCAAAAATCTTCAAGTAATGTCTACGCTGACTGAAGTTAACACTATCAATACTGCTAATACAGAATCTAGTCAAACCGAGAACGATCTGGATTCTGCAACAGTTAAATCCACTCTTACTGTGGAAGAAATTCAGAAATTATTGCCTCACCGCTATCCTTTTGCACTGGTAGACAAGATTGTTGATTACGTGCCGGGAGTGAGGGCTGTAG
>JANNOR010000051.1:0-2427 GCA_031399265.1 Cyanobacteria bacterium SOY_34_metabat_3 | reverse complement strand
TATTGCGGGAGTTACATCTTTTGCCGCCACCAACATCGATGATATTGCGATTTTGATGCTGTTCTTCGCCCAGGTAAATGTTACTTTCCGGCCCAGACATATTGTGCTGGGTCAGTACCTCGGGTTTACAGCACTAATAGCTGCGAGTTTGCCCGGTTTTTTTGGTGGCTTAATCGTGCCGAAAGCTATTATCGGTTTGTTGGGTTTGGTTCCGATCGCGATCGGCATCAGTCACTTAGTCAAGAGAGAAAATGATGAAAATGAGGTACAAGCGGTATCGGGCGAATTTAAGTGTCAATCCAACTCATCTGCGGTGTCAAAACTAGCAAATCTGTTCAACGCCCAAACTTTGAATGTGGCTGCTGTGACTGTAGCTAACGGTGGAGATAATATCGGTATTTATTTGCCGCTGTTTGCTAGCAGCGATTTGCCCAGCTTGATGGTTATTTTGGCAGTTTTCTTTGTGCTCGTAGGTGTTTGGTCTTATGCCGCTTATCGGTTGACTCGCCGCATAGCGATCGCCAAAATTTTAACTCGCTATACTCAGGCTATTGTCCCTTTCATTTTAATTGGTTTGGGAATCTTCATTTTGATAAAAAGATAAGACTCGGCGGTTGAAACCGCGACTATACAAACGAAGTCCGCCCAACGCGAGACTAAGAAATTAAGAGAGATTTTCAGCAAAATTTGGCATGAGATATGCAGCAGCTTGCGGATCGGTTTTGCCCGACTCCCGGCGATATTGAAGATTTCAGGTACGAATTGCTCAATCTTCGGTGCGATCGCCGACAATTGAGATGCTACCAAAAACTACCAAAAATTAAGTTCTAACCAAAACAGCACTATGGGAAAACCAACAGGCTTTATCGAATTCTTGCGCGAATTGCCATCCGAACTCTCACCAGTCGAGAGAGTCCACAACTGGGACGAATTCCACCTGCCAATGGACGAGGACAAACTCCGCAGCCAAGGCGCGCGCTGCATGGACTGCGGCATCCCATTTTGCCACACCGGAAACCTGATTAGCGGCATGGCAAGCGGCTGCCCGATCAATAACCTGATTCCCGAATGGAACGACCTAGTATATCGCGGACTCTGGAAAGAAGCCCTAGACAGACTCCACAAAACTAACAACTTCCCCGAATTTACCGGCCGCGTCTGTCCCGCACCCTGCGAAGGCGCTTGCGTGCTCGGCATCAACAACCCGCCTGTGACAATCAAAAATATTGAAGCCTCAATCATCGATAAAGGCTGGGATGAAGGCTGGATTACCGCCCAACCGCCGGCCAAACGCACTGGCAAAAAAATCGCCATTATCGGTTCTGGGCCCTCCGGTTTGTCCGCCGCCGCGCAACTCAACAAAGCCGGTCACTGGGTAACTGTGTACGAAAGAGCCGATCGCCCCGGCGGCCTGCTAATGTATGGCATCCCCAACATGAAGCTAGACAAAGAACAAGTCGTGATGCGCCGCCTGAAAGTCCTCGAAGACGAAGGCGTAAAATTTGTCTGCAACACCGAAATCGGCAAAGACTTACCAGCAGAACAACTGCTAAAAGAATACGACTCCGTTGTCCTCTGTACCGGCGCGACAAAACCCCGCGACTTGGGTATCGAAGGGCGCGAATTAAAAGGCATCCACTTTGCAATGGACTTCCTTACCGCCAACACCAAATCGGTTTTAGACAAGTGCACAAACGATAATTTCATCTCCGCCACAGGCAAAGATATCGTAATTATCGGCGGTGGCGACACCGGCACCGACTGCGTGGGCACCTCCATCCGCCACGGCTGCAACAGCCTCGTACAGCTTGAAATCCTGCCAAAACCGCCCTCGGAACGGGCAGCCAACAATCCCTGGCCCGAATGGCCAAAAGTCTACCGTCTCGACTACGGCCAAGAAGAAGCCGCAGCAAAATTCGGCGATGATCCGCGAGGCTATCTCACCACCTCTACCAAGTTCGAGGGCGACGAAAACGGCAATGTCAAAGCCGTGCACACCGTTGAGGTGGAGTGGGCGAAAAACGAAAAAGGACAGTTCATTCCGAAGCACATCCCCGGTACTGAGAAAGTGTTGCCGGCCCAGCTTGTCTTGCTAGCGATGGGCTTCCTCGGCCCGGAACAGCCCCTGCTGGATGCGATGGGATTGGAACGTGACGCGCGCAGCAATGTGAAAGCGGATCACGAAAAATATACAACCAGCATTCCAGGAGTTTTCGCCGCCGGTGACTGTCGCCGAGGTCAAAGTTTGGTGGTTTGGGCGATTAACGAAGGGCGGGGCGTGGCCCGGGAGTGCGACCTTTATCTGATGGGCGAGACGGATTTGCCGTAAGAAACAGCCGAAATCAGGACACGGCAGTGCCGGTTCCCAACAAAAATTTTTGTTGGGTAAAGGCACAGCCGGGTCCTCCAAATAAAGTCGAATAGTGC
>JANNOR010000047.1:0-21939 GCA_031399265.1 Cyanobacteria bacterium SOY_34_metabat_3 | reverse complement strand
GCATTGGCTTTTAGGTTTTTAAAGCACTACTGGGAGTAAAAAGAGTAGCTGCCACCAGGCTCTGCCCTAGCGTAGCTAACCCAAGTTCTGTCGCAACTCCTTTTAACAAAGTATACCTAAAGAAAGATTAAAAATGTATCTAAAGGCAGATACTAAAATTTATTTAATTTGCTACAAATGGATGAAAAAAATCCCGCAAGGGTTTTTCGGAGCCGCAAATTGAGTATTTGTGCTCGATCGCGCCCAAAGTCAAGTTAAGGATTGGTAAATTCGCTACATAATAGGGAAGTAGTTACTTCGGATAAACAACAACAATGGCTGCAAACCAGGCAGACATCGATATTGCCCCCTTGATCGACTACGGCCTGATCGACCCGACTGCGACGCCAGAGCAAGTAGAAAACTGTTGCCAACAAGCAGAGAGATTTGGCTTTGTGACAGTGTGCGTTTATCCATCCTACGTCCGACAAGCTGTTGAGCTACTACATGGCAAAAAGCCCAAAGTCTGTACAGTTATCGGTTTTCCCACGGGTGCTTCGACTTCAACCGTGAAACTTTACGAAGCTCTAGAAGCCGCAGATAATGGAGCCGTAGAGTTAGATGTCTCTGTTAACTTAGGATTGTTGAAAGCTGGAAGAATCGACGAATTCCACCGAGAGTTAGCCCAAATTTGCGAAGAAACTAATCTCACCATCAAAGCAATTATCGAAAGTTCGCTGCTTTCCGATCCCGAAAAACAATTAGCTGCTGAGCTTTGTATGGAAGCTGGTGTGGCTTATATCAAAACCAACACCGGCTTTTTTGGCGCGGCGACAGTTGACGATGTGCGACTGCTGAAGGAAGTTACGAAGGGACGGGTTGGTATTAAAGCGGCCGGAGGAATTCGGACTCACGAACAAGCTTTAGATTTGGTAGTGGCTGGTGCTACTCGTTTGGGGACTTCTCGGGGTCCGGAATTACTCCGACAGCGCGATAATTTAGACAATCGTCATTAGTCATTAGTCATTAGTCATTGGTCATTAGTCATTAGTCATTGGTCAGTTAGTAGGGTGCTCTTCGGCGCATCTTAGCCTCATAATTCGCGCGTCAAACTACTTTTTTGGCCTTAGTCCTGTTGGTAATAAATGTTCCTTCTTCTCTCTTTGTTCAAAATTCATCCGTTAAATCCGTGACACTGCTTCGTTGCCGAATTTCCCTCTTCCTTCTTCCTTCTTCCTTCTTCCTTCTTCCTTCTTCCTTCTGATTAAATGACTCGAACTTACAAAGCAACTGGAATTAATCTTAAGAGTGCGCCGATCGGCGAATCCGATCGCCTGCTGACAGTTTTGACGCGGGAATTCGGCTTAATTAAAGCCGTAGCGCCCGGTGTTCGCAAACAACGATCGAGCATCGGCGGTAGAAGCGAGTTATTTGTCGTCAATGAATTGCTAATTGCCAAAGGCCGATCGCTCGACAAGATAACCCAAGCCAGTACCGTTGAATCCTATCCGGGTTTGAGCCGCAACCTCGGAAAACTCTGTGCTGCCCAATATCTGGCAGAATTGGCGATCGCCAGCGCCCTTTCCGACGAGCCCCAAGAAGAATTATTTCTTTTGCTGGGGGAACATTTGAGTCGTTTGGAGGGTTTGTCCGATCGCACAGAAATCCAATCCGCCGCCGTGCTGGTGGCTCACCTCGCCCAGGGCATTTTTCACCTGCTAGCCTTAGCAGGGCTCGCGCCCCAAGTCCAAGTCTGCTGCGCCACCAGACATCCGCTGAACCCAAATTTTAGCGATCCGAAGTGGCAAACCGGGTTTAGTATACCTTCTGGGGGAACCTTTAGCTTGCCTGAGCTAGCTAACTTAGAGGCAGAACTCTCCTCACAAACGTACAGATCCGCTTCCCGTTCCCCGCAAACAAGTAATAGCAAACACTTGACAAATTTTCAGATAAATGCTACTGAATTAGCGGCGCTGCAACAGTTGGGTAGTGCGGAACTAGGAGAAGGGATTACCGATCGAACTGCGTGGGTATCTGTGGAAAATATTTTGCGGCAGTATGCCCAGTATCATTTAGGTTGCACGATTAGATCGGGAAGCTCGATCGACACCTACTTAGAGAGTTTTGAGTTTTGAGTTTTAAATTTTGAGTTAAACAGGTGAACGGGCGATCGTCAATTGCACCGCTAGCCCGGGGAATACCCGAACCTGTAGGCAATTTCAGGTAAATTCTCAAGATTCTTGGAACATTAGATAATAGATAAAGTTACGAATTATTAAACTTAGGGGTTAACACCTCGAATTTGAAATTCCCATCCCCCGAACCTCAACCATCCCAGGCGATCCACCCCTAATCCTATGATGCGACTGTCCGATTCTGATTTGAGAATATCTGTTTTAGCCGTGACCCACCACAAGATGGAAGAACGAGAAAATTTTCCCGATTTTCGCTCTGAGCCCGTTTTGAGCGATCGACAATGGAGCAACGCCCAAAACCCAGCAATGGATAAATATCCCGCAAATCCAGAAACAGAATCAAGCAACAGCAACAGCCAACAACCCGCAGCAATCGAGCCGCTATCAACAGCAGAGACAGCAGCAGAACTATCCGAAGCAGTTGCCGAAACTTCTGAGCCAGAAAGAGGATTTCTGCCAGTTCTCAAAAACCGCAATTTTCTAGCATTGTGGAGCGGGCAAGTTTTTTCGCAACTAGCAGATAAAGTTTATCTCGTACTGACGATCGCCCTCGTAGCCAGCCGCTTTCAAGCACCAGATCAAACCATCAGCCGATGGGTATCGGCAATTATGATCGCCTTTACCATACCCGCAGTGCTGTTCGGGGCTGCCGCAGGCGTGTATGTCGATCGCTGGTCAAAAAAAGCAGTCCTCGTAGCCACAAACCTGCTGCGCGGAGGCTTCGTATTAACATTACCCCTGCTGCTGTGGCTTTCAGACGGATGGGAACTCGGCCAACTGCCGCTCGGATTCTGCTTGCTGCTGCTTGTAACATTCCTAGTTTCGACCCTAACTCAATTTTTCGCCCCAGCAGAACAGTCAGTGATTCCCCTAATTGTGGAACGCCGCCACCTGCTCTCGGCAAACTCGCTCTACACCACAACCATGATGGGTTCGGTGATTATTGGCTTTGCAGTGGGAGAACCCTTGCTGGCTTTAGCCGACACCTTATTTAGCAACATCGGCGGCGGACTCGGCATCGGCAAAGAATTAGTAGTAGGCGGCAGTTACGCCTTCGCCGGAGTGCTGTTGCTGTCGATGAAAACAGGCGAAAAAAACGAAGTCGAACACGAACCACCGCACCCGCTAGCAGATTTGAAAGACGGGCTGCGTTACATCAACGATCAGCCGAAAGTCCGCAATGCTTTAATTCAACTAATTATTCTGTTTTCGATTTTTGCAGCCTTGGCAGTTTTAGCGGTGCGGCTGGCAGAAATCCTGCCGGGTATGCGAGCGTCGCAATTCGGCTTTTTGCTGGCTGCGGTGGGCGTCGGGATGGCTGTTGGGGCGACGACAGTCGGCTATCTCGGACACAAATTTTCTCATTCTCAACTTAGTTTAATCGGATCGATCGGCATGGCAGTTGCTCTGATCGGTATTTCTGCATTTACGCACCATTTGTGGATCTCGGTGCTGTTCATTACCCTGTTGGGTTTATTTGCCTCATTGGTGGGAGTGCCGATGCAGACGACAATTCAAGCAGAAACCCCAGAAGAAATGCGGGGAAAAGTCTTCGGGCTGCAAAACAATGCCACTAATATTGCTTTGAGTTTGCCGCTGGCTTTGGCCGGAGTAGCGGAAACATTTCTGGGTTTGCCGACAGTATTTTTGGGTTTAGCGGGATTAGCGATCGCAGGCGGTGTCTTAACCTGGTATATTTCCCGTAGCACTAATAGCAAAGTCGATCGAATCTAAAAAATAGCAAACTCTGATTTACTCGAATGCACATCGCTTGGCTAGGAAAAAAATCACCTTTTTGCGGTAACGTCACTTACTCCAGGGAAGTCACCAACGCACTGTTAGACCGGGGATACCAGGTTAGTTTCTTGCACTTCGCCCAAGAGGTGAGTCAACTCGACAGGAACACTGCGGCGTGGAGCATGGTAAACGGTTCGCGGGGAAAGAAAATTGCTCCAACCTCATTTACCAATTCGCTCTCGCCCGCGAGTTGCAACGAAGTTTCTTTACCGTGTCACTACAAATCGCAAATTTATACGATTCCAACTCTCAAATCCCGCACAGTGCTGATGAAGTCTTTGCGGCGACTGAAACCGGATGTTGTTCACGCTTCTCTGACACTTTCGCCTCTAGACTTTTTGCTGCCGGAAATTTGTCAAGAATTGAATTTGCCTTTGGTAGCGACTTTTCACCCGCCGTTCGATCGCAAATTGCGCAATTTAACATCGGGAACACAACACCTGATGTATCAACTGTACGCTCCGTTTTTGGCTCACTACGACTCGACGATCGTATTTTCTCAGATTCAGCGGGATATTTTGGTGAAGTTGGGAGTACCGGAAGAACGGGTGGCTGTGATTCCCAACGGCGTAGACGCGGTGAAGTATTCGCCCGGGCCTTCGGGATTGAAGTCAGAATTAAAAGCCGATCGCATTTTTGTGTACCAAGGCCGCATTGCCCCGGAGAAAAATGTCGAGGCTTTGTTGAAAGCCTGGAAACTGTGCAACTTTGGCCCTGGGAACGTATTGGCGATCGTCGGCGACGGGCCCCTAGCCGCGTCGCTGCAACTGTCCTACGGTGAAGATGACGGCATTGTGTGGCTCGGATTTGTCGCGGAGGAAGAACGCCGGATCGAAATTCTGCGGGGTGCAGATGTATTTATTTTGCCTTCTTTGGTGGAGGGATTGTCACTGTCGCTGCTGGAAGCGATGGCCTGCGGTTTAGCTTGTTTGGCAACGGATGCCGGTGCTGACGGCGAGGCTTTGGAGGAAGGCGCGGGGGTAGTTTTGAACACTCAACGGGTGCGGAGTCAGTTGCAAACATTGTTGCCGCTATTTTGCGATCATCCTGAGTTGGGAACGTTGCTGGGTCAAAAAGCTCGACAAAGGGCGATCGAGCGGTACACTCTCAGTCAAAATATTACTGAGTTGGAAAAGCTTTATGTAGCAGTTTTGCAAAATCAGCGCGTGCCAGTTCGCGGTTTAGCATAACAGATTTTCTTGCTGTTAACAGTTAACAGTTAACAGTTAACAGTTAACAGTTTTTTTCTTCGTAAATGACTTACAAAAATCCCGCTCCTACAGTTGATATTATCATCGAATTGGTCGATCGCCCGCACCGCCCGATCGTCCTGATAGAACGTCTCCATATTCCCTACGGCTGGGCGATTCCCGGCGGCTTTGTCGATTACGGGGAATCGGTAGAAACGGCGGCCAAACGCGAAGCTTTAGAAGAAACAAGCTTGAATGTAGAATTAATCGAGCAATTTTACGTTTATTCCGATCCAAATCGTGACGCACGCAAACACACTATCAGTATTGTATTCTTGGCTGCTGCAACGGGCGAACCTCAAGCCGCCGATGATGCTAAAAACTTACAAATTTTTGAATTTTGGCAAATTCCTGGTGAGTTGTGTTTCGATCACGATCGCATTTTACACGATTACTGGCGTTACCGTCATTACGGATTGCGCCCGCAAATCTAGGGTGCGCATTGCGCACCTTACCATTAGCAATTACCAATTACCTATTCCCAATTACCAATGAGAATCTTGACAATATTAGGCGGAGGTGCATGGGGTTCGGCCTTGGCAAATCTGGGAGGTAAAAAGGGCGATCGGGTAAATTTGTGGTCGCGCCGCAGTTCTTTTAGTCTAGAATCAGTTATAACTGGCGCGGATGTTGTGGTTTCGGCAGTTTCGATGACAGGAGTTGGAGAAACAGTCGATCGGCTTTTAGCTTTACAATTAAGTCCTAATACAATTATAGTTACTGTTACCAAAGGTTTAGACCCCGCGACTACGCGCACTCCATCTCAAATTTGGCAAAATGCCTTTCCTCACAATTCAATTGTCGTACTTTCCGGCCCCAATCTTTCCGAAGAAATCCAGCAGGGATTGCCAGCCGCAACGGTAGCTGCGAGTTTTGATTTGGAGGCGGCGAAGCAAGTGCAAAACACCTTTAGTTCGGAAATTTTTCGGGTTTATGTGAATCAAGATCCGTTGGGTACAGAGTTAGGTGGAACGCTCAAAAACGTATTTGCGATCGCCGCTGGTGTTTGCGATGGTTTACAATTAGGAACGAATGCTAAATCTGCTTTGCTAACTCGTGCTTTACCGGAGATGATTCGAGTCGGCGTACGTCTGGAAGCTAAGGCGGAAACTTTCTACGGCTTGTCTGGTTTGGGAGATTTGCTCGCTACTTGCAACAGTTCTTTATCGCGCAATTATCGAGTCGGTTTCGGATTGGCCCAAGGCAAATCCTTAGAACAAATTTTGCACGAATTGCAGAGCACTGCTGAGGGAGTTAACACGACGAATGTGTTGATTGATTTAGCTAATCGGCGCGAGATTGAAGTTCCCGTTTCCCGTCAAGTTTACCGATTGTTGAATGGTGAAATTACTCCCGAACAAGCTGTTTTATCGCTGATGGAACGTGGTTTGAAGCCGGAGTAATATCGTGTCGGGTAGCAACTGTTTGTAAACCATCAAGTTTCGCCATTTGCTAGTTGTTTTAGTGTTTCTACAAAGGTTTTAGTGCCAACCATTTGAGACTGACTCAGGGCAGATTTTGCTGATGAACCTAAAAGCATATCTTCTAATTCCATCAGTCGCTCTATCAAGCGCTGATAGGCATCAGAGGACATAATTACGTGGCTGGGCTGCGATTTATCTGTGAGTAAAACTGGCTCCACAGCAGCTCGGTTAAAGACTGTCCCCTGTGGATTACATACTTCTGCGAGGGTGTAACTTTGCATGACAGATGTTATGAGCGTGGGTTATGTCTATTTTAGGCAAAATCGTCACCAACAGGCAAGTATCGTAGGGTGCGTCGCTCTTGACAATCTAGGAATCAGCTTGAAAATCTCGCAGCGACGCACCATACAAAGGAATGTAACCGAAAATGATCTAAATCCTATTTATTTAGCGCCGTAATAAAAAGCGATTTCCTTCTCTTTCAGCGGTGCAAAGTCGGCCGCAATCAGCATTGAATCTAGTTCTGCTTGAGGAAGGTGTTTGACACCGATGCGGACAATGCGCGATCGCATGGTGTTTGACACGCCACTGCGCTGTCTCCCGGCTTCTAAGCCCATCACTTGCTCGTATAGGTCTAATTTTGCCTTCGGAATCGGAGTGCCGTCAAAATCGTTTCCAGAGGCGATCGCAACATCGATCGCATCTGCACCAGTTGTAGCTTGAGTCGCTGAGTTTGTTTCTGAAGACATTGTGAAAAATTACATAAAAGGACGATCGTCATTAAAAGTAGTTTAGAGCTAAAAGTACCAAAATTGAAACAAACTAAACATATTTGATTAAGGACAGCTTGACACAAGAGCGATCGCACTTAGCAACTCTTCAAACACAGGATTCCCAAAACTCATCAATTGCAACGAAGGATGTTCTTCAAAAATCTCCGGGTAAAATGTTACAGTATAATTGCGACATTTATAGTTAAGCTGCCAAGTGCGATTTGCCGATTGCTTGAAACTCGCACCAATCTGCTTTACAATCACAGAATTCACAAACAAATTTTCGATTGTTTCAGGAAAAAGAGAAGTTAGCGGCAGAGGTTGGCGGATTTCCTGCAAGTCTGATTCTACATCCATCGCTACCATTTCATCAAGTCCAGGGCCGGACGGTGGCGCGTCTAAAATGCGATCGAACTCTCCCAACAAAACGCCCTCTTCTTCTGGATCTGCACTCATCACAGCCCGTTCGATAAAAGTGGGGACTGTTGCCAAAATCGGCTGCAAATTACCGACAACCGTTTGAAAAGCATCGATGCGATCGCGCAATCTCTTGTAAACCTTTGCCTCTACCGTCCCGTCATAGTAAAAATTGTGTATTCTGACTGTATCATAAATCTGTCCGATGCGATCGAGCCTGCCGATTCGCTGTTCGACTCGCATCGGATTCCAAGGCATATCATAATTGATTAAAACACCGCAAGTTTGCAAGTTTAGCCCTTCGGAAGCTGACTCGGTACAAAGTAAAATTTTGATGATTCCTTTTCGGAATTGGGTTTTAATTTGTTCCTTGGGAAAAGTTCGCCATTCGCCATTTTGATACAACTCTCCGCCGCGCCCGGAATAGCACGCAATTTGGGAACCATATAATTGTTGTAAAGTGGTGCGGAGATAATCCATCGTGTCGGTGTATTGCGTAAAGACGATCGCACTTTCCCTCTCAGTCAACTCCTGACGCAAAATCGTGATAAAATGCGAAAGCTTGCTATCTTCGCCAGTATTCTCGAACTGATAAAGCAAATCTTCTAAATATCTAATTTCTTCCGGATCGGCTGGTGCAAAATAAGACTCCATCCCTTCCAAAATCGTATCATCCGCATCATCTAAATCGCTGAAATCATCCTCCGTAATGCTAATCCCATCGAGGCGGCGCTGCAAAGATTCGCGAATCGCATAAAACGAACTTGTCAGCCGTTTGCGGTAAAGAGTCATCAAAAAACCTAACGCTTTGCGGTTGTCTTTTTGCGCGAGATTGTAAAAGTGGCGCACGTAATTGCTGACAGCGAGATAAAGCGGCACTTCGCGCTTATTTTCTAAAGTAATCGCATTATCTCTGACGACGCGGTGAGGAATATCGCGATCCAACAATCCCCGCTGAAAGTATTGGCGCAAGGTGTCGCGGGTGTGGCGAAACATCAAATCTTTCAGGGGAGTATTCACTGTCAAATATTGACGGGAAGCCGCGATGAAATCCATGTCTTCAATAACTTGTTTCGGATTGACTCGGTGATTTTTTTCCCAGACATCTCTCAACTTATAATACAGTAATTTATCGCCCTTTTGTAAAAATTGCTGCAACCGAGCACAGGGCGCACCCCCTTGCTGAAAGTAATCCACAGACATCTGCTGCCAAAAATTCAAGTTTTGCCGTAGCTTGCGGGGCGGGACGCCATCGCCCTTTGCAGACAGCGTGCTAAAATAATTGCAGAAATTCTCACCATAAGACCAATGTCCGCGCAGTCCGAGAAGATGTAACAAATCGAAAACCTCGATCGCATCAATCTGCATCGGCGTAGCGGATAATAACAAGAGCGATCGGCTTTTTTCCTTCAACTGCTGCATTAACTGAAGCAATCGGTTAGGCGTTTCCTTGCGGTTTTGCGGACTTTGGCGGCGGGCGTGATGCGCTTCGTCGAGAATCACCAAATCCCACGGTTGCGCTTCTAGGAGTTGTTTTGTGCGATCGCTCCGGCGGACTAAATGAGATGATGCTAAAATCAGATTCTGGGAATTCCAAATATTCTCCTCCCCAGACTGACTCTTCTCCCCATACGGATTTTTTAACTCACCTTTCGTATAACTCCAAAAATGCAGATTGAATTTTTCGCGCAACTCTTCATGCCACTGCGGCTGAATGCTAGCGGGTGCTAAAATTAAGACACGTCTAACTTTTTTGCTGACAAGCAAGTAACGCAAAATCAACCCAGTTTCAATAGTTTTCCCCAATCCAACTTCATCCGCAATCAAGAAACTTTTCGGGAAACTTGCCGCCACTCTACGCAATATCTTAATCTGATGCGGCCAAGGTGCGATCGGAATAGATTTCAAACAATAATCAAGACAACTCGGCGAAGCATACAAACTCAAAAGCGGTTCAAACTTAGCACAATCTGCGGATAATTCAGAATCCCCAACAACCCAACTCCTAACATCCGTTAAATCCGCTACATCCGCTACAAAATCCGCTGCCGAACCTTCCCCATCCGCTACAAAATCCGCTGCCACATCCGCTACATCCGCTACAAAATCCGCTGCCGAACTTTCCTCCCGATTCCACACGGGCTTACTGCTGGGCGCGTAGCTAAGCAACTTATTTTTCACCGCTTCCGGCACTTCAAAAACCCGCACATTCGGCGATAAATTGTTCCACAACTGTTCAAATCGAAAAATCTCTTCGCCAACTCGTTCCGCATCTCGTCCGCCTTCCCAAGCACAATAGACATGGAACGATTCAACGTTGCTTTCCCAACCGCTGAGAGATTCGTTATTGGAACCACTAAAAGCTAATTGCGCGCCATTGTTGTCGGTAAAAATGCCAACTTTTTCGTGAAACATATGCTGGCGATCGAGTAAACTGTCAGAATCTACCGGTAAACCGTTAGACTTGAGGGGAATCGCGATTTTTATATCGAGATAACTGTTTTGAATCAGCCAACTGAGGACTTCAAAATGCTTGAGTTGCGCGAAAGTTTTGGGCGGCTGCAAATCGGCATCGAGGCGGGTGGTAACAGCATCTCGCAGGGCGTAACCTTGTTGGATAGATTGCAAGTCTTGCGGGCTGAATTGACAGCCCATAATTAAGCGCATCTCCCCGTGATTGTGCAGCATCGCACCCAATCCCCGCGCCACTTTGCTGAGGATGGCGCTGTTGAAAAAGCCGGATTTACGATCGTACTTAACAGCACATTCTAGCGCCGGAATGTAGAAATCGGCGATCGGGTTATTTTCATTGCTAGAATAGCTAATCCGCCAGGGATAATCTGTTAAATTCATTTATTAGTTATTTGTTATTTGTTATTTGTACCACAAGATTCGATCCCCCTAAATCCCCCTTAAGAAGGGGGACTTTGAATGCTTCCGATCCCCCTAAATTCCCCTTAAAAAGGGGGACTTGAATAGAATTAAACTCTTGTCCCCCCCTTCTTAAGGGGGGTTAGGGGGGATCTCTTCCTCGAAACTTATTCTGCTACTTGTTGTGGTGGAATCTCATCAGCAGAAAGAGTCACGACTTTCCCATCTTGCCAAATACTAATCGATTGTCCCAGTTTGCGGTGTTTCTCGATCGCACTTGCGATCGCCATTTTAACACCAGCATCAATTTTTTGATGTAGAGGTGAGAGGGCGGGTTGTTCAGGATTCATCGATACCTCCAGTAATTTGGTTCCAGATTTCCAATCGATAAACAATTGGATCGGCTGCTGCACTATTATTATAACTAGCCACCACTTCCGAGATAGAAGTTGAATTATCGTAAACAATACAAGTATCGCTTAAAGGTAAATACAATTCTAATAAATTTTTGCGTCCTCTTTCATAGCGGCGGCGAATCACATCTTCAGGAATATTGTGTCCCCCACTTTCTACCCGCCGCCGCACCCGATAAACCGCTAACTCCGGGCTTTGCAACCAAAAATAAATCAGATTAACAGTATAACCTTTTAGTTTACACTTTCGCAAAAAACGGACATAATTGCGAGAAGCGAGAGTTGTCTCAAAAGCAAAATTAGCACCAGCATTTGATAGCGAGTCTAACCGCTGCAACATCAATCGCCCCGCTTGAATCGCCACAGATTCGGGATTAAAAGGCGAAAGCCCGACAGCTATTTCATCAGCATTCACATACTCAAACACATTCAGAAAATGCGGCAACAACTGCATCGCCGTCGTTGTCTTTCCCGAACCGTTACAACCTCCGATCACATAAACATCCGGCATAATTGTGATTATCTAAAATTTCATTTCCCAGTCGGCGGAGGCCGACTTCGTTTGTGTAGACGCGGTTTCAACCGCCGAGTTTCAACCACCTAAATTCAAATCCAAACTCAACTGTCCCTCAAAAGTCATCTCCATCTGTTTATAAGAAACCTTCGCCTTAATCTCATCCATCACCAACCACAAATCCGACAAAGCCTTCTCCTCTGGTATCCGCTTCTTCTCATCACCCAAACGCGGAATCACCTTCAAAGCAACTTCTATCGCCCGCATGAAATTATCATTATCAGTCAAATTAGTTTTCTTCATAAACTCGCGCACGATTTGAATATCTCCATCCTCCTGATACAAAGCGATAATCGCGTGCAATCCATCGACTAAATATGTCAGTGCAAACTCTTGCGGATTCACCGAAAAAGCTCCTTTTTTCAGCCGCTGTTTCGGGGTCAAAAGTTTGCAAGTGCCGCTAACCGAGTCAATCAACTTGTATTTTTTGGCTAAATCCGTGACATCGAAACCGCCAATCGCGAGGGCGAGTTGTCGCGCTTCATCGAAGGGGAATTCAATTGCGCCAAAGGCATCCCACGCGAGTAAATACCATTGAGTGAGTGCGTCAAATCCCGCAGTATCGGTTTGTACGAGTTTGCGGAAACGGTAGTTGGCAATGGCCTTTCTGGCTTCAGCAAAAGCAACTTCCGGGCGCACTTCTTCGCCGCTGCTGTTGAGGATGGGATAGGAACGGCTGAACACATTTAAAGCGGGGCCAAAGGCGCTTAAATAAAGGTCGATTCCTGTGATTTTGTTCGCTTCAAATTCCGGGGCGCGCTGTTCGACAAGATTCGCGACTTCCGGGCGCAAATCGTCCCACCAAGCTTGGGCGGCGTTGGTGTCGCGCTTGCGGCAAACTAAAAGGACGGTACTGGAAACCGAGTTTTTCTGCGCTTGGTGCAAGTTTTGGGGATTTTCGGTACTGACGGCCCAGGATGCGGTAATCTCGAAACCGGCATCGATGAGGGATTTTGTGAGTACGTCCCAGGCCCCCGATTCTTTGTGGTTGAATTGGACTGTCATCACGCCGTCATCGCGCAAAACTCGGTAATATTCGGCGAAGGCGAGGGCCATTTTTGCTTCGTAATCTTGTTTGGCGAGTTCGTCGGGGGATGCGCCCATGTTGCGAAAACGCGACGGATTGGCCACTGCTTCTCTATCTTTGTCGGTGAGTTCTGAGTAAAATAAATCGGGGAATATATCGCCTAATGTCCGCTTCATCCAAACGTAGAAAAAGTCAGAAAGTTCGGCATATTGGATGGTGGAATAGTAGGGTGGATCTGTGATAATGGCATCGACTGAATTGTCGGGAATGTGGTAGAGGCTATCGGCGGATGTGGCATTAATTTGGATGGTTTTTGGGTCGTATTGTTCGATTCCGGGTAAGCCGGTTGAGTGGGGCTTTGTGCCAAATAATTGGCAAAGTTTTTTATAATCTTGAGCTATTGCTTCAACACAGAAAATCCATAATTCTTGTTTACCTTCAATTTCAGAATAGTTCCACATTAAATTTAAT
Organism: Cyanobacteria bacterium SOY_34_metabat_3; assembly: GCA_031399265.1. Taxonomy (GTDB): domain Bacteria; phylum Cyanobacteriota; class Cyanobacteriia; order Cyanobacteriales; family Microcoleaceae; genus Microcoleus. The sequence goes on along the minus strand of JANNOR010000047.1, from coordinate 8,748 downwards.
GAATGTTGAGATGATGCAAGTGAAGTGCTAATTCTCGATGAATGCCAATGGTTTAATCTGCAATTTAAGTCAACACATCTATCTAATACTAAAGCTAGATAAGTAATAATCGCCTCTACTTTCTCCAATTCATACTCAGCCTGTAGCAGCGCCTTAGCTTCGTTGATAATTTCTACATAAGTTATAAGCGTTAGCAACTGACGGGGGTTAAACATTTTATACCAATTCTCACACCCATAATAATGAGCATTTATCCTTCCAACATAATCTCCTGTCGGTTCAATGGGTATTAAATTTAAGGATTCCCAATTGAGATTATTTATTTTAAAATATTTTTCACTTTTACCAAGTCCGTCAAAGTCTGTTTTAAGGGGCAATCTAAATTCTAAATTTCCTTCTCCTTTTTTGTAAGCAACAGCATAAAGCTGATGACCCATTTTCTGAGCTTGTGCTTGCGCTTTTACTATATCATTATCAATAACAGCACTACAATTAGGGCATTTGGCTACCCCTCTACCCATCGTTACTGTATCACTCGGATCGTAATCACCCGCATCGGTTTTAATCGTCGTATCCTTGCCTTTCTTCCCCTTCACCAACTCAAAATCAACCCGCTTCTGTGCCAAGTTAGGAATCGGTTTCACCGCATACCAATCACTCGTCACCTTTCTCGATTGTCCCTTACCTGCATAATTACTCGTCTTACTCAACCACCAATTCGGACTCAAAGGCACAACCGACTGACAACTCGGACAAACCACCGTATGCGCCCACAAATAATTCTGCACAGTTTCCCCCGGTAAACATGGGAAAAACTGGGTTAATCTTTTCTCCGCTTCATCCCCCACCCATTTCACCCATTTATCAATATCTTCCTGCAAATCCGGGCCAAATTTCAGCGGATATTCCATCGCCGCCTTCATCGTCACCACCGCCACCGGATTGAGATCCGAAGCTAACACATTCAACCCGTACCGCGCCGCCTCAAACGGAATGCTTCCCCCACCCGCAAACGCATCTAAAATCGTCGGCGTGCGATTCCCCCACACCTTCTCGCAATAGTCGTGAACCTTCTTAATTCGCACCGAAGACGGAGGAGTTTTGTAGAGTTTAATTTCTTTCCCCGGTTCCAATCCCAGCAAATATTCAAACTCTTCTAAAGAGATATCTGCGGGTAAAATCGACGCCAAAACCGAAGCCCGAGAAAACGATAAAGGTTTGCGCGAATACCAGCGATGCAATCCTTTAAATGGATTGCCGCCGTGCTCGTAATGAACCTGTTCGTTTAGCAGGTTTACGGGCATGATTTTCTCGATGAAGAGTTTGGGGCGCATGATTTTTTTGGGTTGTTGATTGTTGTTTGTTATTGGTTGTTCGTTACCCGTTGGTAATTCGGCGATTGGAAATCGCGTCTACACAAACGATGTCCGCCTCCGCGGACTAAGAAAGAAAGATCCCAAAATTTTCTCGCTCAATCTTCAAATACCTCGGTCTTTTCAATGATAAACCATTCGTGGTACAATACTGCTAAGAAAAACTGTTCTCCTTGAGGTCGATCGCACACAGCCATATATCCCGATACAAACATATCATCGTCAAAAGTTGTATCCTTGAGAAACAGAGTCAGCGAGTTGCCATCCGCACTCCAAATCGCCCGCAAAATCGTGATATTTTGGTGGCGAGATGCTTCAACGGGCAACAACACCCACCGCCCCTCAATTTCGATAAATTCCGGTTCGCCGTATCTAAACTCAGACTCCCACTTAAACGGCCCTTCATGCTTCTCAATAATCCGATCCCAGCGCACTGTTTTAATCTTGGCTAAAGTTTCATTTGACAAATCAATGACTTTCATAATTTCAATCTCCCAATAAAATTCGCAAGGCTTTCAAAGCATTTGAACGATTGCCATTGGCAATTTTTCCAAACCAATAATGTGCTTCTTCATTACTCATCGCCATAATCCCTTCGGCAATATTTGCAATTCGTTCGGTTTTCGATAGCGGTTGCAGCGATTGAAATAAAATTGCTAAACTTACTCCTGATTCTTCTGATAATATGTAAGGAGTTTGTCGCTGCTGAGATAAACTTTTCGGATCGTAATTATTCGCTTTGAGAGTTGCATAAATCTTTTGTCTCGCTAAAATCAGGGCATTGCCTTTTAGTCGCCCCAATCGTTTAGCCGCCGGACGTTTTTTCTCTCCCGCTTTCTTGTAGGCGCATTGATACAATTCTAATGCGAAGTTGTTATTGTCGAGGGAAATAACCTTCAATTGAAATTCTTGCATGAGCTCTGGGCGGGGCGGGTTTATGAGATATTGGTGTCAACAAATACGTTAAACGTAGTACCGGTTTGCTGTCTGACGATAAGGGTTCGATCCCCCCTAACCCCCCTTAAGAAGGGTGGGACAAGAGTCTTCTCAAAGTCCCCCTTCTTAAGGGGGATTTAGGGGGATCGAGACTAGGTTAAAAGCGATATTTCTCAGTAAAACACGCCCCTACATTTCAATATACTACCCTTGCCGTCAAATTTATACGTTCTACTGGATTGCGATCGAGTGTCTGTTTTATACTGCTAATATCCGACGCATTTGCTGACAAAGCTGGCTTGAATTCTAAGGTGATTTTCAGACTGACATCGGCTTGCGCGTCGGGACTGTTCAACAAATTGTTGATTGTCGAGAAAAAGCTCTGAAATCCCCGCATTTGTCCTTGATATTCTAAGCGCACAAATTGGTCGCCGGTTTGAATGGTTGCTGTTTGGTCGATTTGCGGTTGCCAGCGCTGCAATAGGGCAATTGCTGTTCCCAATCTGCGGTAATCCATGACTCTATTCACAGACAATTCTAGCATTTCGATCGCCTGAACTTTGTAATCGATCAGCCGATCGCCCAATCCAGTAAAAACCACATTCACCGTGCCGTCGAGTTCGATAACCGTCGGTTTCGCCTCCCACAAACTCGGCTGTAGCCCTTCCACAACATAAGGAGGATTTCTGATCTCTCCCACGCTAGAATTTTGCGAATTTAGATTGACATTGGTTTCCTTTTGTGCTGTTTCTCCGTTGCCGTAATCCGCCACCACCCGAAATATACTGTTATTCACAATGGTGGCTTGATACTCATCGGAAGGGAAGAAATTTCCCGGCACCAAAACATCGTCTTGATACAAACTAACCGTCAGTGCTCCTTTGGCTTTCCACCTGACGCGGACGGGTTTTGCAGCCTCTGCACTCGGCATCAATTGAGCGCTGAGCTCCACTAATTTCGGCGCTGGAGGTTCGAGAATGCCACGTCTGTACAGGGAGAGTCGATCGCTAAACTCGATCGTCTCCGGCAACGCCAACACGCTATCATCGGTTTTGATAAACAGTCTCTCCCCGACTTTCATATCCCAATTGCCCTTTTTCAAACCTTCGCGAATCGTTTCTCGCAGCATCGAAACTTCCGCATCCAGCAGAATATTCAAACTCAAATCCTTAGCAAAAGCATCCCGCAACGCCTTCGTCGTCCAATTATCCAATCCCGCAGGCCAAACTTTTTGCAAGATAAAAGCCGGCGCGAAAGGTTTAGCTTCTTCGGCGCGAATCTTGCCGCAATCTTTGAGGGCTTTGAGAATTACATCCTGCTGGTTATTTTTGCCTTTCACCGTACTCGCATCCTGGGCGGTAAAAGTGTAGTGCATCAATCCTTTTGGTGCTTTGACAGCATCGTTTGCAGGATAAAATAAATGGCGGTAAGCATTAGTCAAAGATACTCTCACAGCGATATCTTTTGCGCCTTCCCTTTCCTTGAGTTGCTTCTGCTGGCTTCCCGATAAATCTTGCAGCCGATTCTGACTTTTGAGAATGTTTTGAATAGCTTTGTATTCTCGGGAATTGTCGATCGCCCTTTCCAATTCTAGCCGATTTGCCACCAGAAATAACAACCGATTGCGGTAGGTGCGAAACTTCCCGGATTCGCCGCTATTGTTAAAAATGCGATCGACTAATTCCGGGGCTGCGTCGGTAGAAGCATCCACCGTCGCTTCGTCAAAGTCGATCGCACACAGCGCCACATCATCCGGGTTATCGTCAACATTTCCCGGACTTTCGACATTAGAAACTAAGGTAAAGAATTTCTTGGCAAAAATGCTATCCCGGCGAGTTCGCAAATCTTCTTTCGCCGCCAAAACCCCGACTTGTTCCTTCTCCTCGGTAATAATTTTGTTAATCGAAGGTTCTTCCTTAAACCTGGCCAAGGATGTGATCGGATCGAAGTCTAAATACCAGGCTACCTTAGTTAATGTTTCTAAAACGCGATCGACAAAACCGCTTTCCACGCCCGGAATTAGCAGCGACAAATTCAACTCAGCCAGCCGAATCCCCGAAGAATTTCCCTGAGTCAAAGAATGCAGAAATATTGTTCTGCTTACCCAAGTAGAAAACGGCGGTTTTCCGGCTGCGATCCATTCCCCATCTTGCAATTGTGCGTAAGCCGGTCTACCATCAGGATTGTAGAGATCCGCGCCGATCGCATTCCGCAAGGGCGATCGTTGCAACCGAGAAGTAAGATCGTTAGTAATTTCGGCATTCATCCCCACCGGAATGTGATGCGTGTGAATCATCGATACCCAACCATCGCGATTTTCCCACAAATAGCGCACGACTTGCGCGAACAATCGCAAAGCCCCCCGCGTCTTCTGAAATTCGGGAATAGAAGCAATTTTTTTAGTCAGAAGATTGAACAATTCCGGGTGAAACGGATAACTTTGGGCGATCGCCTTTGAGTATGACGCATCTTTGCACCCATCGGGCAAATTCACCCGACAATTGCGATAAGCCGCCAAATATTCCGATGCCGCTTTTTGCGCCGCTTCCTCGCTAACTCGCCCAAACACGCGCTGTTTGACGATATTATAAATTTCGGTATCTGTAGAAGGGCTCAACACTCGTTCTTGTCTGGCGGAAGCGCGCATCGTTTCTTGCAATTCCGCCGTTTCTTCCGCAAACGTATCTGCTGTCGAGGCGAGGGAATAAACCAATACTAAATTATCGCACGCCGCCGCCAAATCCATCAAGGAAAATAGGAAAGCTACGACTTGCTTGGCTAAATCGCTGCTACCAATTTGTTTCGCTTTTGCCGATCGCAAATACCGCGCAATTTCATCTAAAATAATTACAGTCGGCTGTCCGCCCGTCAACCGTTCCAACACCGAAGTACCGGGACTTACGCCACTTTTGTCGCTACCTTGCAGTAACTGATAGCCGGGAATTCCGCCAATTTGGTAAGCAATTTCGCCCCAAAGCGTGTAAGTTGTCAAGCCGCTATCGGCATGATAAACTCCTTGTTCCGGGTCTAAATCTCGACCGTCGATCGCTGCAACTTGCAAAGGGCGATCGGGAATCAGGCTAATATCTGTAAACCGTTCCAATTCGTGAATTTCTCGCCCTAGTTTGCAGATATGCCAAAGTGCAATTTCATCGTGAGTTTTCCCGCCCCCAAAACTCGTTTCCAAACGAATCACCCCAGCCCCAGCCCTTTGTTTCATCAAGCGACCAAAAACTTCGCTAATCAGAGTTTTGATGCCCTCAGTTGCGAAAGTATTGGCAAAGAATTTATTGGCATCTTGATAAACTTGAGGTGCATTTCCTTCGACTACCAGCCGCAATTTTGCTGCAAATAAATCTAGAGACAAATCTCCCGATAAAATCTCTTCTCTGGGCACGCAGGAATCAAAGATTAATTGCAGCATTTAACGATCCTTTGATGTTTGGTAAATTATTAAAATTGAGATTTTAAACCATTTTTAATTAGCTTTAAAGTTGCCGAAGTCAGCACCGGAGTCTTGAAAACCTTTCCCTGCAAGCGTTTTGCGGCCGCAACCACATCGGCGTAACTGACAGACAAGGGATTTTGGGCAGAAATATTAACACTCAAAGGATTTTAGATTTTAGATTACCAGCTTAGGGGGCTGCTAATTAGATAAGTTTTTATTATATAGCATATTGCAAATACTTATCATTAACAGTTGCGATCGATTGTTCAAAAAGCTTTAAACTAATATCACGGTTATTGCAACTTGTTATCAAAAAGCAAAGTTGCGTTTGTGCTTCCATAGGAGAGCGATTAATGAATAGAAGGTTAAAAGTGCTGGCGGCTGCTAGCGCGGGATTGTTGCTGCTAGGTGGTTTGGCTGCAAATACAGCCGGAGTCGGACAAAAGGCGATCGCCCAAACAACACCAAAGGCCGAGCGAGATTTAAGAGCACAAGCTCCAATAAATCGCATTAGAATCGTCTTGGCCAACCGCAGAGATTCTACAGATTTGCAAAACAAAGCCAATCAAGTAGCTGCAATACTCTCAAAAGAAATCGGAATGCCCGTAGAAGCAACCATCGGCGACGAAACCGCCACCGTAGAAGCTTTGAGAGCAGACAGAGCAGATGTGGCATTTCTAGGAGGGCGAGCGGCATTAAAAGCAGAACAATTAGCCAAAGCGCGGATGTATCTAGCGGAAGTTCGCAGCGATTATTCCGGCGGAAATACCTATGATTCTATATTTGTAGTGCGTCAAGACAGCCCCCTGCGCCCAAAAAGTTCGGCAAAACAAACTCTCGAACAATTGAAAGGCAAAAAAATGGCTTTCACCTCTCGAACTTCCGGTTCGGGATTCGTTTTCCCAGTCGGAGAATTGGTGGGTACCGGATTAGTTTCAGGGCCGGATAGACTGGAAAGTTTCTTCGGAAATGTCACCTACGGCGACGGTTACAGCAGTGCTTTGCAAGCAGTTTTAAAAGGTCAAGCAGAAGTAGCAGCCGTCTCGGAATACGCTTTGCTGCCGCCTTGGATTACAGCAGAAGAAGGCAAGCAGTTGCGAGTGCTGCAAAAAATTGCCGGAGTTCCAGCCCACGGAATTGTAATTGACGATCGCGTTCCAGCACCAATGCGCGAAAGAATTATCAATGCTTTCATGAAAATGAATGAACCTGCAAACAATCAATTGTTCCGCAGTTTGTACAATTCCCAAAAGTTAGTGAAAGTCGATCATACCCGCCATTTAGCAAGCTTTCGCCAAGCTTTGCAGCGCGCCAAATTAGAGCCGTAACCTAATACTAATTCGGAAAAGTACAGCTACGTGTAGCATCTGAAATCCGTAGGGACACGGCACTGCCCATTAGTGTCAACTTAAGCCTGAAAGCCTTGATAAATCTCGTTTTTACCATAGTCCAGATCCCCCTAAATCCCCCTTAAGAAGGGGGACTTTGATCGGACTCTTGTCCCGCCCGACCTAAGGGGGGCTCGTTCGGATCTGGATTTAATAGTCAAACAGCAATCTCTGACTGGATTTGAGCTTAAGTTGACACCTATGGGCTCTCGGAGTGTCCCTACCGAACTATACATTTCCAACCAGCTATCCGGTGCATTAAATTAATTACCAAATTTATTAATAAATATCCGCCATGACTATTGAATGTTGTAATTTAGAAACAGCTTATTCACCATCGCTAAACCGCCCGATTCTCAACGGAATTGATTGCAAAATCAAACAAGGCGAATTTGTAGCGCTGCTGGGTTTGAACGGCGCGGGAAAATCCACGCTATTGCGCTCCTTTGTCGGATTAGTCCCCGTCAAAAGCGGAGAGATTCGGATTAACGATATTGTGATGAATACGCGCACGATCGCCCGAATTCGTCGGGATATCGGCTTGATTTTTCAAGGCGGCGGTTTGGTAAAACAATCACCAGCGATCGACAACGTGCTCTGTGGTTGCTTGGGAAGTTTGAATACTTGGGAAACACTGTGGGGTTTTCCGAAGAAACAGCGCGATCGAGCTTTTGAATTACTGGCAAACTTCGGACTCAAAGACCTAGCATACCAAAAAACCGGACAACTCAGCGGCGGACAACAGCAAAAAGTCGCGATCGCCCGCGCCCTCATCCAATCTCCACAAATTCTCTTAGCCGACGAACCCACCACCGGATTAGATGTCATCGCAGCCCAACAAGTCATGGAAATCCTCGCTCAACTACACACAGAACAAGGAATGACCGTAGTTGTAGTATTGCACGACTTAGGAATGGCAAGCAAATATCCCGATCGGGCGATCGTCCTAGACGCCGGTCAAATAGTCTATGATGGCAAATGCCACAACCTCTCCGACAAATTCAGCAAATTAACACATCCCAAAATAGCAGTGTGAACCCCTCTCTTCTCCCCCTCTTCCTCTGCGCTCTCTGCGCCCTCTGCGGTTCACAAAAAAAATCCCCTTCACCAAACAAAAAATACCTGTACACAGATATCAAAACCAACGCAAATGACCGAAAACAAATCAACTAATTTATCAAAAAATTATGGCTGGATTAAAAATCTAGGTATTGCATTAAGTTTAATTGTAACTTACGGTTGGGCGCTGCGAGGACTAGAAATAGATGCCGCAACATTAGCCAGCAGTTGGCCTTACATGACCGATTTTATCTCGCGCTTGTGGCCTCCGAACCTCGAAATTATCGACGTAGCAATTAAAGCTTTAATCGAAACAGTTCAAATGTCGCTATGGGGAACGACAATCGGGGCAATTATTTCAGTCCCAATTGCGATTTGCAGCGCCCACAACATAGCACCAAAGTGGTTGCAGTGGCCAGCTAATTTATTGCAAAATGCGGTGCGTTCTGTGCCTTCAATTGTGCTGGGGTTGCTGTTTGTGGCGGCGACTGGTTTGGGCGCGCCGGCGGGTACGTTGGCGTTGGGAATTTATACGATCGGCTAT
>JANNOR010000036.1:0-10697 GCA_031399265.1 Cyanobacteria bacterium SOY_34_metabat_3 | reverse complement strand
GATCAGGAAGTGAAAAATTACCAATTGGTAAGGGCCGCCGTTGTACAACCACTCATCCAAGGAAGCAGCTTCCCAGATTGGATAGAAGTGAAGACCGATCGCATTTGAAGAAGGAACAACAGCACCTGTGATGATGTTGTTTCCGAACATCAAGGAACCAGCAACTGGTTCGCGGATGCCGTCGATGTCTACTGGGGGTGCACCGATGAAGGCGATGACGTAGCAGATGGTTGCAGTCAGTAAGGTAGGAATCATCAAGACTCCGAACCAACCTACATAAATGCGGTTGTCGGTTGATGTTACCCAGTTACAAAACTGGTCCCACAGGTTGGCGCTTTCGCGCTGTTGTAAGGTGGCTGTCATGTTTTTATGATTGCTGTATTTGGTTGTCAATGTTCGGATGATGTGTCTATTATTACGGGTATCGTTAAGGTTTGTAAAGGGGTCGAGCGACAGTAGAACTGATGAGAGTCATCAGGAAAGCTGATGAGTGTGATTGCGCGCCGGAAAAGAGATGACAACATACTTACTTATAGCGATCGCTCTGGCGCGATTAAGACATTGAAGATTGCTTGCACCCTTGACTGTTAAGCATCTTGACTCCTAACTCCTGACTCCTGACTCCTAACTTATGCCGTATCTTTAAGAGGGTAACAACTGCAACCGATATCGGTACAAAGCCACAGGATGCCCCCCAGCAGCAAAATAATCAGGGTCTTGCGGTGACAAATAAATTGCTGTCACCTGATCTGCTTCTATTTTTTTACCAGTAGAACCGCTATTTTCTTCGCCTCCAACAACCACTCGATAAGCCGTTGTTGTTTCCACCTCGTTTAAATAAATATCCGACTCTCCCCGAAACACCTGCTGAGAAATCTCTGCTGAGACAAATTCGCGAGGATTCAGCGTCTCGGTTCCCCGGGCTGTCACGATCGAAATTAGTTGCTTTTCCCCTTTCAAAACAGTAATTTGGCGGTTGGGATTGGTCGGATCGACTTTTACCGAAAGTACAGCGCGATCGCCCAAATAAGCCTTGGCGATATTCAAACCGTTAAAAGCGCGATCGGCTACAATATTTTTAGATCGTTTATTTCTATAATTTAAAATATAACCACTATTGTTTTCCGGTTGAAATCGCACTTTAAACAATACGGGCTGCTGCAAATAGCGCCGATTTCCCTCAAATCCGGGAGTGACAATATTTGGGGCTAAAGGCGCAGCTAAATCCACCAAAGTGCTGGAAACATTCCAATTTCCCGCCATCCAGTCTGGATAAACCAAATCTCCCTTAGCTACAGCGATATGAGGTTTGCTTTCCCAATTGGGAAAACTGGATGTGCGATCGGTCAAAACCCCCGCTCTCGCCGCGCCACCCCACAGCATTACCGCCAAAACCAGACAAAAACCCCAAATTAATTTCATACCAAATTACATTCAAACAACTAACATAAAAATTGATCTTTCTATTCTTTCTCTATTTTCTGCGTTCTCTGCGCCCTCTGCGGTTCATAAATTCAAAAATTAGGCAACAAATAAATTTGACGCGGCAGATATACGAGTAAGGTGCGCATTCCGCACCCTACAGCCATCCTCTTAGCTTGAAATCGCCTCAACTTTAAATTGCCTCAACAGGTGCGGGTTCCCAAACTTCCCCGTATTTTCCCTTCAGTTCGTGCCAATTTTCCACCTGTCCAGGTTCGTATTCCCCCGGTTTGCCCCACTGCAAAAATGCGCTCAAAGCAGGCTCGTTTTGCTCGTCCAAAAAACGAATTGCATAGGTAGTAAAATTGCCTCTTTTTGCCTCGCCCGTCTCGAATTTCACCTGTTTTATTTTGTCCATATTCAGGTGAAATTCAAATATTTCGGCGTGCATATTTGCATATTTGCCTTTCGGAAGCTCTGCATAAAACAGCTTGTGAATTGAACCGCGCACTTCCAGCACGGCCGCGCTGCTAGTTACGATCAAACGCAGCGTTCCCAATTTCTCGCAAGCTTCTAAGAATTCTTTCAGATTAGGCATAATTTAATTGGGGCATTGGGCATTGGGCATTGGGCATTGGGCATTGGGCATTGGGCATTGGAGATTAGAACCAATAACCAATAACCCTTTAAAGCGAACGACTACGGTCAGGGCACCGCAACTAACTAATGACTAATGACTACTAACTAATGACTAATGACTATTTTTCGTGCAGTTCGTAAGCAGCGACAATCCGCTGTACTAACGGGTGTCGCACCACATCTGCTTGAGTGAATTCGCAAAAAGCAATTCCCTCAACGTTACCCAGAATTTTTTGGGCAACAGACAATCCCGACTGTTGATGCGACGGTAAATCTGTTTGAGTAATATCGCCCGTTACTACCATTCTCGATCGAAAGCCCAGACGAGTTAACACCATTTTCATTTGAGCCGGTGTTGTATTTTGAGCTTCGTCCAAAATTATGAAAGAATTGCTAAGAGTGCGACCGCGCATATAAGCTAAAGGAGCGACTTCAATCAGGCCTCTTTCCATTAAATCGGCCATTTTTTCGGGGTCGATCATTTCTTGGAGGGCGTCGTAAAGCGGGCGCAAATAAGGATCGACTTTTTGCTGCAAATCTCCCGGCAAAAATCCTAATTTTTCCCCAGCTTCTACGGCTGGCCTGGTTAAAATTAGCTTTTCATACTGCTTGCTTAACAGGGCTTGGATGGCGAAAATAGCTGCTAGAAATGTTTTGCCAGTACCGGCGGGGCCTATGCAAAATGTCAGGTCGTGGGTGCGTACTGCTTGGACGTACTGCCGCTGCTTGAAGGTTTTGGCTCTAATTTCTTCGCCCCGGCGCGTCTTGGCGAGTACGTCTCGCTGCAAGTCTTGCAAATCCTCTTGGCGGTTGGTATCCAAAGCTTGGCGCGCCGTCTGGATTTCGACTCCGGTAATCGTTTTGCCGGATTTCCAATAGTCGGAGAGCGATCGCACTAATTTATTACACAATTCTACTTGACTTTTTGTGCCGGAAACTAGCAGTTCTTGTCCTCGCATTACCAGGTTAGCACCGGTTTGCTTAGAGATAATTTTCAGATTTTCTTCTTGATTGCCAGCCAGCGACATCGCGCTTTGAGCGTTGGGTAACTCTATTGTTAGTTTTTCAGTCATGCCAGCATAAGCTCCCTCCAAATAAGCAATTATAAAGTTAACAATCAACCGTTAAATCAGTCACTGTTTGCGAACAAAAAGACGCCTGCTACTAGATTTCACCTAGTATCTAAGGCGTCTTTTATCTTTAATCAGCAAATGAGTGTTGATTGCGGCACAAATCAAATCTCCTTTCTTTGAAGTCAGGCAATTTTAGATTTTAGATTTTAGATTTTAGATTTACCTCATCCCGGTGACATTTTAGATTTTAAATTTTTGTCCGATCGCAAAATCGGGAATCTGAAATTAAATCAAACGGGGTTTGCAATACAAAGTTTACAACAGGCAATCTAAAATCTAAAATTGTTTTTCGGCAGAGCCGTTAATAACCGGGAGTATTTCGGCTCGTTCTAAACGTAGGTGTGTTAGTACGGCGAGGCTGTTCTCTCGGAGTTCTGCTAGCTAAGGGACTCGGCGACGGAGGAGGCGTCCGGGGTCGGAAGTCCCCTCGATCGCGCGTACCGCGATCGGGTCCACGATCGGGTCCACGATCGCGATCCGGGCGATCGCCCCTGGGCGGTCCGGAGTTCCGGTCGCCTGCTTCCCCATCATATATGTCTAAGTAGAGAGACTGACCCGCCGTTTGCGCCACCGCTTCGAGGGTAGTTCTAATGGCTTGAATATTGCGTCCGCCTCTACCGTAAACCCGTCCTTTGTCAGGGTCTTCAAAAGCGAGCCGAACCCAGACCCGCGATTGACGCGGGTGCAGTTCGCAATCAACCCGCAAAGAACCAGGGGTCTCTAAAAAAGGCCCAATTAAAAACTCTACGAGTCCAGCGTAGTTGGGGCTAGCTGACTGGTGCTGTGCTGGATTCAATGTTGGCTCCGGCTCCGACTTGTTCAAATACATTCGCTTTTCTCAGGATGTCACGCACGGTGTCAGTTGGCTGAGCGCCTTGTTGCAGGCGCTTGACAATCGCTGGAACATCCAGCCTGGTTTCGTTATTTCTGGGGTTGTAGAAGCCGAGTTCTTCTAGGGGACGGCCGTCGCGGCGGGTAGAGCTGTTCATGGCTACAATCCGGTAGCTTGCCTCGCGTTTCTTCCCGTATCTCTTCAATCGCAGTTTGATCATCTTCTTGCACAATAGTCCTCAGTCAATTGTGACATACTCCATGCGCGAAATCTCACATTGGGCATTGGGCATTGGGCATCGGGCATTGGGCATCGAGCATTGGGCATTGGGCATCGGGCATCGGGCATTGGGCATTGGGCATTGGGCATTGGGCATTGGGCATTGGGCATTGAGAATAGTTTCTTCCTTCTTCCGACTTCCTTCTTCCGACATCCGTTACATCCGTTACATCCGCTACAAAATCCGCTGCCGAACTTCTTCCTTCTTCAACCTCCGAGCAAAATATCGCTGCGATTTGCTGCGCCCAAAGCGGGTCTAGCGCCGTCAATGTGCGGTGTAATTGCTAGGGGTAAAGTCGGTGCAGTTCCCCACTGCTGCACCAATTTTTGCAAAAATATATCTTGCTGTGCTCTCAAAGAGTCCCAGTCGGTGCCGCGATTAATAATTGCAAACCAAACTAAACCCCGATCGCGCGTGGGGATTGCTCCAGCCAAAGCAATCACCGTGTCCAAAGTACCAGTTTTCACCACAGCCGATGGCGGAATGTGCCGGAGTTCCAAAGTTCCTTGATCGCGCCCGGACACCGGAAACAAGTCAGCAACCGTCAGCCCAGTAGCCTGAAGGTTGCGCGCGATCGCCTGCATCATTCCACAAGCTGCCCTCGGAGACATCCGATTTTCCACCCCCAGTCCCGAACCGTTAACCAATTGAAGTTCCCCCTCCGGCACTCCCGCCGCCCAAGTCGCTTGCTGCTGCACTATTTGCGCCCCGCCCAAATTGTCGGCAAGCATTTGGGCAATTTCATTGTCGCTATGGACATTCATCTGCTTGAGAATTTCGGGTAAAGGGAGCGATCGGCGCTTCAGCAGCAAACGCCCCTCCCGGGCAAATTTTTCACCAATGACACTGCCGATCACCGTTACCTTTGGCTTTCTAGTTCCCGGAGCCATCTTAGAATACATTGCCTGCACGTCTCGTGGCCAACTGCGGCTATCGATCGCCTGTCGCAGTATCTCCCCCGCAGCCACAGGATCGGACTGGTAATTCATGCGGAAATTGCCCGTTACGACCAAATTTCCCGCCACCCGATCGATACCCATTTGATTGAGAGCATTCCCAACGGCGATCGCCTCCTCCCACACAAACAGCGGATCGCCCCCGCCGCTGACCACCAAATCCCCCTGCAACACGCCATTTTTAATTGGCCCGGTTCCCAGGAACCGCGTTTCAAACTGATAATCTGGGCCCCAAGTTTCCAGGGAAGCTAGAGAAGTCGCAATCTTAGTCAGCGAAGCCCCAGGCATCAGCACCGTCCCTTGCTGACTTACCAAGGGCAGCATTCCCGACTGCACCCAAACCCCCTGATTCCCCTGAATCAGATTCTTATCCTTCAAATCTTTTAAATATTCCCGCACCGCCGCTTCTGCGGGCAAGTCTGGATTCGCCGGATCTATTCCCCCAAAAGCCAAATCTTCGGCCACCGCTAACCCGGGCATCCCTCCCCGCCAAGCCAGCAGCGATAAAGCGTTAGGCATCCCGCTGCCTACCCCAGCCGTGTCCAGCCACAGAGACATGATTCCCGAGCTAAATAAATCCAGCATTTTTTACTCCTAAAGTCCTGTAAAATATCTCATTCAGTTTTTCAATTTGCACTCAACGGATTTGAGATTTGAGATTTGAGAGGCGACCGATAAACTCGCTTTTTTCGGGTCGTTCATGGCAATTGTCCGATCGGGCGATCGCCAATTGTAATTCTTTATTCAGACTTCTGTCTTCCTGTTCCTGAGTTCCTGGTAGAATTTTTAGTGTTTCTCAAACATTGGTCAATGGGATCGACACGCGCAAGAATTGCAATAGACGCTATGGGTGGGGATCATGCCCCCGCCGAAGTTGTAGCTGGAGCGCTTAAGGCACAAGAAGAATTAGGCGTAGAGGTTTTGCTGGTGGGCGACCCGCAGCAAATAGAAGACTCGCTACGTCTTCAAGGCGCGATCGATCGCGTCTGCAAAGGTCAGCTAGAAATCGTTCCTTCAGAAGGAACGGTGGAAATGCACGAAGAACCTTTGAGTGCTCTCAAACGGAAGCCCAACGCTTCGATTAACGTAGCGATGAACTTGGTCAAGCAGCAGCAAGCTGATGCTGTGGTGTCCGCCGGTCACTCCGGCGCGGCAATGGCTGCGGCCCTGCTGAGGTTGGGGCGGCTCCCCGGTATCGATCGCCCGGCGATCGGTGCGGTTTTGCCGACAATGGTAGTTGGTACCTCTGTACTCATTCTCGATGTCGGCGCTAACGTGGACTGCCGCCCCAAATTTTTGGAGCAGTTCGCTCTGATGGGAACTATTTATAGCCAGTGCGTGCTGGGCGTCGCCGAACCTAAAATCGGCCTGCTCAACATTGGCGAAGAACCTTGTAAAGGTAACGACGCGGCGGTGCGAACTCACCAGTTATTGCTGGACAACCCGAACATTCCTTTTGTGGGCAATGCCGAAGGCCGCGACGTGCTGTCGGGGAAATTCGACGTAATTGTCTGCGACGGGTTTGTCGGCAACGTATTGTTAAAGTTTGCCGAAGCAGTGGGCGAAGTCGTAGTCCAGGTGCTTAAGGAAGAGCTGGTCAAAGGGCTCCAGCATCAAATTAACGATCCTATGCTGCAAAAAAGCTTGCAAGGATTCAAGCAGCGGGTAGACCACGTTGAACACGGTGGCGGTTTGCTGTTGGGCGTGGCTGGAGTTTGCATTATCAGCCACGGTTCATCTCAAGCTACTTCAATTTTCAATGCTGTGCGTTTGGCAAAAGGAGCTATAGACAACCAAGTGCTGGAGCGAATTCGATCGTCGAATCGCGAAAGTGCTGTGGAACAAGAAGCAGTGAATTAGAGGCAGTAAGTAGAAATTAAAAATTAGAAATTTCAAAATTAAAACCTCAGCTTAAACTAACTATATTGCTTGTGAAAAAGTAATTTAAGCAGTTTAAAAAATAATTTTAATTTGTAGTTTTTAGTTTTTAATTTCTCGGCAGATCGCTCATAAATGGAGAGGAATGTTGCAGCAATCAGGGTTCGGCATTGCCGTCACGGGTAGCGGTTCTTGTACACCGCAGGTTTCGCTTGATAATAACGGTTTGAGTCAGATCGTAGATACGTCTGACGAGTGGATAGCAGCGCGGACGGGCATTCGCGCCCGCAGGCTGGCGGACGATCGCACTTCTTTGTGCGATTTGGCATCGGAGGCATCGCGAAGGGCTCTAGCAATGGCAGAAATTTTGCCAACAGATATCGATTTGATTATTTTGGCAACCTCAAGTCCTGACGATTTGTTTGGCAGTGCCAGTAAAATTCAATATCAGTTGGGCGCGACAAAAGCAGTGGCTTTTGATTTGACAGCAGCTTGTTCGGGCTTTGTTTTTGGTTTAGTGACAGCCTCGCAGTTCATTCGGACAGGGGTTTATCAAAATGTTTTGCTGATTGGAGCAGATATTTTATCTCGCTGGGTGAATTGGTCCGATCGCGGTACTTGCATTCTATTTGGAGACGGTGCAGGTGCGGTGGTATTGCAAGCTTCAGAAGTCGATCGCTTTTTGGGATTTGAAATTCGCAGCGACGGCACGCAAAATTCGTCTCTCAATTTGGCATACAAAGCCGAATCAAAAGAATTAATTGAGGGCGTTAGCGTCGGATTTGGTGGATTTCATCCCATCACAATGAACGGTCAAGAAATCTATCGCTTTGCCGTAAAAAAAGTGCCGGAAGTCATAGAAAAAGCGATGTTTCGGGCAAATATCGGCGTCGCAGAAATTGACTGGCTGCTGTTACACCAAGCTAATCAGCGGATTCTCGATGCAGTTGCTCAAAGGCTGAAGATTCCACCCGAAAAAGTAATCAGCAATTTGGCAAATTACGGCAATACCTCTGCGGCTTCAATTCCTCTAGCCTTAGACGAAGCCGTGCGTCTGGGTAAAGTGAAAGCGGGCGATACTATTGCTGCGGCTGGTTTCGGTGCTGGTTTGACTTGGGGGGCGGCGATTTTTCAATGGGGAAGGTGATATTTCCTCGACTGTAAACTTCCTCCGGTGATTGTTGGGAGTTTGAAACACAGCCAAGTAAAAATCCTTTAACACGCCATACATAGGGCACCGGCGCGCAGGGGTGCACAAGTCGGACAGGATTGATGGGCGATCGCATCCTGAGATCGAAAATCTTCTATTTTTCGATCGGCTTTCCCCGGCTTGAAGGTTGAAAATCGTGCTGCGACTATTAATCTCAATTAAAGTAGCGAAAAAAAATAAAAAGGAGTGAAAATCGCAGTTATATGTTATAATTGTGAGTCGCAAGTAGATAGTTCGTGAACCGAAAGATAGCGGATACCAGCGAGCGAACTGAGAAGCCCAAAAGAAAGAATTTTTGCAATCACCAATTAGCAACCACCAATTAGCAGATTACCGGAAAAATGACTAAAACAGCATGGGTATTTCCCGGACAAGGTTCCCAGGCGATCGGGATGGGTGCAGACTTATTAAACTTGCCAACAGCCAAAGCCAAATTTGAGCTAGCCCAAGAAATTTTAGGCTGGTCAGTCGCAGAAGTTTGCCAAAAAGAAGAAGCAAAACTATCTAGGACTCTCTACACTCAGCCTTGCTTGTTCGTAATAGAAAGCATTTTGGTCGATTTAGTGCGCGAAAAGTTCGATCGACCAGCAGTTGTTGCGGGTCACAGTTTAGGAGAATACGTTGCCCTCTACGCAGCAGGCGTCTTTGACTTTGAAACGGGATTGCGCTTGGTCAAACGCCGCGCCGAACTGATGGATACTGCCTCCGGCGGGCAAATGGTAGCTTTGATCGGATTCGACAGGCAGGAATTAGAACTGCAAGTTCAATACAGCCGAGATGTTGTACTGGCAAATGACAACAGCGAAGCACAAGTGGTGATTTCTGGAACGCCGACAGCAGTAGAAGATTTGCTTGCCAAAATCAAAGTCAAACGCGCGGTTAAATTGAATGTTTCCGGCGCATTTCACTCTCCCCTGATGGCATCAGTTGCGGCAGAGTTTCAACTAGCCTTAAAGTCTGCAAGGTTTTCGGATGCAAAAATGCTGGTGCTCTCAAACGCAGAACCGTCAGCGACTACCAGCGCAGCTACTTTAAAGCAGCGGTTGAATCAGCAGATGACTAAAGGCGTGCGCTGGCGAGAAATTTCCCTGCAATTGCCGCAACAAGGAATCGATCGCGTATTGGAAATTGGCCCCGGTAAAGTTCTCACAGGTTTAATCAAGCGGACTTGTCCCAATTTAGCGCTGGTAAATATTAGCAGTTTTGCTGATTTGCCAGCTTAATCTGTCTTTAACCTGCGATGAAACTGCTAGCTCTAAAATTTAGAGTGAAATAGTTTTAAGATTGCTGAAAAACAAATAGCACAATAGACATTAGATCGGATTTGTCTATTTTGTTATTTTGACGTTGGCGGAGCCCTCGCAGAGGATCGCCCAATGCTGGAGAATCCTCGATAGTCAGAAAGTGAAAATGTACGATCGATCGACTCTTCGTCGGGGCGATCGCGAAACTTTTGATGTACACTAGGCGTAAAAACCAAGCTTATCTAGTATTTTTTATGAAAAAAGTCCTTTACTGGGTGATGGGCGAAAAAGCAGGTAGAACGATCGTCGGCACGTGGAACTGGCTCTGGGGAATGCCCGTAGAATCCGGTGGTAAGGTGTCAGTGGCGGTGGCCGAAGAGTCTTTGCGATCCATGCAAGAATCCGTACAAAAGCTCGCAGCAGCCGTTTCCACCCAAGTTGCAGCCTACCAGCGCGCCAAAACTAAATATGAAGAAAAAGTTAGGGAAATGCAAACCGTAGAGCGCCAAGCCATCACAGCCCGGCGCAACGACAACGAAGAAGCAGCCCGTATGGCGATGGCGAAGGTAATTCAGACAGAACAAATCCTGCCGCAGTTAGAATCCCAAGTAAAACAAGCCGAACAGTTTGTGAACGCTTCCAAAGACAAGCTAAATCGAGAGCGCACCAAGCTGGAAGCGTACAAAACCGATATGCAAAATATGAAAGATATGGCCGAGATTAACGAAGCCCTCGGAGCCATATCCAAAGTCAATAATGACCTCAGTATCGATTCAGCCCGATCGCAATTTGACCAAGCCAAAAACGCCGTCCAAAATCGCAACCTCAAACAGCAAGCTTTAGCAGAAATATCGGAAAACCCCCAAGAAAGACTTCAGGCAGAATTAGAAAATATGACCATAGATGATGAAGTTAGTCGCAGGCTGCAAATGTTAGACGATTCCAACAACAAACAACTTCCCAACTAAGGAGAATTTTATGGCTAAGAGTAGCGGGCCTCCCCCCATAGTTTTTATTCTGTTATTTCTGTTGCTCGCCGGTGGCGGTTGGTTCTTTTTTATGAACAAACCAGCGTCCCAAGATGCTAATAATCCCTCCACTCC
>JANNOR010000019.1:0-20773 GCA_031399265.1 Cyanobacteria bacterium SOY_34_metabat_3 | reverse complement strand
GGGAAAACTGGTAATGTCACTTAAGCCTAATTCTTCCACGATGCTGCAGATCCGATCGCGCTCTTTACCGTCGCATTCCCCCGGACGCCAGCCACCGCCAATTATTAGTTTCAAATCGGCTTTACGCAGCGCTGACAGACTGACGGCGCGGACTAAGGTTTCGATGCCCTTGCGGGGGTCAAAACGGCCGACGTACAGCACGACTTTGGTTTCGGGGGCTATTCCCAATTGGTGGCGGGCGGCCGATCGCCCGATCGAGCCGAACCGCTCAATTTCGGTACCGCAGGGAATGATGTCAATATTGCCTTTTGCCGAAACCAGAGACCTCATGTGTTCTTTTTCTTGGGGACTGGTAGCCACAACGCGATCGGCTGTTTCCAAAAGTGTTTTTTCAACTTGCAGCCTGGTTTTGGCAATCATCGGAATTGTCGAAACCGACTTGTATTTAATTGCTGCTAAAGAATGGTAAGTGTGAACTTGTCGCAAAGGTTGGGATTTTTTCAACTCCATTCCCACCCAAGAAGACAGCCAGTAATTCGTGTGAATTAAGGGATATTGAAAGCCTGACTGTAACTGGAATTTCTGAAATTCTCGAACAAAGATTGGCAAATATCCGTAAAGTTCGTCCCGGGGAATAAATTCTTGCGGCCCTGCGACGAGCCGAATTGTCCGGCAATTGCGACTGTGCTGTACAATTCTTGCTTGTTGCGGGTCTGATGAGCGGGTGAACATATCAACTTGCCACCCCTGTTTCGCCAGAGATTCCCCGACTTGACGCACGTAAACATTTTGCCCGCCCGCTTCTTCTTTGCCAATTTCCACAGCCGGATCGCCGTGTACGGAGATCAGAGCGATGCGTTTTTTAGTTAATGAAATCATGATTGTTTACCAAAATTTTAAAAAAATTGCAGCAGAGTCAAAGTGCGATTCTTGGATACTGCGCGGCGAATCGAAGGTTAAAGCTAATGTTAATTAAAGTCAAATTCGGCGCTCAATAAATCATCCTTCCGGGATAAATTGCCGGGGAAAAATTGACATAAGACTTCCTTCTGCTGACAGAGACGTGCAGCAGCTAAAACTCTCGATAATTTAAATGGAAATGAACAAAGGCGAGATTGAATTTCCCGCATTCTAGCGGGTGTCAAACTAGAACCCGCTTTCCGCTTGCTGTCCGAGATCCGAGGTCAGTTGAAAGTCAAAACTTTATCTTTAGAGGATAAATAGGTAGGGCTTCCTTTGAAAGCAGAAGCAGGCCTTCCCGAAGACAGAATGTTACAGGGCGATCGAAAAAAAGCAAAATCAGGCGTTGCTGAATTTAGGTATGATTCACTCGGCGAGTGAATCCCTGAAATTTAGCGTAGGGGCAATTCATGAATTGCCCCTACATTTCGGAGGCAATTCATACTCCAAATCAGCAACGCCCAAAATTATTGCCTTAAAAATTTTTCTTTCCTTCCGCTTAGGGTCTTACTCGCTTTTGCTTCTGCCTTCTTGCTTGTTTTGTCAAATCTAGGGTGGTAGTTTAACCTCAAATTTCCGGTTTGTCTAATGTTAAGAATTGTTCCCGTGTTTGCGCGCGGAGGATTCCCCCTTTTCGCTGTTGAGGAGATTATTTCGCGAAGTTCGCATTTTGGAGCCGTATCGGTTAGCCCAAACTTGGGTAAACTCGGCACCTAGGAACAGAATTTGAGCCGAATAATTAATCCAAAGCAGGATAATTACGAACGATCCCGCAGCACCGTAGGTAGAGGCAATACCGCTACCTCCGAGGTAAGCTCCAATAAAGGATTTGCCGATCGTAAACAGCATTGAGGTGATGGCGGCACCGATCCAAACATCATTCCAGGCAAGATCGACATCAGGCAAAAGTTTGTAAATTAAGGCAAAAAGCAGCGTAACTACGCCAAAGGAGATAGCAAAGTCCACAATCTGCCAAATACCGACTGGTAAGTGCAGCAAGCCGTTCAACCAATAGCTGACCGCAGCTAAAACGGCGCTAAGGACTAAAGATACTAGCAGCAGAAAGCCGATGCCTAAAATCATCGCAAAAGATAATACGCGGTCTTGCAGGAATCCCCAGATGCCGCGTCCCGGAGGCGGTGAAACATTCCAAATAGTATTTAGGGCTTCTTTGAGATTAGTAAATACGTTGGAAGCGCCCCACAAAAGTGTAGCGATGCCAACTAGAGTAGCAATCATTCCCGACTTGGGTTCGGAGGCTTTGAGAATCAGTTCTTGGACGGTTTGGGCGCCATCTTTGCCGATTAAACTTTGGAGTTGGGCGACGATTTGACCTTGGGCTGCGTCTGCACCAAAAACTAAACCGACGATCGCAATTACGATAATTAGCAGCGGGGCGAGGGAGAAAACTGTGTAATAGGCTAGGGCGGCGGCTAGGGTTGGCGCTTTATCTTCTTGCCATTCAGTAAAAGTTTGTTTGAGCAGCGATATGACGGTTTTTAAGTTCACGACCGTTAGTTTCCTTATACTTATGCTTCACAAAGCGATTGTAATAGTTTAGGAGTTATTCAGCCTCAGCCACAAGATAGATTTATCGATTAGCAAACTCAGAAAATTACTTTTATGTCAGATTCCAACACAACTGTTAACAGCACCGATGTACAATTGTCCAAAAAACCATTTTTTTGGGCAAAAGTGAGCGCATTAGTAGCGGTGGTCAATTTCTTGCTGGTGCTTTTCCATTTCAGTTACCGCCCCTTGCGCCCTATTTATCAGAGCTATTTTCCGGGTTTAGTTATAATTTATGACCCGATTAAAGGCATTGATTCGAGTTTTCCAAATCCCGAATATTTGAAAAGCGGGGACGGGTTTTGGCGAATTGATGCGTGGTTTATCGGCTTTTTCTGGGCGGAATTTGCGATTAAAAGTCTGTTCCACACCCGCCGCAAACCGGGGGTAACTTGGTTTGATTTTGTGCTGAGGCGCTGGTACGAGGTGTTTCTGCTGGTGCCGATTTGGCATGGGTGGCGGATTTTGCCGGTGTTGGTGCGCCTCCACAAGTCGGGTTTGGTGAATCTCGATCGCGCATTTGCTCAAATTACCTATGAACCAGTGGCTTATTTAGCCGATACGATGTCGGAATACATGATGGTGCGGTTTATCAATCAGGCTCAAAGTTCGATCGAACAGGGCGACGCAGCGCGGGTACTGCTGGAACCGCAGCAGCCCTACCTCCACGTCAATCAGCAAAATACGATCGAGCAAATTACCAACCGGATTTTGGATCTGACAATTTACAAAGTTTTACCGCAGGTACAACCGGGATTGGAAGAATTGCTGCACCACAATTTAGAAACTACAATCAAACAGTCGGATTTTTATCAAATCCTGCAAAATTTCTCTCCGATTAACATTTTGCCTAGGGAAATGACAGAACAGCTAGCAAATTATCTCGCCCAAACTGCGGTTGATGTGGTAGCAACTACTTACGAAGATGATAAAGGTAGAAAAATTATCGATAATTTCAGCCAAGAATTCAGTCAAAGTTTGCGCCGGGAATTGCAAGATGAGAAAACTCTCGGAGAATTGCAATCGCTGCTTTCGGATTTGTTGGAAGAAGTTAAGTTGAATTATATTCAAGGCGGGTTGAAATCTGATGCGGAGGAGACTTTTACGGAAATTAACTCGCTGCGGGAAGCAACGGAGAGTTGATACAGCAATGAGTTCCGGCTTTTTGAATTGGATTCTTTTTTTTTTACGAACCGCGAAGACGCGTTAGGCGAAGCCGCGCGTAAGCGCTAGGGCGCCAAGGAAGAGAAGAGAAAAGAAAGAGTTCGCGAGTTTTACGGGTAAGGTGCGCGCCTCAGCGCACCTACGAATACCCGCAGTGCGGATATCCGATATGTGGGGCCGTCAATCAATCTGAATCGCCAGCTAAAATAAAGTAATTAACCTAAAACATCTATCAGATTAGATACCTATCTTGAACAACCTTACTTGTCTGGAAATAGAAGTCGCCGAAACACTGCTAAGATTAGCAATGTTGCTGGGTTTAACACTTTTAATCGCCTTTTTTGTGGCATCAGAACTAGCATTAGTATCAGCAGACAGACATCAAATTCGCCAACTCGCCCAGTTGTCCGACTCTCCAAAAACTGCCAAAACCGCCGAACTCGTACATCGAGCGCAGAACAACATACCGCATTACCTGTCTGTGACTCAAACTGGCACAACAGCAGGGAGTTTGCTATTGGGTTGGTTGGGCGAGGGGGCGACTGTACACTGGATCGAGCCGTGGATCGACAAATTGCCGATCGGGCATTTTCCGGCTATGCTGACTGCACATTCGATCGCAGTTCCCACAGCATTCATCCTAGTAACCTACGTCGAGATAGTATTAGGAGAACTCATCCCCAAAGTATTAGCAAACCACGCCCCAGAGCGCACCGCTTTGCTACTGATGCCCGCCCTCGAAACCTGTTCCAGATTACTGTGGCCGCTGCTAGCCGTTCTCAACGGTACTGTGCGGCTGCTGACTGGTTGGATTACCAGTCAAGAGTCTCAACCGCTGTTGCCACCCTCGGAAGCAACTCTCGTCGAAAAAGATGCCCATTCGGCCCTAATTTCCGGCGTCTGGGAAGTGACAGCAGTCAACCAAAAACTCGGATTAAGCCTACCGACTAACGAAGCTTACCAAACAATTGCTGGATTTATGATTCACAATTTAGGTAAAATGCCTACTCAGGGCGATCGGCTATTGTGGGGCGAGTTAGAAATAGAAGCAGAAAATGTCATAGAAGGCAGTTTAGAAACAGTGCTGCTGCGCCAAGTAACTCGCCCTTTGTTTGAGCCACAACACCCAGAACTTGTATTAAATTGAATTGCCATTTTTAATAATAGTAATATCCCCGTAGGGACACGGCACTGCCGTCTCCTCCTACTTAATTTAACCGTTCCCAAATCCATTCATACTCTGTCTTAAAACTTTCTAGAATTTCCTGAGAAACTTCTGTGTCTTCGATACACGTTAAAATCGCGGAATCTTTATAATCCATATCGCCAAGAACATAAATTCTCAGATGTTTGGGAATAGCATTGTAAGCTGCTCGCAAGCTACTTTTATTTTCTGTTGTTGGCAATGTTAGGAATTTAGCAAAAGCTTGAACACAAGTCTCTGCAACTGTTTGCTTGCCTTGAAGCAGATCGATCGTATCTGCCACTTCTTTGACAAATTCATCAATCTCTATATAAAACTCTAAAGTCGAGTTTCCCCAGTAGAGATGATGACAGCTTATCCTCGCACCCTTGGGAACTTCAGTAACAACCCGTCCCTGAGCAACTTTGATTTTGAATTCCTCAAAGTCAACCAATCCCCAACAGTCGATTTTACCATCCTCAAAAACTCCGATGATAGTTTCATAGTAGTCGCTATTGTGTATAAATGCCGACAACCCTTGACCCCGAATTATTTCTCCACTTGCACCGTTTCTATATATTTTCAGCATTTCTTTTGCCCTTAAAAATCAAGTAGGGACACGGCACTGCCGTCTCCTCTTCCTCCTACGGACACGGCAGTGCCGTGTCCCTAGTCCGCCTTTTATCACCCAACAGCCACCTTAACCGCACTCCCAACCAACTGCTCGTAATCAGCCAACAACCACGAAGGTAAACAAGTATTCGCATCCTCAACCCGCAACTGCCCAGCGCGACAAAACAGCATCGCCGCTAACAAATGATTCACAGCTTTAGCCGTTCCAAACCCTTTGCCTAACTCAGCAACCAACGAACTTAAAAAAGCACGTTCAGTTTCACTCAAAGGCTCATTAATAAACCCACAGCTCAGCATTGCTTTGTAACCTTTACTGAAATCGCTTCGGTACAAGAGTTCTAGTTGTTCCCCAGAAATACTCAGCCACAAATCAGCAATTTGCTTGCGAATTTGCCGCAAATCTGCTATTACTAATTCCGCCGTCGGATCGATTTCATAAAGATTGATGGCAGCATTTAATTGATTGAGAAACTGTGGCATATAATCTTGTTTGACAATCGTTGTTTCTGTTGTTGCAAAGGCGCTTTCAAACACCTTTTCGTAATCCTCAACCAACCACTGCGGCAAACGGGTGCGAGCATCGGAAACCCGCATTTTCCCCGGCACAAAATACAGCATTGCACCCAGCAGAGCATTGATAGCTTGAGGCTGCACCAACCCTTTGCTAATTTCGGTCAATTGCTGCAAAAAGTTTTGTTCCGCTTCAGTCATTGATTCTGCTTGCAAGCCGCAGCTAAGTATTGTTTGATATCCCTTGCGAACTTCTCCTTGATAAAAAGTTGCCAGTTTTTCTGATGGAACACTCAGCCAAAAGTCAGCCAATTGTTTGCGGATTTGGCGGAGTTCCAAGACTACCGATTCGTCCGACGGATCGATCCGGTAAAGATTGACGCATCCTAGCAGTTGATTGGCAAATTGAGGAGATTGAATGTATTGAGCTAGCAAGTCAGAACTTGACTCAGAGTTAACAGCATTTTCTGGTTCAAAAACTTGTTCGTAATCCTTAATTAACCAGTGTGGTAAGCGGTTGCGAGCGTCTGGGATTCGCATGGTTTCCGGTGGGAAATACAGCATCGCCGCCAGCAAGGCATTGACAGCTTTCGGATGCACTAATCCTTTGCTAATCTGGGTTAGTTGCTGCAAAAATATTTGTTCGCCTTCCATCATTGGTTGATGCTGAAAACCGCTTTTAAGCAGGATTTGGTAGTTTTTACCCTCAGCACTTTTGTAGGCGGTTTCGAGGTTTTCGGCGGTAACGTTCAGCCATAAATCTGCAATTTGTTTGCGGATTTGACGCAATTCGGATATTGCTGAGATGTTTGATGAGTTTCTTTGGTAAAGCTTGATGGCGTTCGAGAGGATCTCGCTTGAGTCTGGCTGCTTGGGAATGCTATCCTGTAAGCTGCGGGATGCTTCTAGGTGCTGAGCTTGCCATTTTCCAAATAGTTCTTGGAATAATTTCGCGATCGCCCCAGAGTATGCAACACTATCAAAACAGCGCGGATTGCCCTGCATTTTAAGCAAAATTTCCTGACGTTTTTGCTGCCGCAACTGCGGGTTTGTGGCGAGACTCACGGCTAATTGAATATAAGATGCTTCATCACGTGCAATTAAATCCGGCATCTGCAATTCTCGCAGCATCGCCGCACCTTGACGGAACCGCAAAGCATTTCCTTCCACAACCACCATCGGTAATCCTACTTGCAAAGGATCGATTAACGATGTCGCCCCAGCGTAAGGATAGGAATCGAGATAAACATCTGCTAGCTGCAAAAATTCTTTGACATCCGCGCGACTAGGCAATTGCTTGACGAATAACAAGCGGTTATTATTCACTCCGTATTTAGCGCAGACAACATTCAGATTGTTGATAAAAGGTGTGGCTGGATAAGTACGAGTCCAAGCCGGCCCAAAGGGATATAAAATCAAGATTGAATTGGGTACAGCAACGAGAATTTTGATCCAAGTCTCTCTCAATTCCGGCAGAATTTTATAGAAGTTGGCGCCGGAGATAAACACGGTTGTGCTATCGGAAATTCCCATACTTTGGCGCGTCGGTTTGACTGTCGCCACTTCCGATTCTGTGGCATATTTGAAGCAAAAACCACTGCCTTCGAGAGTTACTAACTGTTCGCGATATTGTGCTTGATAACTAGCATCCGGCGCAGTAAATTTGCCTGCGATGTAGTAATCCATGTGCGGACTTCCGGTGGTTGTCGGGGAACAAAAAGATGTCGTTTGCACCCTGGCCAAACGGTGCATTGCTAGGGAACCAACTGGTTTGTTGATAGCTGTTAAATTTGTCCCAAAAAATAGGATATCTAAGTCGTCAGTGCGGATTGCTTGGACTTGCGATGCAAAGTCTTTCGGAAGTGCAACCAACTTGTCGGCGCGACTTTGACAGTATTGTTCTAATTGGTGGCCGCTGGTGTTGAGTGCGTACAGGTAAATCTCGAACTGGTTGCGGTCTAAATGCTCGAATACCGGGATGGTGGCGAAGGTTTCGGTTTGCGGCGCGAAATGGTCGCTGACGATGCCGAGGCGGATTTTTGTCCGTGCGGGCGATCGCCCTGGGAAGATACAATCAATCGAACAACCGCTATTTTTCAGCGCAAACTCGATGATATCCGCCCGCTTTGTATAAACATCGCGCAGGTTAGCCGTGGTAAAGTAAAGCGGGATAAAGTTAGCAACTTGCGAGAAAAATAAGGCAATATTCTGCCAAAGCGGCGAATCGGCATTCTTGAACAAATTAGTATGTATGTAATCAATCCATCCTGCGATAAATTGATAATAACTGTCGGCTTCACCTTTGTTTTGAAAAAGGTTCGGACAGGTAAACATGAATTTGAGATATTCGTTAGCAAACCAATTCGGTAGCTTCGCGCGATCGTACTTAATCGGCAATTGGTGTGCGCGACAGTACAACATCGCTGCTAGCAGGTAATTTATCGCTTTTGGCTCGTCAAATCCCTTCGCCACATTTGCGATTAATTCCCTAACAAAACTCTCTTCTATATCGGTTAGCGGTTCATCTCTAATATCGCTGTTGAGCATCGCCTGGTGTTGTTTGCCAGCATCACTTGCAAAGACGCTAGCAACTTGTTCAGTTGGCAAAGTCAGCCAAATTGCCGCAATTTGCCTCCGAGCTTGGCGGACTGTTGCTACTGCCGATAAATCGGCGGAATTTTTCTGGTATTGCTCAATAATGCTTGACAAAAAGATTGGAGCTTCTGGCACTTGTGCAGAGATTTGCTGTTGGCTACCGAAAGCTTGTAGCAATGCTGAACTAACTATTTTTGCCATTTTTGACCAAGTAAATTTGCGGCAGTGTCCGAGTCCAGCAGCAACTAACGAGTTGCGAATATCCGGTTTCTGCACGTCAAACAGGGCATTTCCCAGTGCATTCACATCATTTTCACTGACATAAAATGCTGCTTCGCCGGCGACTTCGGGAATCGAGCTATTGGGAGAGGTAATGACGGGACAACCGCAAGCCATTGCTTCTAATATTGGCAGTCCGAAACCTTCATACTTCGTCGGAAATACGAGGGCGATCGCACCTGAGTAAGCCGCCCTCAATTCATCGTCGCCCAGATACAGCAGATGAACGTTTAAACCAGCAGTATACTGTTGTAAGATAGGCTCTAGCGAAGGTTGACCGCTCGTACACACAACATCGAATCCCGACTTTGTGCTGAGTCGAGATAATGCTTGAAAAAAGGCGATCGTATTCTTATAACCGTTAAATCCCAACCGTTCTCCAACTATCAGAAAATAGGGTTTTTCAATCTTATTTGCGCTTTTAAATGCTGCTATTTCTGGTATACTAGAAGGATGAAAATGCGGTTGAATGCCGCAGTGAGCGACAGTAACTGATCCGGGAGATATTTGCGGGAAAAACTTGATTAAATCGCGGGCTGTGCTTTGGGAAATGGCGATGTAGGAAGATGCTTGGCCGATCGCGCGATGTTTTTCTCTCCACATTGGGTTATTCAAGTCGCCTCCCGTAGCTTCGGGTATCATGTCATAGGCGACGAATGTCGATCGCGTGGAAATCGGTGTCGTATAGTAGGTAGAGACAAATAAATCTGCATTTTCCCGATCGCACATTTGCTGCAACATTTGTCTGTCAGCATCGGTTTTGTTGTAATCGTAAACCGGAATCGAGCGATATTCAATCCCAGCAATCTTCGGTATTGTGCCCGCGCGATCCAACATCACAATATGCTCAGCAAAACCAGATTTTACCCATTCTGCCATCAAAGACTGCCAAACGCGAGCAATCCCGCTTCTCTGCTGACTTTGAAAAAATATGCCGTCAATAACTATTTTCATGATTCGCGAGTTTCCTGTAAAATTACGATAAAGCAGTTCGATAAGCAGCGAGAGTTTGTTGAGTGCACCTTTCCCAGCTAAAAAGTTTAGCTTGCGCCAAGGATTTCACAGACATACTTGCCCGCAGTGATGGTTGATTGTATATTTGCAGCATACTATCACAAAGCGCATCAGTATCATTTGGATCTACCATTATTCCCGCTTCCCCAACTACCTCCGGAAGCGAAGACGTATTTGAGGTGATCGCGGGCACGCCGCACTGCATCGCTTCCAGAGGTGGCAAACCAAAACCTTCATAAAACGACGGATAGACAAATGCTAAAGCACTGCTGTAAAGCGCTGCTAAATCTGATTCCGGCACGTATCCTGTGAAAATTATCCGCTCTTTAAGAAAGTTTTTCTTAGAAACTTCTTCCATAATTTTATCGTATTTCCACCCCGGAGTCCCCACTAACACGAGATATAAATCTCTAATATTTTGTTCCTCAATTAGTTTAGCAAAACTGCGAATTGCCCCGTCGAGATTTTTGCGCGGTTCCAGCGTACCCAAACTCAAAATATAAGGAGCATCTGGAATCCCGTATTTGGTGCGAGTCGAAGCAAGTTTTGTCGCATCATTGCAGGGATAAAATACACTCGGATCCGCAGCTAGGTGAGTGACAAAAACTCTCGACTCGTCAATGTTTAGATAATTGCAAAGGTCGTTTTTCGTTGAATGAGATATGCAAGTAACCCAATCTTTGTCAGCAATACTTGCCAAAGTTTGTTTGTAAAGTAAAGGAATTTGTTCGCTGAGCAGAAACTGCGGATATAAAACTGGGATTAAATCATAAATAGTTAAAAATGCTTGTGCTTTCTTTGCTGTCTTAACAGATGCAGGTATTGCATCGTAGGGAGAGTGGAAAATATCGACTTCATCTAAGTTCTCAGAATCAATCGTATTAGAATAACCACCAATCATGTTCAGCGTATTTTCGAGATGACTTTTCACTGTATCTAAAAATAACTTATCCTCTCCTAAATTGCTCGCATCATTATTTTTTATTTGACAGCTAACCAGATTGTAAGTATCGAGTAGCTTTTTGGAAAAAATCCTGGGGAAACTTGAATGCAGCAGGGGAACTTTTGCTAATTTCGGATTAGATGCTAGATAATCGAGGCTAGCATCTAACAACTGAAAATACTGATTGACGCTGAACAATAAATCGCATTCTGGCGAGCTTGTCAATCCTTCTGCAAGATTTTCAATTACTCGAAAAATTCCCGTGCGAGCGCGCAAATGCAAATGTCCTTGTCCGAGGACTGAAATATCGTAGATAACTTTGATTGGCTCTAGATTTGATGTTAGCATAAGTGGTTTGGTTGAGTTAATTCTTTAACTAGATAAGTAAGTCGGCGTAAATAATTCAAGGTTTGTAGTAAGGGCTTAAGCCCTGTAAAAGAGGGCTGAAGCCCTCACTACGAACAAATCGAGCGTAATTGTCAAATTACTTAACATACTTTGTTTTATTAGCGCCTAGTTACTTAGAGCAATTTTGTAAGCAGCAATTGTCTCCTGGATGCACCTCTCCCAGCTAAAGTTTTTAGCTTGTTCGATCGACCTTAGTGACATCTCCTTTCGCAAAGATGCGCTGTTATAAAGTTTTAGCATACTGTGGCAAAGCCCGTCAGCATCTTGAGGATCGAGCATAATGCCCGCCTCACCAACTACTTCGGGAAGAGATGAGGTATTTGAAGTAATGACTGGAACACCGCACTGCATTGCTTCTAAAGGTGGAAGCCCAAAACCTTCATAGAGTGACGGATAAACAAATGCTAATGCACCGCTATACAGTGCAGCTAAATCTTCATCAGCTACATAACCAGTCAAAATTACCCGGTCTTTTGGTAAACTATTCTGGGATATTTCGGCAAATATCTGTTCGTAATCCCAGCCGAGAGCGCCAACTAATACGAGGTATAAATCTTTGATACCTTGCTGTTGGACTACTTTAGCAAAACAACGGATGGCGTGCAGGATGTTTTTTCGCGGTTCGATCGTACTTACACCCAAAATGTACTGTGCATCAGGTATCGAGTATTTGTTTCTGATGGCTGCAATTTTGTTGGTGTCATAGCAAGGATAGAATGTTTGCGGATCTGCTGCTAGGTAGGAAACGGAAACCTTGGCTGGGTCGAGATTTTTGACATGATTTAAGAGATCGTTTCTAGTAGCCTGAGATATACAGATTATCGAATCTTCAGGAGTTAAACTTTTTAAGGACATGACCATTCTCTGATAATCGCCATCGTTTTTACCGATAAATAAATCGGACAATACAATGGGAATCAAATCGTATATTGTCAAGATTTTTTTCACACTCTTAATTTGTCTTACTTGGTCGGGAACGTGATAAAATGTGGAGTGATAAATATCGGTTTCACCCAAAATGCTAGGATCGATAGAGTTACGATTAACAGTCAGATTCATCGCCTGAGTCAGAGGAGCTTTTAAACTTTCGATCAAAGACTGATTATTTGATTCACCGTTATTTGTCAGAACTTTACTCTGATTTTCCAGCATTTTGTAAAGTTCAGTTAGTTTGATTCGCAGTTCGTAAATAAACCTAGGATGCACAAAGGGTATGTCTTTAAAAATTGGCTGGGATTCTAAGTAATCCAGGCAATTGTAAATGGCATTTGTAGTATGAGTGGCAGAAAAAGATAGCTCTAATTCTGTTGAGGAGAGTAAGCCTAATGCGATATTCTCGATTACTCTGGCAACGCCTGTTCGAGAACGACTTACGTGATAGCCGTATCCAAGCACAGAGATATCATAAATGATTTTGAGCGGTCTTTCTAATTGTTGACCACTAACTGGTAGTAACTGGGAAGTGTCTGCTTTTTGATAATAATCTTTGTGGATAATCAGAAGCAGAGATGTGGCAACATAGCCTCCCATTCCTAATTTTAGATGCGGCTCAGTATAAGGTGGCTTTGCTACTTTTAAGTCAGGCTGTTGATTGCCCATGTCATAGTTGACAGGCTCTACCCAGTGTCCTTGCTTTTCTAATTGTTCAATAAGCCGATCGACATCCTGACGCCTGTAAAACACTAAATTGGGCAAATCCAGCGTACCAACATTCGATGTACAATTATATTCTGTTGTGTGCAGCGCAATGCCACCGCTCTTTAAACAAGCTAAAGATTTCTGAACAAATTGCAGCCCTTTTTCGATCGAGCCGATGTGTTCAAAAGCACAGGATGACCAAATAAAGTCAAATTTCTGCTGCTGCAAATCTTCAGGAATGCAGTTCATATCTACTTCCCGAAATTCAACTAATCTCTCAAATTGTTCCGGCGGACAAATGTTCTTCTCGTTGAGAGCTTGTTTGCCTTTGCAAAGTTGGTCTGTATCGCCCCATTCTTTTTGGCTAACAGGATTAAAAGCTTGATCTGTCGCCACAATTTCGCAACCAAAGGAAGCAAATAAGGACGGTAGCGGTTCATTTCCGACTGCAAATCCTAAACCTTTTTTGCCATTACTCAGAAAGCTTCTTTCTTGCAAAGCTTGGACAATGGCTACGAATTCCCACTGTTTGCGAGCAGGAGTAAATTCCTGTTTCATTTGGGCAATCCAGTGCTGATAATAATCTGTTTGAAAATCTTTGTAGACACACAGTCGGCTAGTCATCAAAAGTTCTTCGGACTGCTTCGGAATGCTTGGGAGAGTAAAGTTAGAGATTCTTGAAGGAACTTTGGTGATTTCGAGAACAGCGATCGCATTTGCAAAACTAAAGGGCGAATTATATTCTACATTGCTAAGTTCTAGGGGATTCGCTTGTACCCATACGGAACGGTGTGTGGGTCGATGGTAGGTTTGGACTAACTTTAAAAAACTGGGTACGATCGCACTTTGCGGAATCTGGTATTTTTCAGATAACAGGTTCAAGTAATCTCGGTCGAACTGGATGAACCATCCCCTTTCTAAAAGCTTGCCAAAGGGTACTGTAATCAATGCTTGACCGCCATCCGACAGCAAATCGTAAATTTTGGCGATCGCCTTTAAAGGCCCTTCTCGATCGCACTTTTCCAGATTTTCACCGTAAGTTTGATTTGGTTCAGCTCCTTGTCCGATATGTTCTACTGTAGAGATAGAAATTATCGCACTATATTTCTCGGATGGTGCAAGATCCATTAAATCTACATTCTCTACTCCGTCAGCTACTTCGTATTTATCTATAATTCTTCGAGCTAGAATTTCTGCACGATTTTGCTGGATAAGTTCTTCATAAGCTTTGAGCACGTTGCCGACTTCCAGCAGTCGGCATTTGTCTTTTAATGTGGCAAGAAAATTGCAGGCTACTGGAATTTCGACTGCTCTCTCAGAACAGGGAAAATTATTGTGTTCGATTCGATTGTACGGCAACCGCTGACCGTTAAAAATAAAAGTATCTGACAAATCTAACATTGACAATTTCCCGCCAAAAATAAAGGTATATTAATTGAAAAGTCCGATCGGTGATTGAGTTTATTTCAGCCCATAAATACTTTGACCGACTAGACCATTTTACCGATCGGCTTGTTCCCGATCAGCAAAGGTGCTCAAATCAGCTCGCACTCGCACAACATTTTCACCATCCTTGACAAATTAATTTTTAAGGTGTATCGAGCTTTTAGATGTCGATCGCCAGTTCGATCGCAGATTAAATTTAGCCCACAAGCGCACTCTTGGGAAGCCGGAGGGCGATCGTCGGCTCGATCGTTCTCGACTTACCACAAATCCCCTCAGCTAGCTGACAGAAGCCAAGCCCAGCCCTTTGCCAGCTCTTGGGGATCGCTAAATCCTTCTTGCTTCACAAAATACTTAAGGGCCGCAAACAAGTTACAATTACGTTAAGATTGATGAACATAAATAAAAAATCCCAAGTCACAGGGACTAAAAATTAGGAGATCGACCTCGGTGAATAAACGCTGGAGAAACGCAGGCCTGTACGCACTTCTGGCTATTGTAGTCATTGCCTTAGCAACCGCATTTTTTGACAAACAGCCCCCAAGCCGGGAAGTCTGGAAGTATAGCCAATTCATTCAGGAAGTCGAAGGCAAGAGAGTAGACAAAATAAATATCAGTTCCGATCGCAGCAAAGCCCTTGTCACAGCCCAAGACGGCAACAAGGTGATTGTCAACCTGCCCAACGACCCCGAACTGATCAACATCCTGACCAAAAACAACGTAGACATTTCAGTTCTGCCCCAAAGCGACGAAGGCTTCTGGGTAAAAGCCCTCAGCAGCCTGTTCTTCCCGATTTTGCTGTTGGTGGGACTGTTTTTCCTGGTGCGGCGCGCCCAAAACGGGCCCGGCAACCAAGCCATGAACTTCGGCAAATCCAAAGCTAGAGTCCAAATGGAGCCGCAAACTCAGGTGACTTTCGGCGACGTAGCCGGCATCGAACAAGCCAAGCTAGAACTCGCAGAAGTCGTGGACTTCCTGAAAAATGCCGATCGCTTTACCGCAGTCGGAGCAAAAATCCCCAAAGGCGTGCTGCTAGTCGGCCCTCCCGGAACAGGCAAAACCCTCCTCGCAAAAGCAGTTGCTGGAGAAGCAGGCGTTCCCTTCTTCTCGATTTCGGGTTCAGAATTTGTAGAAATGTTCGTCGGTGTGGGTGCTTCCCGCGTCCGCGACTTGTTTGAACAAGCCAAAACCAACGCTCCTTGCATCGTATTTATCGATGAAATTGACGCAGTAGGCCGTCAACGCGGCGCTGGTATGGGTGGTGGTAACGACGAACGGGAACAAACCCTGAACCAGTTGCTGACCGAAATGGACGGTTTTGAAGGCAATACAGGCATCATTTTGATTGCTGCCACAAACCGCCCTGATGTGCTGGATGCTGCGCTGCTGCGTCCAGGTCGCTTCGATCGCCAAGTTGTGGTCGATCGCCCCGACTTCGGAGGCCGCCTCGAAATTCTTAACGTTCACGCCCGCGGCAAAACTTTGTCAAAAGACGTGGACTTGGAGAAAATCGCCCGCCGTACTCCCGGTTTCACCGGTGCAGATTTGGCTAACTTGCTGAACGAATCGGCAATTTTGGCAGCCCGCCGCAACTTGACCGAAGTTTCGATGGATGAAGTCAATGATGCGATCGACCGCGTGCTCGCAGGCCCAGAAAAGAAAGACCGTGTGATGAGCGAAAAGCGCAAAACCTTAGTTGCTTACCACGAAGCCGGTCACGCCTTAGTCGGTGCTTTGATGCCCGATTATGACCCAGTTCAAAAAATTAGCATTATCCCCCGCGGCCGCGCTGGCGGTTTGACTTGGTTCACACCAAGCGAAGATCGGATGGATTCTGGCTTGTATTCTCGATCGTACTTGCAAAATCAAATGGCGGTAGCTTTGGGCGGCCGCATTGCTGAAGAGATTGTCTTCGGTGAAGAAGAAGTAACCACCGGCGCTTCTAACGATTTGCAACAAGTAGCAAGAGTCGCACGCCAAATGGTGACTCGCTTCGGTATGAGCGATCGGCTAGGCCCTGTAGCTCTGGGCCGCCAACAAGGCAATATGTTCATGGGTCGCGATATTATGGCTGAACGGGATTTCTCAGAAGAAACCGCATCCATGATCGACGATGAAGTGCGTTTGTTGGTAGAACAAGCTTATCGCCGCGCTAAAGATGTACTCGTCGGCAACCGCCACGTCCTCAATGCTTTGGCAGATATGCTAGTAGAAAAGGAAACTGTGGATTCGGACGAATTGCAAAATTTGTTAGCTAACAGCGATGTCAAAATGGCGACGATCGCCTAATAGATTTTTGATTTGAAATTTTGGATTTAATCTAAAGTTTGAAATCCGTAATTGGGGTGATTCTGGGATTGTCTGGAATCGCCCCAATTTTTTTGTGGTTAAGTGCGATCGGCTGTTTCAGATCGAATCCGCTGACATCGGAATTATACCCGAGTGCGAGCGTCCCGCTCGCACTGTATCATCATATTGATTATAGGCGAGGCAAAATGAGCGAGCATGAATCATCAATCTTGGTTGACGTTACTAAAAAAACACCGCGCGATCGCCGTCATCCGTTCCTCCGAAAAAAAACTCGCTTGGCAAATGGCATCAGCGGTAGCATCAGGAGGAATCCAGTTTATTGAAATTACTTGGAACACCGACAAAGCCGCTGAATTAATTGCCGAACTCCGCTCCGAATTCCCTACTTTTAGTATTGGTACTGGTACTTTATTAAACTTAGAACAGTTGCAGCAAGCGATCGACTGCGGCGCGCAATTTCTGTTTACTCCGCACACCGATGTAGCTATGATTAAAACCGCAGTTGATGCCGGAGTGCCGATCGTCCCTGGTGCTTTTTCTCCCACAGAAATTTTGACGGCGTGGCAAGCAGGCGCTACCTGCGTTAAAGTGTTTCCGATCTCGGCTTTGGGAGGTGCTGCTTACCTGAAAAGCCTGCAAGGCCCTCTGGGACACATTCCGTTAATCCCGACGGGCGGGGTGACGCTGGAAAATGCGAAAGTATTTATCGACGCCGGGGCGATCGCCGTTGGTTTAGCCGGAGACTTATTTCCCAAAGACTTAGTGGAAAATGGCGACTGGGAGGCGATCGGCAAAATTGCCCGCGATCTCTCCCAAAACTTAACAACTTGTTAAGCCCTGTTTCCAATCTAAAATTTACAATCTAAAATAGTATAACAAGGTGTGAAAGTCTACCAATCTAAAATCTAAAATCGTCTTGGGTGTGAGGAATGAAAAGCATTATCAACTCAACTTACTTGCGTCGCGCTGGAACTTTCTGCGCGAGTTGCGCCCTTACTGTTGCTGTTTTCTGCGCAGGTTCAACGACAGTATTTGCCGGCCCCCAGCACAACACAATTGCCAATAGAATTTTGCAGTTGCAAGAATCCAGTCAACGCTGGATTGAAATTGATTTATCCCGACAAAAATTAATAGCTTGGGAAGGAAATAAACCCGTTTACGCTGTAAATATTTCCAGCGGCAAATCATCGACTCCCACCCGCACCGGAACCTTTGCCGTTCAAACCAAACACCGCGTCGCGAGGATGACTGGGGATGACTACGACGTGCCTGACGTTCCCTATGCAATGTATTACGATGGAGGCATGGCAATTCACGGCGCTTACTGGCACAATTTGTTTGGCAATCCCGTCACTCACGGCTGCACAAATGTAGCTGTAAATCATGCTAAATGGCTGTTCAATTGGGCCTCGGTGGGAACGCCAGTAGTGGTGCACAAATCAGAGATTTAAGGCATGGCGAATTGGGCATTGGGCATGGGGCATGGGGCATAGTCAAATACGATCGGGACTTACTCACGGGTAGTCAGAAACCGGGTTTTTTTACAGAAAGACGCGTTACAGCCCGCAGATTCGGTAAAAACCCGGTTTCTTGCTTGGAGTGCATAAGTCCTGGTTTTTTTAGGCGTGCTTGCTTAACTGATGCTTTCAAGCACAATCCCAAGTGTATAACACCTCACTAAAGTCTAATTTTTCGAGTGCTGATTTATCAATAAAAAAGTTACCGATGCCACCGTCTCCCCACATGATATCTACTGTATCATTTTGATCTGTATCCATTTGGAATAAAAGAATCTTTGGCATGAGTTCTCCCTCACCGTTAGTAGCATATTCTCTAACATCGCCTTGTACAAAATCAGGATATCCACCGATTTTATGACCCGCGTAAGGCGATATTTGTAGGTACTCATCATCAATTTTAGGGTTCGTAAATAAATCCTTAAATTCCTCGCCTAAAAGTTCGGAAAATTGGAAGTCACTGGTACTGATCGGCGCATATTTTTTAGTAAATTGCAAGCTGCAACAGCCATTAAGCGGAAAATATTCTATTGGTTCTGGCAAAAAATCATAATTGGTAATGATGTTTTCAACTTGCAAGTCTGGCTGAGAAAAATAGATTATTTTGAATCCATTTTCGACAGTGGAATTATCTAGATCAGCTTCATTGCCGAAGTCTAAACCATACAAGTCATCGTCTCCAATATAAAACTGCAAAATTCCGCGATCGGGAAAACCATCTAAAGGCGGTACTTCATCAAAATTGATTTGTGCTAGAAAAAATAAATATTTGCCGCCGGGAGTTTTTGGATACTCACAGCCTTTGGGTAAATAAGGCAATCCCCCAAATTTGCTCTGCCACCAATTAACGGAGTCATGATTCTGGGTTTTTATTTCAATGTAAGGTTTAATCGTAGCTTCGATTCTGTCGCGATACTTTTCTAATTCTGGAGAAAGCGGAAATTCTAATTTATACTTCATCTGTTTTTCACACTTTGTTTTAACTTCAATTCGTAGCGCACTGCGTACCTTACCTTATTTTAACTTCAATTCGTAGGGTGCGCACTGCGCACCTTACCTGTAAACCCTATCCTTAACTCAACTGCACCACAGGTTTGTCCTCTAACAACGTTGCATTGGTCAGCAAATCTTCCACGGTAATGCGTAAAAAGCGCTGTTCGTCCACGCGAAACAAAATTTTGATGCGATCGCCCCCCGGATATCCAGGTGGCGTCAATTGCGCGATACTGCGCGCTCCATCCTTGTCATTTAGGGGCTGTGCCGATGTTTGGCCGGCGAGTTGCTTAGCAATCAATCTGTCGCCGTCAAAATAAATTTCAGTTCCCCCAGTTTCTGCCCCCAATTCGCCGATAATTAATTCAATACTCGGCTGATTTTCTACCGAAGCACCCAACACTAATTCTACTGGTTCCGTCATCGGATAAGACTGACCGGATTTGATTAAACTGTGCCAACTGTGGCAATTTTCGCGGCGATTCCAGTAGCGAATGCCGTAACTGTGATAGAGAAAATCTTTAATTTCTACCCCTTGACTTAGTTGTAGGGCACCTTGGGCGATCGCCTCAAAAGGTCGATCGCACTTAATCTTTTCCCTGTCGAAATATTGCTCGATCCACCGCTGCACTGCGGGAATTTGGACAGTGCCGCCAACCAGCAAAACTGCATCGATATCCCCAATTTCCAAGCCTTGGCGGCGCGCTTGCTGCAATACTTGATTCATGCACTCGTCTAGATTCTCAAAAAAGTGATGTTCGGCGAGGATGGATTCAAATTCAGCTCGCTCTAATTCTAATTCGTAAGTCTCAAAGTTTTCATCGTCAAAATAAACCTCAGTCGCCCTGTTTAACAAAGACAACTGAATTTTCAACCGTTCTGCCAACCTAGTTGTTATCGGAGATTTAACCAATCCTTTGGTTTTGAAAAAATAATCTACCAGCCAATTATCAATATCAGAACCGCCTAAATTTTGTCCGGCTTTAGCCAACACCCGGGCAACTTTTGGCTTTTGTCCAGAATTTTCAGCCAGCAATCTTTCGCCCCATTTTAGAATAAAACCCAAAGGCTTTTTGCCAGCGTTAATGTCGAGCCGCACCAAGGAAAGGTCGAGAGTTCCGCCGCCAAAATCAATTACTAACAGATTTTCGCGATCGGCTAAACCGTAACCCAAAGCAGCCGCCGTCGGTTCGTCCAACATCCGCACCTGTTCTACTTGCAAAGATTGAGACACTTTACCCAACCAATGGCGGTAAGCTTCAAAACTATCTACCGGCACAGTAAAAATCAAAGAATCTATCGGCAAGGGCAGTTCGCGAATTGAGTTGACAATTTGGCTCAAGTACCACTCACCTACTCGTTCAAAATTCACAATTTCCCCGTCCAGTTCCGGTACAAAACCCTGCACGGAAGTGCCAATTCCCCGCTTAAAATTGCGGAAAAACCGAGAATTCCCACTCAAATCAAGACCTTTGTCGCGGACTTCCTGACCCACTATTACTTTACTTTGAGCAGCGTCCTCAACGTAGAGCCAACTGGGAATTAGGGGCGGATTTTGAGCCGAGATTGCCGACAATCCCGGTAATTTCAAAGTTTCGGGCTGCGAAGCTGCTG